>JACQUA010000240.1 GCA_016210565.1 Chloroflexota bacterium
CGCCAGCGTTCATCCTGAGCCAGGATCAAACTCTCCAAATAAATCTTATTCGAGGTTTTAAACGCGTAGCTTTCTTCCACTATTCACTTGTTAAGGTGCTCTGCCTGCTCAAGGCAAAATACATCCTAACATAAACCGCTCTGGCAGTCAAGTCACCCGGTCAATCTGCCGCCCCCAACTTCCAAAATATTTTTTGAAAGCCCCGCCACCCTTTTTCAAAGCGCTTGACCCCTCCGCCTTGACGCTCTGAAAAAATCTATGTTAGCATTAGCAGACATCAGCATTGTAAGACATCCGGGAACGCAAGTCAAATCCCCTTAATCCCCATTTTCCGAAGGGGGCTTCCGGAAAAAGTTCTCCCCCTTCTTCAAAGGGGGATTAAGGGGGATTCGGTAAAATAACTTGAACCACTCTGCAGTCATAAAAGAATTTGAGAAATTGTCCCCGGCGCGGGAATCCGTCGTGTCGGTGGGAGTCTTCGATGGCGTCCACCTCGGACACGCCCGGCTCCTGGCCCGGCTCGTGGAGCTCGCCCGTGCCGGAAACCGGGTCAGCATCGTCATCACCTTCACGGAAAACCCGAAGGCGCTGCTCAACGGGGGCAACCACGCCTACTATCTGTCCACCCTGGAAGAAAGGACCAGCGTGATAAAGGGGCTGGGGGTGGACCTGGTGGCGGCTATCCCACCGGACCACGAGCTCTTCCAGATGCCGGCCGCGGAATTTGTGGACCTGCTTCAAGAATATTTGAAGATGAAAGGAATGGTGGTCGGCCCGGACTTCGCCTTGGGGAAGGGACGGGAGGGTGACATCAAGAAGCTGCGGGCCATCGGCGAGGAGAAGGGTTTCTTCGTCGAGGTCGTCCCTCACGTGCTGATCAACAGCGAAATAGTCAGCAGCACCGCCATCAGGCAGGCCCTCCTCACCGGGGACATACAGCGGGCGAACGACCTGCTGGGCCGGTCTTTCAGCTTGCAGGGGAGGGTAGAGGCAGGGACGGGTAAAGGAAATCAGCTAGGATTCCCTACCGCCAATGTATCTGTTGACGAACGCTACGCCTACCCCCGGGACGGCGTCTATTGCACCAGGGCAAATTTCGGCGACCAGCGATTCCTTTCGGTAACCAACATCGGTTTTTGTCCCACCGTCAAGGGTGATTGCCGCACCGTGGAGGTGCACCTCCTGGATTTCAGCGGCGACCTTTATGGAAAGACGCTCAAGATCGAGTTTGTTGCCCGGCTGCGCGATGAAAAGAAATTCGGTTCGGTGGCCGCTCTTTGTGAGCAAATCGCCAGGGACGTGGCGGCGGCGAGGGAGATCGGATAGGAGCGGGCGGTTCGTGAACCGCCCGCCTGGTTGGCGCCTGACAAGGGCGGGCGGTTCACGAACCGCCCCTACCTCGCTCGCAATGACATCATTCGTAATTTTGTTTTTTGCACTTTGATTTTTGATTTGCTTTTGCTATGTTGGACGAAAAGACCAAGCAGGTCCTGAAGCGCGGCGTAGCCGAGATCATCTCCAAGGAGGAGATTACCAGGCTGCTCGAGAGCGGCCGGCCCCTGCGTCTCAAGCAGGGCTTCGACCCTTCCCGCCCCGATATCCACCTGGGCCACGTGGTGGGGTTGCGCAAACTGCGCCAGTTCCAGGACCTGGGACACCAGGTCATCCTTATTGTCGGCGACTGGACGGCCCAGATCGGCGATCCCAGCGGCCAGTCCGCCACGCGCAACATGCTTTCGGCGGAAGAGGTGCGGCGCAACGCCCAGACCTACATGGAGCAGTTCTTCAAGGTGGTGGACAAGGCGAAGACCCAGGTGCGCTGGCAGAGCGAATGGTTCGCCAGGTTTTCCCTGGCTGACGTGATAAGTCTGACCAGCAAGTTTACCGTGGCCCAGATGATGGCCAGAGAGGACTTTAACAAGCGTTTCTGCGCCGGACAGCCGATCGCCATAACCGAGCTGCTGTACCCGCTGCTTCAGGCCTACGATTCCATCATGATCGAAGCCGATGTGGAATTCGGCGGCATCGACCAGAAGTTCAACTGCCTGATGGGCCGGGAATTGCAGCGTCTGGTCGGCCAGAGGCCCCAGCAGGTGTTCCTCATGCCCCTGCTGGTCGGCACCGACGGCGTCCACAAGATGAGCAAGAGCCTGGGCAACTATATCGGCGTCACCGAGCCGCCTTCTGAGATGTACGGCAAGGTGATGTCCCTGCCGGACGCCCAGCTCTTCGACTATTTCGAGCTACTCACCGGCGTGCCGGATGAAGAAATCCGGGAAATGAAGAGCCGCACCGAGCAGGGCGCCATAAACCCCATGGTTTGCAAAAAGAAACTTTCGCACGAGCTGGTGGGCCAGTTCCACGGCCGGGAGGATGCTGACAGAGCGGAGGAGTATTTCACCCGGGTTTTCCAGCAAAAGGCCGCCCCCACCGAGATAGCCGAGTTTGCCCTGCCCTTTTCACAATACGATGTGGAGGGTTCCGCCGCCGCGGTATCCGTGATAGACCTGCTGGCGCTGACCGGCCTGGTGAAGAGCCGGAGCGAAGCCAAACGGCTCTTGGCCCAGGGCGGCGTGGAAATAGATGGCGTCAGGGTAACGGAAGAAAAAGCGAGAATTAACGACGGTTCGGTCCTCCGGGCCGGCAAGAAGAGGTTCCTGAAGCTGGTGAACGCAGACAGGTAATCAGGGCTGTCTGCCAGGGCTTTTACAAAGGCCATTTGATGCACGACCTGAGCGATAAGCAAATCTTGCGCTGATTTGAGGTTGGTCGCTCCAAATGCCACACTGGATTACAGGCTACCTGGAGACCCCGGCTGGAAAGGTGCCCCGGGTTTCCAGCAGGCTCAAAACCCGCGACATCCTGGGATTCTGGCGGATGAGGTGGAAGATCGGGCGGATGAATTATAAGGTCCAACCGGGACTGTATACCGTCGGTGAACCCGGCGCCGCGTCTCCGGTGCTCGTTTCCGCCAACTACAAGATGAGCTTCGACATCCTGCGGCGGGCCATGGCGGGATACGACGTATGGCTGCTCGTGGTGGACACCAGAGGCGTCAATGTCTGGTGCGCCTCCGGCAAGGGCACATTCTGCGCCGGGGAAATCCTCCGTTGCCTGAGCGCTTCCCGGCTGGACAAGGTGCTGTCGAAGGGTACAATGGTCCTGCCCCAATTATGTGGAACCGGAGTCGAGCGGTTAGAGGTCCAGAAACAGTCCGGTTTTCGAGTGGTTTTCGGACCGGTCAGGGCGAAAGATCTCCCTGCCTTTTTGGATAGGGGCATGCAGGCCACCCCGGCTATGCGCCAGGTACACTTTGGCTTAGTAGATAGATTGGTGCTTACACCTGCCGAGTTGGTCTGGTCCCTGAAGTATTTATTCCCGATGCTATTTCTACTTTTCGTTCTTGGCGGGGCGAGCCGGTCCGGTTTCTCTCTGCCTCAGGCATTCCAGGGCCTGTCCACCTTTGGCCCGGCGCTGGCCGGCGCCGTTCTGACAGGAACCGTGGTTACGCCGGTGTTACTTCCCTGGGTACCCGGGCGCTCTTTTTCGGCAAAGGGTTGTCTGGCCGGCCTGGCCTGGGCATTGCCTTTGGTGCTATCGCGAACATCGTTCCTGGTCCCCCAGAATTCCTGGAACGTGTTTGAGTTGGCTGGCGTTCTGCTGCTGTCGTCGGCGATTTCCGCTTTCTTTGCATTGAACTTCACAGGTTCTACCCCGTTTACCTCGGTGTCGGCCGTGCGAAAAGAGGTGCGTGGCGCTTTGCCCTTCATCGTCGCGTCTGTTATCATAGGAGGTGCGGCCCTGGCCCTGGGTTTGAAAATACACCCAACGGTTTAGGAGGATGTTACTATGACCATAGTTTATCTGAAAGACGTAGCCACGCTGAAACTGGCGGCGGAAAAATGCACGGGATGCGGCTTCTGCGTTGAAGTTTGCCCTCATCAGGTACTGACGACGGATGGCGGCAAGGTCAGCATAGCCGACCTTGACCTCTGCATTGAATGCGGCGCCTGTGTTCTCAATTGCCCTTTCGACGCCCTCTCGCTGGGAAACACCGGACCGGGTTGAGCTAAGGCCTTGATCCGCGGTCGCGGAAAAAAGCAGCCTCAGTGTTGCGGCGCCTCCAATAGTTCTTCATGTTGATTGGAGGGCCGGGAGGAAAGGGATGAATATCGGGCTCCTTGCCGCCGTGTGTGCCCGGTTGTCACAGGGAGGACAGGAGGACGAATACGCCGAAGGCGACGAAGAGCAGGGCAGACGCCCGCTTGACCAGACGTATCGGGATTCTCCCCGAGATTTTCGCTCCCAGGAAACAGAAAATGGCGTTTAAAATGGCCAGAGCCGTGAGGGACCCCAGGAAAACCATCCATGACCCTCCGTACCGCACGGCCATGGCCGCGGTGGTGAGCTGAGTCTTATCGCCCATCTCCGTCAGGGCGATGAGAAGGAAAGACACCCAGAACGGACCCAGCCGCTCCACCCTCTTAAGCAGCCCTTCTTTCTTGCCTTCTCCCTCTTCCTCCTCTTCTTCGCCCCACTTGCCAGCGAGCAACAGGACTCCGAACAGTATGAAGGCCGCCCCCAGGGGATACTTCACGATGGAAAACGGCAATACCCGGCTTAAGAGGTCCCCGAAGATGACGGCCAGCGCAGTCACCACGCCATAACCCAGGGTCATCCCGGCAAAAATCACCCAGGGCGCCGCATATCTCACACTGAGAATAAGGGCTATCAGCCGCGTCTTGTCGCCGAGCTCGGCCAGCATTACCAGCACCAGCGTCGAAAAAAAGGCATTCATGCCAATTTCACCTTCTTTCATAACCGGGACAAGCCGGAACCAAAATCCGAAGCACTGAATCCGAAATCCTAACCCGGACAAGCCGGAAATCCCGAGTTCCAACCCCCGACTTGATCGGGGGCAAGTTGCAAACGTTGCGGAAAGAAGTCTCCCATCTCACGCGAGACTTCAGACCTGATGGATTGAACAATGTCAAAATACCAGTGTTCCACCGTCGAACCGGTTCCAGCATGACCTGGTTTGCCCCTACCACCCTACTTCCATTTCCAGACGTTTCCGACCTTGCCGGTCCTCATACTTCAACTCCAGGGCGGCCGATTCCGGCACGTTAGCCACCCGCTTTTCTCCGACCTCTAACGTCCCATCCTCCAAAGCTGTAACGACCTCTTTCAGCCTGATGATGAGCTCGTCCTTCGAGTACACCTGCCTCTCTTTCTGCTTGCCTGCCCTGCCCCGAGCCAGGGCGGAACCGCCGGTCTTTCCGTCTCTAACCGCTGAACCTTCGCGGGAGAAGACTTCGTGGCTGAAAGTTTCAAACCCCTCTCCGCACTCTTCCATTATTCTGGTTGCTTCCGCGCGAAGGTCTGCCCCGAAAAAGTCCCGCTGGGTTACCGTCTTGAACCACTCCCTCAGCTTTTCAAGACGCCCTTCAACTTCTTCCAGCTCGGCAAAGTGGAATTTCCCGGCCCTGGATTCCCTTGCTACCTCGTGTAATAGCGCCTGAGCCTCCTCGATGACCTCCTCGTATTCCTGGTTTCTAAGGCGGTTGAATCCCGCGGTAAGCTCCTTTTCCTGGTCCGCTGCAAGCGAGGCCATCTCCAGCACCTGGCATTCTCCGCCGAACTGCTGGATCTCCACTTTGAGCTGGCCGACGGCATCCCTCAATTGAGGAGAGACGGGGAGGATGTAAACAGGCTGTTGAAGGAGCAGGGCGCCCAGTTCCCTGGTTTTCCTCCAGATTGTGACTCTCGCCGTGGACGGGTTAGATGGCACTTTGTAGCTTACGATATACCAGGACCGCCTTTGGTTAGCGTTCATATGAAGCAGCTCTTTGAAGAATGCAACAAAGGTTATTGTAACAGTTGTTTAGAAACTCGTCAAGGGAGAAAACCGGCCAGCGCTGGCCCATCATAAGGGAGACGAGGCGGAAAGTTTTGCACCGATTTTACGTTTCTCGTTCAGGCGGAAGTTGCCACGATGCCAGAATTAGGGTAAGATTTGGATAATTTTCCCGGTCCAACCGTTTGTTAAGGAGATTTTCTAATGAATCTGAGAATCCCAGGCCCGACCCCATGCCCGGAACCCGTCTTGAAAGCTATGAGCAAGCAGATGATCAATCACCGGGGCCCGGAGTTCAAGGGCATACTGGAGCGCACCGCCGAGCGGCTCAAACATTTCTTTCAGACCAGGAACGACGTCTTTGTCCTCACCTGCTCCGGCACCGGGGGCATGGAGGCCGCCATCGTCAATACCCTCTCCCCGGGCGACGGGGTGCTGGCGACCACCAACGGCGCCTTCGGCGACCGGTTCGCCGAAATAGTGGAGGCCTTCGGGGCGAAGGTCCAGCGCCTCCAGTTCGAGTGGGGCAAGCCGGTCGAGCCGGAAGCCGTGCAGAAAGCCCTCCAGGCCGACCCCTCCATCAAGGCCGTTCTGATCACGCACAACGAGACGTCGACGGGCATCACCAACGACCTGGCGGCCATCGCTTCGGTAGTGAAGAGAGCGGGAAAGCTGGTGATCGTAGATGCCATCAGCAGCCTGGGCTCCCTGGACCTTCAGTCCGATGCCTGGGGCTGCGACGTGGTGGTCACCGGTTCTCAGAAGGGGTTCATGTCACCCCCGGGCCTGGCCATGGTCAGCTTCGGCGACCAGGCCTGGGCGGCCCATAAGCAGGCCAAGATGCCCCGTTACAACTGGGACTTCACCAAGTACAAGTCTTTCCAGGCCAGATGGGAGACCCCCTGGACCCCGGCGGTGACCGGCGTCTATGCCCTGAACACCGCCATGGACATGATGATGAAAGAGGGCCTGCCCCAGATTTTTGCCCGCCACGCCCGCGTCGCCAGCGTTGCCAGAGAGGGCGTGCAGTCCCTGGGGCTTTCCCTTTTCGGAGACCTCAACTATGCCTCTAACGTCATTACGGCAGTCAGGGCCACGGACGGCCTCGACCCCAAGAAGCTCCTGGCTGTGCTTGAAACCGAGTACGATGTCATCGTCGCCGGGGGCCAGTCCAAGCTGGATGGTAAGATTTTTCGCATCGGGCACCTGGGATGGGTGAACGAGAAGGATATTGAAGACCTTATCAAGGTGCTCAAAGTAGCGCTGCCCAAAGCCGGATACAAGAAAGTCTAGAGTCTGTAGCCGCAGGCTTTATGCCTGCGTAGGGCCGCACCCTTAACGGGTGCGCGTTTGCGCAGGCATAAAGCCTGCGGCTACCAAAGGAAACGCCATGAAGATTCTGATTGCTGACCCGATTGCCCAGGAAGGCATCGACCTCTTGGACAAATACACCACCACCGACGTCAAGACGGGAATGAAACCGGACGAGTTGACCCAGGTCATTGGCGACTACGAGGCTCTGATCGTGCGGAGCGAAACGAAGGTGACGGCGGACATCATCGCCGCCGGTAAGAAGCTCCAGGTCATCGGCCGGGCCGGCACCGGCGTGGACAACATCGATGTTCCCGCGGCGACGCAGAAGGGGATCGTGGTACTCAACGTGCCCACCGGCAACACCATTTCGGCGGCGGAGCATACGATAGCCATGATGCTGGCCCTGGCACGCCATATCCCCCAGGCGCACGGCTTTCTTAAGAGCAACATCTGGAAGAGGGCGGAATTCACGGGCACCGAGGTGAGGAACAAGACGCTGGGTATTGTCGGGCTGGGGAATGTCGGGTCCGAGGTCGCCCGGCGGGCCAAAGGGCTGGAGATGCGCGTCATCGCTTACGACCCGCTGGTTTCCCCGGACAAAGCGACCACCCTGGGGGTATCGCTGGTACCCCTGGAGACTATTTACCGGGACTCGGATTTCATTACCCTGCACATGCCCCTTACCGCCAAGACGAAGGGATTCATCGGCGCCCGGGAACTGGCCATGATGAAGACCGGGGTGCGGATAATAAACTGCGCCCGCGGGGGCCTGGTGGACGAGGCCGAGCTGTATAAGGCCGTCACCGAGGGCAAGGTAGCGGGCGCCGCCGTGGACGTCTTCTCCGTCGAGCCGGCGAAGGACAACATCCTGCTCAAGTCCGACCGGATCATCGTCACCCCCCACCTGGCGGCTTCCACCGATGAAGCCCAGAAGAACATCGCCATCGACATCGCCGGCCAGATAATCTCGGTACTCAAAGGCGAACCTGCCCGGTACGCCGTGAATGCGCCCCTCATTTCTCCTGAATTGATGGCCATTCTGGGACCCTACACGAGGATTTGCTCGGTGCTGGGCAAAATGGCGTCCCAGTTGATCGAAGGCCCGGTGAATTCCCTGGCGATAAGATACAATGGAGAAATCAGCTCCTACAACACGGCGGCGCTAAAAGCCATCGTCCTGGGTTCTTTGCTGGAGAACATCCTCGAAGAAAGAATAAACATCGTCAACGCCGATGTCGTCGCCGCCGGGAGGGGCATCAAGATCACTGAAGAAAAGACCGCCGGCTGTGAGAACTATGCCGCCCTCATCACTCTTGAATTAAAGAGCGCCTCCGGCGGTTTGGAGGTAGCCGGCACGGTGTTGCGGGGCGAGCCGCACATCGTCCGCGTCAACACCTTCTGGATCGACCTGGTGCCCAACGGCGGCTACTTCTTATTCTGCGACCACCGTGACCGGCCGGGGCTCATCGGGGCGGTGGGTAACATCACCGGCAAAGCCGATATCGACATCTCCTTCATGCAGGTCAGCCGCCTCAAACCCCGCGGCCAGGCCCTCATGATCCTGGCCCTGGACGAACCCCTCAAAGACGAGCACGTCAAAGAAATCCTGGCTATCCCGGATATTTATTCGGCTAGAGTAGTCAAGCTCTAGCGGCTATCGGCCATCGGCCCTCGGGGCCTAGCCCATGGCTTTAGCCTTGCGGATGGGGAGGGCCGATGGCTGGTGGCACGGGCGTCCCGCCTGTGGGACGGGACCACCACCCGCCTGAAATTCCCCGGCTGGGCGTAGCCCATGCTCCCGACTGGAGCGGGAGCTTGCGGTTGGGAAGAGTCGGTCCCCATCCCTCCTGCCCCAAAAAGCGTCAAAACGCACGTGGCGCCGCGGTCAATCTGAGAATTACTGCAATTTCAATGGCGCGCTACGACAACGGGTCGTCTCCTCGCGGGCGGGATGGGCGTAGTGCATGGCTTCAGCCTTGCCGGGTCATCGCCCCACCCGCAGAGCTAAAGCTGCGCACTGCGCCCCTTGCCACGCAGGCGACCAATCGCTGTTTTCGGATTTGAATACCCCCCTTCCCAACAATTGGGAAGTATGCTAATATATGTCCTCGCATAACTTGGTGTTGTCGGCATGATTTAGGCCCGGTCCGCTCCACGGCGGATGGCCTCTCCCTGCGTTTCACGGAAAAAAGGAGACTGGCAAAATGAGGACAAGACGGTTCGCCTGGTTAGCCCTGAGTGTAACGGCCGCGCTCCTCTGGAGTGTCTGGCCTCTCCGAATAGCCCGAGCAGCAGACGTGCAGTGGATAGGACCTAATGTCGGAAACTGGAACGACGTCAACAACTGGAACCCCAGGATACCCCTCCCCGGCGACAACGTCTCCATTGATTTGTTCGGAGGGGATTATACCGTTACCCTCGATGTGGACTCCAGCATCGGCAGCCTGACCGTCGCCAGTTCCACCGGGACCACGACCCTTATTATCCCCAGCGGCCGGACCCTCACTATCGGCGGCGCCGGCCCCGTAAATGAAAGAAGCGTCTTGCAGTTGAATGGCGGCACGATTAACGGCGGTGGGAGCCTTTCCGTAGCGGGCGCCATGAACTGGACGGGCGGCACCGTCAACATCCCCCTCACCAATTCGGGTACCCTGAACCTCACCGGCGGCAGCAGCCGGAACCTGTCAAATAGTACCCTGAACAACGCCGGCACGGTCAACTGGGCCGGCGGCGCGCCCTGGACCTTCGAGTATACTGCCACTCTCAACAACCAGGCCGGCGGCGTCTTAAATGTCCAGGGTGATAACAGCCTCAGCCCCTACGGCAGCGGGTCTAAAATCCTCAACAACGCCGGCACCCTGAACAAGTCCGCCGGGACAGGCGCCGCCACTTTCTACGTCGCCTTCAATAACACCGGCACGGTCAACGTCAATAGCGGGACTCTGCGGCTCGACGCCGGCAGCACCCATGCCGGAACGTTGAATATCCCCTCGGGCCAGACACTCCAACTGGCCAACGGGACCCACGACCTGGGC
>JACQUA010000241.1 GCA_016210565.1 Chloroflexota bacterium
ATGTAGCTCGATTACCTCCTGGATCGTTCCGGAAATTACCGGGCTACATCTTACTCCTTTCTCGCTCGCTCGGTAACATTGTTCATGATTTAGCAGACATGCCTTGGGTTACATTTTAGATGATTCAATTCGGAACCTTCTAACAGTCTACCGCCCATGCTATAATGTTGCCATGTCTGTTTCCAGCGGTGGTTGGTCCCTCAAAAACGGAGCGGCGGTGTTCTTCTTCATCGCGGTCATCAGCTCCCTGGCTCTTCCGGGTTGCCAGCCCGACCGGCAACCGCCGGCGGGCGGGGTCAGCGTGGTAGCCAGCTTCTACCCACTCTACGAAGCGGCGAGGCAGGTCGCCGGGGAGAGGGCATCCGTCAGGAGCCTGGTCCCGCCCGGCACCGAGTCGCACGATTTCGAGCCGACCCCGAGAGACACGGCGGCGCTCTTCAACGCGCGGATGGTGGTTTACAACGGAGCGGGCTTCGAGCCCTGGCTGGACCGCCTCCTGCCGGAACTGAAGGAAAAAGGCATCGTCCTGGTGGAAGCCAGCAAGAGCATTGACCTCCTTCAAATGGAGGATGAGGACGACCCTTCCAGGAAGGTCCCCGACCCCCACTTCTGGCTCGACCCGGTCCTGATGCAACAGGTGGTGACTGCTGTCAGAAACGGCTACATCCAGGTGGATCCGGCTAACAGGGCGTTCTACGAAGCCAGCGCCGCGGCCTACAACGCCAGACTCCAGGCGCTCCATCAGAAATACCAGCAGGGATTGCAGGGGTACGCCAGGCGCACCATCGTCACCTCCCATGCCGCCTTTTCCTACCTGGCCAGGCGATACAACCTGGAGATGGTGTCCATCGCCGGGCTGAGCCCCATGGCGGAGCCTTCCCCCCAGCAGATGGCTGCCGTCGTGCGCCTGGTTAGGGAACGCGGCATCAGGTACATCTTCTTCGAAACCCTGGTGGACCCGCGCCTGGCAGAGACGATAGCCCGCGAGACCGGCGCCGGCACCCTGGTGTTCAATCCCCTGGAAGGGTTGACCGAGGACGAAGTACGGGCCGGGAAGGACTACATATCGGTGATGGAAGAGAACCTGGTGAACTTGAAAAAGGCCTTCGAGGCCGGCAGATGACAGACGGCCCTGTTGCGGCGGGCCTTCCGCCAAATCGCGGGGACGGCCCGCCTTTCAGAGTCCAGGGGGTGTCCTTCCGCTACGATGGCGCCTCCATCGTGCAGGACATCAGTTTTGTGGTGGAGTGGGGGGACTTCGTCGGCATCATCGGTCCCAACGGCAGCGGCAAGTCAACCCTGTTGAAGCTGCTCCTGGGGCTCCTCAAGCCAACGGAAGGAACGGTGGAAGTCTGCGGGAAATCCCTGAAAGACTTCAGGGAATGGCACCGCATCGGCTACGTTTCCCAGCGCGCCACCCATTTCGATCCGGGTTTTCCGGCTACCGTCCGCGAGGTTGTCAGCCAGGGACGCACCGCCAGGGCCGGGCTGTTCCACCGCCTCGGGCCGTCCGACCGCGCCGTGATCGAAAAGACGCTGGATGAGGTAGGCATCCTCTCGATGCAGCACCGGCTGGTGGGGAACTTGTCCGGCGGCCAGCAGCAGCGGGTTTTCATCGCCAGGGCCCTCGCCCAGCAACCGGAAATCCTGGTGCTGGACGAGCCCACTATCGGCGTCGACCCGGAGGCCCATCAGCAGTTCTTTCACCTGATGCGCCAACTGCACGATGACAAGGGGCTGACCATCGTCATCGTCTCCCACGAGGTGGACGTCATGATGTCGGAGGTCACCAGGCTGGTGTGCCTCAACCGTTCGCTCCTCTTCTACGGCACCCCCGAGCAATGCCTGAAGGACCAGTGCCTCCTGGACCTTTACGGCGAAGGTTTCCACCGGGTGGCCCACCGCCACCCCTGGGCGAAGGGCTGAGCCATCTCTTTCCCCCTTTGAAAAAGGGGGACTAAGGGGGATTAATGCCGGAAGTCTTCCAGTATTCTTTCATGGTCCGGGCGCTGGTGGCGGGGGTGGTCATCGGGCTGGTGGCCCCGGTGATCGGGACCTTCCTGGTTTTGCGCCGCTTCGCCTTCTTCGCCGACACCCTGGCCCACACCGCCCTCCTCGGGGTCGCCCTCGGCGTTATCCTGAACGTCAGCCCCTCCCTGGCCGCCCTGGTCGTCTGCACCCTGGCCGCGATAACTGTAGAACAAATGCGTATGCAGCGGCGGCTGCCCTCCGAGGCCACTCTGGCCCTCTTCCTTTCAGGAAGCCTGGCGCTGGCGCTCGTCCTCATCAGCATGGCCCGGGGCTTCAACGTCAACATCCTCGGTTACCTCTTCGGCAGCATCACCACCGTGCAGAGCGGGGATCTCTGGCTAACTGTCTTGCTGGGCGGGCTGGCCCTGGTGGTGGTCGTGGCTCTCTACAAGGAGTTGCTTTACATCTCCTTCGATGAAGAGTCAGCCAGGGTCAGCGGGCTCCCCGTCCGCGGGATCAACTTCCTCGTGGTAATCATCGCGGCAGCGACGGTGGCGCTGGCCATGAAAATCGTGGGAACGCTGCTGGTGGGCGCCCTTATGGTAATACCGGTGCTGGCGGCTTTCCGGGCGGCGCGCAGCTTCAAGACCGCCATGATTCTCGCCGTGGCCTTTTCCCTCTTCTCGGTGGTCGCCGGCCTGGTGGCCAGCTTCTATCTCAATATCGTGGCCGGCGGCGCCATCGTCATCGTGGCCCTGGTCCTTTTCGCCGGCAGCTACATCTTCCGCCGGTGATAGCAATCAGTACCACAGGCCTCCGTGCCTGTGAGCCATGATTTTCAGGCTTCGCGGTACTTGGCCGGTCGGGCGCGGAGGATTTGGTCATTCGTCATTCGGACTTCGTCATTCGTCATTGATTCGTCATTCGAATTTCGTCATTCGTCATTAGCAAGGGAGGCTTAAATGGTCATTGAATCCCGCCGCGAAACATTTCTCAACTGGATCACCCCCATCCACCTCGACCCGCCCGACCACACCATGGACAAGAAGCTGGTCATCAACGTGGCGCCCACCGGGGCCTTCATCAAGCGGATGCAGAACCCCAACCAGCCCTACACCGTGGAGGAAGTGACGCGCCACGTCATCGAGTCCTACAAGCTGGGCGCTACCATGTGGCATGTCCACCTCCGCGACGCCG
Organism: Chloroflexota bacterium; assembly: GCA_016210565.1. GTDB lineage: Bacteria > Chloroflexota > Dehalococcoidia > JACQUA01 > JACQUA01 > JACQUA01. The sequence continues at coordinate 3,169 of JACQUA010000241.1, forward strand.
AAGGGGTGCCGACCACCAACGCCGAGCTGACCCTGAAGGCCCTGGACATGGTGCTGGACCAGTGCCCCGGCATGTGCTTTTCCCACACCGGGCACGTCGACCACAGCAAGAAGGGGGGGGCCGCCCTGGCCGCGCTGGTCGAGCCCCTCCTGGAAGCCGGTAAGCGCCGGCGCCGGCAGTACATCCAGTCCGTGGTCATCGCACCTTACAACCGCTCCGTGGGCTATGTCATGGACGAACCCGGCCTGAGGGACCAGGTGGACTACCTGCAGAAGAGGGGCATCCGGGCCGAGTTCCAGATTCACCACTACATGTGCACCCGGCACGTCCAGGACTGGCTGCTGCGGGACAATCTGCTGGAAAAGCCCTACGTCATGAACCTGATCATGGGCTATCACGGCTTTGACTACTCCGCCCCCGTGTCACCGGAGCCGTGGGGCCGCCTTTACTACCTGTCCATGCTGAATACCCTGCCGGCGGGCTGCGTGGTCGGGGCCACCGTCGGCGGGCACAACTGGCTGCCCATCGTGGTAGAGGCCATCATGCTGGGGGCGGACTGCGTGCGCGTGGGCATGGAAGACACGATTTTCATGTACCCGCACAAAGACGAAAGGATCAAAAGCTGCGCCGACGTCATCCGCAAGGTGGCCGCCATCGCCCGCGAGCTGGGCCGCGAAATCGCCACGCCCCAGGAGACCAGGCAAATACTGGGGTTTAAGAGCTGATTCGCTTGACCCGGATTATGCACGGACGGGGCGGGGCGTAGCTCATGGCTTCAGCCCGTAGGGTGGGTTAAGCACAGCGGTGGTGCGGGGAGTCGGGGTGGCTGTGCGAACCCACCGTAATGACAGGGGTAGAACAAAGCTGTGAACGCCGACCTCGCGGAATGGTGGGTTCGTCCCGATTACCATCGGGACTTAACCCACCCTACGCTATTGTGTCCAGCCGCAGAGACGTGGGTAAGGACCAGGCACAGGGCGGGGGCGGGGAACAGCGCACCCTTTTGGACAGCCGATCCACAATCTGGCATAACTACCGACATGATTCAAGACGTCACCGAAGACCAGCTCGGCCTTCCCTGGGAGTTAGCAGCGCGGGAAGCCGGGGAAAAAGAAAAACGGAGATATAAGAAGCGGGCCAACGACCTCGACGGCGCCACCTGGGAACGTTTTTCCATAAGCGTATGGAGCGACATCAGGAAAAGCAAGGAGGAGTCGGCGCTACGCCACCCAGCCCTGTTTCCGGTCCAGCTTGCCGACCGGCTCATACAGTGTTACAGCAGGCAAGAAGAGCAGGTAGTCCTTGACCCCTTTGCCGGGGTCGGCTCAACCATCGTGGCGGCTCACCGGCTGAGAAAGACCGGCATAGGAATCGAACCTCAGTTTGTCGAAAAGGCGCGGTCGCGGTTTGATATGGTGTCTGGTGATACAAAGAGCGCGGTTCATTGCGACGACGCCCGAAATCTACACAAATACGTTTCTCCCTCTTCCGCTGACATGGTGATCACTTCCCCGCCTTATTGGGACATATTGCTCGAAAAGCGTACCGCCGATTCCAAGCCGGTCCGGCATTATGGGGAGGAACTGGCCGACCTCGGCAAGATTCGTGACTACCAGGGGTTTCTCGGTGAACTGGAGAAGATTTTTGGGTTGGTGTTCGACGTTCTGAAACCGGGCAAGTTCTGCTGTGTAATAGTCATGGACCTCCGGAAGAAGGATAAGTTCTTCTTTTATCATTCCGACGTAGCCCGGTTCACGCAGAAGATTGGCTTTACCCTTGACGACGTCATCATCTGGGACAGACGGCTGGAGTACAGCAACATGCGTCCCCTCGGCTACCCTTATCGCTTCCGGATCAACAAGGCGCACGAATACGTGCTGATCTTCCAGAAACCCGCTACGCCGCAACCATGATAGACTACTTAGACACGGATGTGGCCTACCTGCTGGGTCTGATAGTTACGAGAGGCCAGATTGTGGACGAGCCTCCCGTGAGAAGATTGGTGATCACTCTGCCATTTCGTAGCCTGATCGCGAGCGGAGATAAGGTACAGTTCGAGCAGAAGACCCAGCTCAGGCTGGGGAGCGCCGAAATAAGCGACCGCCTCAGCGAGGTGCTCGGGGCCCACATGAATGTCACGGCAGCCGCAAAGCGCAAAACTTTGAGCGCTTTGTTCCCCACCAACTCCATCGCTTGGCGCGATCTCACCCTGCTGCTGGAAGGCAGGAAAAGCTACCGGGAATTCCAAATACCGCCTAATGTACTGGACGCTCCCGCCGACATCCAGAAGGATTTCATGCGAGGGGTGGTTGATGGTAGTGGCTGGATTGTTCCCGGTACTTACTACCGGTCCAGGACTCGTGGGAAGAGAAGGGTGTTCATAGCAATAGACAACGCCAATTGGGTCTTGCCGGTCCAGCTTTGTGCTTTCTTGCAGCAGAAACTGAAAGTGCCGGTGGGGGAAATACTCTGGGGACATCCGAATTTGCGAGACCCGCATTGCCGTTCTCCGAAAACCGTGTCTTTCCGGGAACATCAGGTCAGAGTCTTTTGCGAGAGCTTCGAAAAAGTCGGTTTTTACCTGGACCACAAGAATGCCATCCTCGCGGAATTCGCCGCAGAGGACTCCGCCAGAGATTTGCCCCGTAGCATTTCTTTTCACTACCTGGGCAAGAAACACAGGAAGAACCTCAAGCATAAGCATCCCCAGGAACTCTCCAGGAAACTGCCGTCCGTCATCCGGGGAAAACATTACGACTATTTCTGGCAGATCTGCCGGGACATGGGCTGCCAGCAGACCAGTCCCCCTGCTGAATGAGGCTCGGGCGTTGTACAAGAACGAAGCTGAGCTGTATCCACACGTGATGACATGGCTGAATGATGCGTTGAAAGGCAAATATCCCGGGTATAGTAGAAAAGTCGTCAACACTTCGCGAACCAAACTGCAGATTCTAATTGAAAGGGAAGGACTCCAGGATTCCTTTCCTATGTTCCCCACCTACGAAATAATGGTGGACATAAGTGCCATCCTGAGAAGAAGCGGCGCAGCTTTTCTGGGCCTGGTGGAGTGCAAGTTGAAGCCCATCACTTTGAAAGACATAGGGCAACTCTGGGGGTATGCCACGGTGGCTAAGCCCAAGTTCGCAATGTTGATTTCCCCGGGCGGTACGTCGGATGCAGTCAACACCCTCTTGCACATCCATCAACTGTACGACCTGCTGGATTACGCTCCGGGCAAGAGGATTGCGGTGGCAAGCTGGGACCCGAAAAGGCGCGAGGTAATACCGAAAAGCGTCATCCCCCCCAGAGGCATCTTCTAAAGACGAAGCCACGGGCAACGACGACCGGCGCAAACCGGGGTCTGACTACCATCGCCCGCGAGCCGGGCCGGGAGGTCGCCCAACCCGGATTATGCGTGAACGGGGTGGGGCGTAGCGCATGGCTTCAGCCTTGCCGGGTGGAGGACAGCCCCACCTGCCGCTGCAATACGTCAGATCGCATTGTTGCCCCCCCGGCGCGGCGTTGACACCGCGCCATCATACGGTAGAATGAGATGAGAGTGTTAGAGTCTCTTTGACTGGAACAGGAGAACCAAATGGTGACCACGATCAGGGCCAGGTACACTAAGGGAGTGATTGAGCCACTGGAGGAATTGCAGATGGAGGAGGGTAAAGAGGTGACGATCACTATATCCGAAATCGCGGAAGAACCAAAGGGGGCGGACCCTCTGGATGTGACCTTCGGAGGCTGGGCGGGACTGATCGATGCTGAAGAGCTCAAGAAGAATATTTATTCCGACCGCCTTATACGCGCCCGCGCCGGGGTCAAGCTGTGACCTCCTATCTGGTAGACACTGACTGGATAATCGACCACCTCAACAGGAAACCGGAGGTAAGGGAAAGACTGAGGGAACTCAGAGGGGCCGGAATAGGCATGAGCGTCATTTCTCTTGCCGAACTGTACGAGGGCGTTTACTACTCCAAAGACCCTGCGAAAAGCGAAAGGATGCTGGAAACCCTGCTGAAGCAATTCGCAGTTCTTGGAGTTGACACGGAAACCTGCCAGATCTTTGGCAAAGAGCGCGACAGATTAAGGCAAATAAAGGAAATGGTAAGTGATTTCGACCTCATGATAGCGGCCACCTGCATCCGCAGGAATCTTACTCTGCTGACCAATAACAGGCGCCACTTTCAGGGAATAGCGCGTCTGAAGATCATCTCTACGTCAAAGCGGGCGAACTGATTCGACGTGCTGTCAACGGATGCGTCCAGCGAAAACGAGCGCCGGCCTGGCTTGCCGGGAGGGCCATAATCACCTGACGCTAAAGCTCGCCTCGCCGGAGGGGTTCGCGCACTTGTCCGGCGGTCTTCCGATCAAGCTTGTCCTCTTCGAGGAAGCGAGCGATATCCTCGTCGGTGTAGCGGCGTACGGCCCCCCCCTCCCGGCCTTGGCGGGGCGATTTCCAGATGGTCGCCCACGAGGGACACGTTGAGCGGTGTCTCGCTATCGATCCCCAAGGCCTCCCGAAACTCACGAGGGATGGTCATCTGCCCCCTGGCCAGGGCCTTCATGACTTTCCGGCGCACCTTGGAATCTGCGAGGTAATAACGTTTACATATCATTGCGCTGACGTAACCGGGTGAACGGTGTAGTACCGCAAACGAAGAGCTATTTGTCAATATTATTTCCTGGCAGGCTCTTATTCTCGACCATGCCTGTTCTTCCTTTCTCCGGATTTCGCAACTTCTGCCGCACTGGACCCAGCACGTCAGACCGGCGTCTACCATGGGCGACAGGGGACGTCGGCAACGCTAAAACGACGACACCCGGCCACGCGGCGCCCCCCCGGGGCGGACGATATCTCCAACCCATAGCACATGCTCACTAAAAGGGCCGTTTTCCAGGGCATCGTAGAGCTTGCGGTCGGCCGTTACCATCCTGCCCTCGACGACGGCGGCAAGGGCGATGTACAGGCAATCGTACACAGTCTGCCCTGTCTGGCTGGCAATCTGGAAAGCGAGATCCAGCAACGGCACGAAGGGATGGTATCGTATCGGATATTGCCGAAGGGCATCCCTCAACTCGTTTCCCTCAGCGAGTCTAACGCCACCGCCCCGGACCCACTTGCAGATGATGCTGTCCATCTCCAGTAGCAAGAAATCGGGCGCCTCGAGCTGGTTGGTCTCGTCCAAGACCAGGGAGGCAGCCTGGCTCTGTTCTTCTGCAACAAACCACTTGGCGGCAACACTGGCGTCGACTATCAGTACGCTCACCGCCCGCGGTCCTCGCGGATGAGGGCAACGGTATCCGGGAACTTGCGTCCCTTGAACCTCCGGCGGAACAGTTGACTCACCTTCCTGGCTTTTTCCATGTCAAACTTCGGCTCACGGGCCGCCTGCTCCAGAATAAGCTTGACTTCGGCCTGGAGTGACCGTCCCCCCTTACCGGCGCGCTCCTTCAGCCGCTCTACCAGGTCTTCATCGAGGTTTCGGACCAGTATCTGTGCCATAGTAATCCCCCCGGGTACAATGCTATCACTATGCTAGCATGATTTGCTCTCCCGGTCAATCGTTGAGCTGCCGCTGTGTATGCCGCCTGGAGAGGCGACTTCATTTCCCCACGGAGAAGATCTGCCCGGCCAGCTTCATCAGGTCGTTGAACTTGAGAATGAAGTCCTCGTCTTCGCTGATAAAGTACTTCACGTTCGGGTTGCGCCTCACCAGGGGGTCCAGGTGGTCCACCGGAACGTCAAGCCGGCCGCTCTCGGTGAGGGAGATCCGTGGAGACTGTCTGCCCATCCTTAGAATGAAACCAGTTGAGGAAGACTTTGGCCGCGTTGGGATGGGGCGCGTGATGGTTTGCGTTACATCTTAGCCCTTTTCGGCCGCCGTCGCAAGAAGCGCCCTCCCGGAACTGCGCCTCAGGCATTGGTGTGGGCCTCTGGTCCCCGTAGCGAGAGGGCTTGCCTCTGTCGTGTGTGATTGATCGCCACGGTTCGACACCCGATCCTCTTCGCGAGAGTCCCGATGCGTCGGGACAAGTGGTGTCGCTACGGGTTTTCCGGTGTCTGCGTTGCAGATCCCGGAAGACCCTTTCGGCAGCCTGAGCCCAAGGCGCCAATCCCTGGTCCGCCCTGGAGCGGTCTGAGGGTGGGCCGGTCAGGCTCTTACGGTCACGGTGACGGTGTTCGTGGTTGACCTTCCGGCGCTGTCGTAGGCGGTCACGCTTATGGTGTAGGTTCCGCCCGCAGCATAGGCATGGCTGGCAGGAAACCAACTGTCTCCGGAGCTGCCGTCACCCCAATCCCAGTGAATCCGCGTTATGTTGTCAACGTTTGATATTGTGAGCCCGTTAACAGTAGCTTTCAGGCCATCCGCTCTTTGCACCTCGACTCTCAGGTATGGCGCTCGCAGCTTTTCAACCTCACCTTGAAGTTCGTCATAGCTCGTCCGCAGCGATTCGTAGTCCGATTTCAGGGAGCTGTAATCGGATTGAAGCCGCTTGTGGTTGATGGCAAGGCTCGCGTAGCCTGCCCCGAGTTTGTCCAGTTCTCCAGTCAGATCAGCTACCTTCGCTGCATGGAAGACCGCCCCGACCACCGCTATTGCAGCCAGCGCCAGAATGACAAACCACCGTGGTTTCATGCGTGTTACCTCCGTATACTGCACGATGCGACATTCAGATGGCCCCGCAGTCCCTCAAGTCCTTGAGGTCATTGTCCCCCAGCTTCAGCCAGGTCTTCAGGACGGCTTCGGTATCCTGTCCGAGGTCCGGCGCGGCCTTCTCGACGCGGGGCGGGGTGCGGGACATCCGCACCGGCGTGTTGGTGATCCTGTGCCTGCCGAGCCGGGGATGGGAAACTTCGGTAATCATCTTGCGGTGCTGGACCTGCGGGTCGCCGGCCACCTGGGCGATGTTGTTCACCGGACCGCAGGGGATCTCCACCGCTGATAGCTCCTTCAGCCATTCGGCAGTGGTCTTCGTGCGCATGACCGCCGAAAGCACCGGTTCCAGTTCCGCATAGTGCTGGGTGCGGCTCCAGCCGTCCTGAAAGCGGTCGTCGTCTATCAGTTCCAGCAGTCCCAGCGTGGCGCAGAACAGAGGCCACTGGTTGCGTTCGCCCCCCACCATAGCCACCACGATATGGCCGTCCTTCGTCTCAAAAGCCTGAAAGGGCGTAAAGACCGGATGCCGGGTCCCCAGGGGGCCGGGAATCTCGCCGGTGGCGAAATAGCGGGCAAAGGCGTTTTCCTCCACCGCCACCTGGCAGTCGAGCATGCTGATATCGATGGCCTGGCCCCGGCCGCTCTTTTCCCTTTCGTGAAGGGCGCTCAAAATGGCGATGGCGCAATAGAGGCCGGCCACGATATCGCCGTAGGAAACGCCCGGCCTGGCCGGCGGGCGGTCCTGCTCGCCGGTGATGCTCATCACGCCGCCCATGGCCTGTACGATGACGTCCAGGGCAGGCCTGTTCATATAAGGCCCGGTCTGGCCGAAGCCCGAAATGGAAGCCAGGATTATCCGGGGATTGACGCCGCTCAGCACATCGTAGCCCAGCCCCATCCGGGCCATCGTTCCCGGGGTGAAGTTCTCCACCACCACGTCTGCCTGCTTTACCAGTCCCAGGAAGGCCCCTCCGGCCTTCTCGTTCTTCAGGTCCAGGATAAGGCTCTTCTTGCCCCGGTTGATACTCAGGAAATACGAGCTTTCCCCGTTCAGGAAGGGCCCGTTGCCACGCGCCATGTCACCCCACCCGGGTCTTTCCACCTTGACCACCTCCGCGCCGAGGTCCGAGAGGGTCATGGTGCAAAACGGCCCCGAGAGCACCCAGCTTAGATCAAGGACTTTTACGCCTTCAAGGGGTCCGGGCATAACGCTACCTCCATACGAAAAGATGACGAAGCACGAAGCATGAATGACGAAATGTCATTCTTGAGCGAAGACGAGTCCCGATGCTATCGGGAAAGAATCTTTCGCTGGCCGCGCACCAGGGACGAAAGACCATTCGACTTCCCCTTCGCTTCGCTCAGGGCTTCGGCTCAGGGTGACATTTTCTCAGCAACGCAAATAACCAGTGACGACCTGCTTTCGAGCCGGAAACGCCCGCTACCGGATAATGAACGGGACGATGAGGGCTACCATGCCCGTGAACAGGACCGTCAGCATGAAGAGGTTATACCTGACCGTGTAAGCCCCCAGGAGAGAGGGATCGTAGTACCCCTCCACGCCATGGTCCTTGTACATTTTCAGCAAGCCGTTAAGCAACTTCGTTCTCGTCTGCCGCCCCTTGATCAGGCCGATCTCGGCCACCACGTTGACCACCATCAGAAGGGCCACAAAGGTAAACATGACGATGGTGGTGGTTCCATCCCTGTTGCCCGAAGCGATTCCCGAATTGACGCCCAGGGTGACCAGGTTGAGGAATATGGATGATAGAACAAAGATCGTATCCGTCCGCGTGTTGGTGCGCAGTTCTTCGATGATGTGCTCATGGACTCGTTCGATCACCTGTGGTCTCCTGTTCAGAAAGCTATTGAGACGTTCGACGCTGGCATTGCCACGAAAATAGGCTGTCACCCTGAGCCAGAGCCCTGAGCGAAGCGAAGGGGCAGTCGAAGGGTCTTTGGTCCCACTCCCAAACCCGAAAGGTTCTTCGACTACGCTCGCTACGCTCAGAATGACAGATGGCGCAGCCATTTTCATGCTTCACGGTGCTTGGCCGGCCAAGCATGATAGATTGACTCTGTAATGTTACAACAAACACGGGGATATTTCCCGCGACCCCCGGCCGACCACCGTAGGGGCGAACCCGCGGGTTCGCCCGCCCGGTCGCGATCACTGCCTGGCGTAAGAACAACGGCTCACAGGCACAATGGCTTGTGGTACCGGCGACAGCCCCCCTACCGCCAGCCCCGGTTTCGGTGTAGAATATGCCCCGAAGGAAACACCGTGGCCATGTTAGTCGTTCATGCTCTCTGGGACGCCGCCGGCAAGCTCCATTGCTGGGCGGAGTCTTCGGCGCCGCCCACACCCCCTCCCCCTCGCCGACGAGGGCGACCCAAAAACCCTCCTCTTCACCCCTTTGCCCTCCACCATGATGGCCTGAAAGAGCTGCTGGCCGGGGCCGGGGCGAATCCAAGCTATTCCGCGGACGAGGCTGCTGCCGAAATTGCTCCCCGCCCCCGCAAGGCTGAAGCCATGGGCTACCCCCACCCCCGCAGGCTAAAGACCTGCGGCTACACCCCACCCGCCAACCAGGCAAGCCCGGAGAATCTCACCGTACTCCTGCCCTCCGCCGGCGGCCGGCCGCTGCCTTCAGATGAGCTGCGGCGCTTCGCGGCAGACGAGACGCCGGACGCAAGAGAGAAACCGGCGGTGGAGCTGTCCCCATGGCAAATCCCTACGTTGGCCCTGCCCCCCGGCCCCGCCCTGCACTTCCTCTTCGCCCTGCCCGGCCGGCCGCCGCGCGGAGCCGTCTTCGGCAACTCGCTGCGCTTCTGGGCCGAGGCCTCCAAGCTGGCCATCGAGCTCATCGCCCGGCAGTGCTTTCTGCCGGCCATAAAGTCGGACTCCGGGAACGGCCACCAGGAATTCCGGGCTGCCTGGGAGGCCGTCATCGAGGGAAAGGACCTTGAACGCCTCCAGCTCCTGGCGGGCGCCATGCCCCCCTGCTGTCTGGCCATCGTGCGTCCGGACAAGGAGACGGTCCAACCGGCCGGTCTTCTCAGGACTTTCCTGGACCAGACCATCGATGGCTTTGTCCGCCGGGCTGCCGCGCAAATCCCCCTTAGTCCCCCTTTGAAAAAGGGGGACGAAGGAGGATTGAAGAGGGACAAAGGTGGATTGCGCCGCACAAGCCCTCCGGCCGCACACTGGGTGCAGGCCCTTGTGTCCCAGGCCCCTTTCCTCACCATACCGTCGCCGGAAATGGACTCCTTTTCCAAAGAAGTTGAAGCCTGGACCGGCCAGGTCGGGCCGCCCGCCGCTGAAACGGCCCTGCGCACCTGCTTCCGCCTCGAACCGCCGGAGGAAAGCCGGGAATGGAAGGTGAGCTTTCATCTCCAGGCCCGGGAAGACCCCAGCCTCCTCGTCCCGGCGGCTAAGGTGTGGCAGTCCCGGTCGGGGGTCATCACGCTTCTAAAACGGCGCTTCGAAAACCCCCAGGAGCGGCTGCTGGCCGACCTCGGCAAGGCCCTGAGAGTATTCCCGCGGCTGGAAGACAGCCTCAAGACCGCCTGTCCCGTCGAGGTGGGGCTGGATGTTAAAAGCGCCTACCAGTTCCTCCGGCAATCGGCGCCGCTCCTCGAACAGAGCGGTTTCGGGGTGCTTCTGCCCGGCTGGTGGCAGAAACCCGCCGCCCGCCTCGGCGTCAAGCTGACTTTGAGACCGAAAGATAAGACCAAAAAGACCGCCTCGGGGCTCCTGGGCAGGGACGCCATCGTGGCTTACGAGTGGGAGCTGGCCCTGGGCGACGATTCCCTCTCGCGGGAGGAGTTTGAAAAGCTGGCTAAACTCAAGGTGCCGCTGGTCAAAGTCCGCGGGCAGTGGGTGGAACTGAACCCCGAAGAGATCGAACGGGCCATGGCCTTTTTTGCCAAACATGGCGCCGACGGCGACATGGGGCTCGCCCAGGCGGTGCGCATGGGACTGGGACAGGAAACCTCCGAGCTAGGGCTGCCGGTGACCGGGGTGGGGATGGAAGGGTGGCTCAAGGATTTCATGCAAACACAGTCCGATACCGCCCGGATGCCGGTCATCGCGGCGCCGCCGGGTTTCAACGGGCAACTCCGGCCCTATCAGCTCCTCGGAGTTTCCTGGCTGGCCTTCCTCCGGCAGTTCGGCTTCGGGGCCTGCCTGGCCGATGACATGGGGCTGGGCAAGACCATCGAGTTCATCGCTTTTCTGCTGCACCTCCGGCAGCGGAAGCTTCTCCGCGGGCCGAGCCTGCTGGTCTGTCCCATGTCCGTGGTCAACAACTGGAAGAGGGAGGTCGAACGCTTTGCCCCTTCCCTCAAGATAATGGTGCACCACGGGCCGGACCGGGACTCGGGAGACAGCCTGGTGGGCCTGGTCAAGAAGAATCAACTGGTGATCACCACCTACGCCCTGGCGCACCGGGACGCCGCAACGCTTTCCAGGGTTGACTGGGAATGCGTGGCCCTGGACGAGGCCCAGAACATCAAGAATCCCTCCGCCCGGCAAACCCAGGCGGTGCGAAAGCTCAAAGCCGACTACCGGGTGGCGCTCACCGGCACCCCGGTTGAGAACAGCCTTTCGGAGCTATGGTCGGTCATGGAATTTCTCAACCCGGGCTATCTCGGTTCCGCCCAGGACTTCCATACCAACCTGGCCGCCCCCATCGAGAAATTCCACAGCCAGGCCCACACCGAGCGGCTGAAACGACTGATCCAGCCCTTTGTCCTGCGCCGCGTGAAGACCGATAAGACGATCATCAGCGACCTGCCGGAAAAGATCGAAACAAAGGTCTTCTGCAACCTCACCCGGGAGCAGGCTACCCTTTACGAAGCCGTCGTCCGGGAAATGATGGAAAAGATCGAGGAGTCGGAAGGGATGCAGCGCAAGGGGCTGGTGCTGGCCACTTTATCGAAGCTCAAACAGGTCTGCAACCATCCCGCGCAGTTCCTCCAGGACCGCAGCTCGCTGACGGGACGCTCCGGCAAGCTTCTGCGCCTGGACGAGATGCTGGAGGAAATCCTCGCCGAAGGGGACCGGGCGCTCATCTTCACCCAGTTCGCCGCCATGGGCGGGATGCTAAAGGACTATCTCCAGGAGACCTTCGCCCGCGAGGCCCTCTTCCTGCACGGCGGCACGGCGCGCCCTGAGCGGGATGACATGGTCCGCCGCTTCCAGGACGACCACCGGGGACCGCCCCTGTTCATCCTTTCCTTGAAGGCCGGCGGCTTCGGGCTGAACCTCACCGCCGCCAACCACGTTTTCCATTTCGACCGGTGGTGGAACCCGGCCGTCGAGAACCAGGCCACCGACCGGGTTTTCCGCATCGGCCAAAAGAGAAACGTCCAGGTGCACAAGTTTGTCTGCCTGGGCACCGTCGAAGAGCATATCGACGAGATGATGGAGAAAAAGAGGGAGCTGGCGCAGAGCATCGTCGGCGCCGGCGAGGCCTGGCTGACAGAGATGTCCACACGGCAGTTGCGGGAAGTGTTCGCCCTGAGCCGCCAGGCGGTGGAGGACTGACATGACCCGGCAACAGTGCCACAGGCGTCCCGCCTGTGCGGAGTCCACCGTAGCGGCACGCTGCTGCGTGCCCCACCTGTCCCGTAGGGGCGAACCCGTGTGTTCGCCCGCCGGGTGGCACGGGCGTCCCGCCCGGGTGGAGGACTGACATGGGCTGGTACGACTGGCAGCACTACACGCCGGGCCCGCCGAGAGCGGTAAAAAACGGCATCAAGACCAGGAGCCAGCGCGGGGCCATCGGGGAGACCTGGTGGTCCAAACGCTGGATAAACGTCCTGGAGCGCCTCGGCATGGGCGCCAGGCTGGACCGGGGCCGGTCCTACGCCCGCCGGGGGCAGGTGGTCTCCATAGACATCCAGAAGGGCGTGGTCAAGTCCAAGGTCCAGGGTACGCAGGTCAAACCTTATTCCATTACCATCCGGCTGTCCCCCTTCTCGGACCAGGAGTGGGATAAAGTGGCCGGGGCCATGGCCGCCCAGGCCATCTTCGCCGCTAAGCTACTTGCCGGCGAAATGCCGCAGAACATCGAGGATGCCTTCACCGGGGTCAAAGTCCCCTTGTTTCCCACTTCGATAAAGCACCTGGACACCGAGTGCTCCTGCCCCGATTGGGCCAACCCCTGCAAGCACATCGCCGCGGTCTACTACATCCTGGCGGAGAGGTTTGACGAAGACCCGTTCCTGATCTTCACCCTGCGGGGGAGGACAAAAGAAGAAATCATCCGGGTCCTCCGCGACAAACGCGGCAAAACGCTGGCGGTGGAAGAAGCCGCGCCGGCGGGACCGGAGGTTGCCATTCCGGAAAGCCCTGCCATCCGGCTGGAAGACTGCATGGAGACCTTCTGGAAGGCGGGGCAAGCCCTGGAGTCATTCGTCACCGGCCCGGCGCCGCCCGAGGTGGACAACGCCATCCTCAAGAGGCTGGGGAAACCACCCTTTGCCGAAGGCGCCGGCGATGTCCTCAGTCGCCTGGAAAGAGCCTACGCCGCCGCCAGCCAGGCCGCCCTGCAAAGGGCGGCGGGAAAGCCGGACCGGGGGGTTCGTTGAGCATGTAGGGTGGGTTAAGCGCAACGGGGTGGGGTTGTTGGGAGCGGTTGCGCGAACCCACCATTCCCCGGGGGGCGAACCTTCTGTTTGCCCGCCCGGTGGCACAGGCGTCCCCGCCTGTGTGGGCCGAACGTTCTGCTGCCCGTGAAATGGCCAGGCCGCGGCATGCCGCCCCCGGCCATGATAACCTCATATGATGCCGAGCGTCAATAGTCAAGACAACAATGAAGATTGACATTCGTCAGTTCACGAGAATATACTTGGGCAGTCACTATCCCGAAGGAAAAGCCGGCCTGCCCGGCGAACGTGGTCGGCCAATTGAAGGGCGTTCCAGACAGGCCGGGGAAACTGGTGGACTAAGACAGGAATGACGCCATGCCGAGGATATTCGACAACATTGAAATTGTCCTCTTGCCAGCCCTGCAGGGATCGCTCAAAGTGTCCGAACGAGCGGACTTCTGTGTTGGCTATTTCAACCTGCGCGGCTGGAAACACATCGACCAGCTTATCGAACCCTGGTGCGGCGGCGAGGGCGCGTGTTGCCGTCTTCTGGTGGGGATGCAACCCCTCCCCCGGGAACAGCTCCGTTCCCTCATCGGATTGGCGCAGCAGGGCGCCCTCGACCAGCCGGCTATTATCCGGCTCAGGAAGCAAGTCGCGGAGGAATTCCACGAGCAGTTGCTCATTGGGGCCCCCACGAACGATGACGAGGCCGGCTTGCGTCGGCTGAGCGCTCAGCTAAAGGCCAAGAAGGTCATCGTGAAGCTCTTCTTGCGCCAGGCTCTCCACGCCAAGCTATACCTCCTCCACCGGACTGACCCGAACAACCCGTGCATTGGTTTTGTGGGGAGCAGTAACCTGACCTTTGCCGGCCTGTCCACACAGGGCGAACTGAACGTTGACGTTGTTGACCAGGACGCCTGTGTCAAGCTCACCAAATGGTTCGACGGCCGGTGGAACGATAAATGGTGCCTCGATATTTCAGCCGAGCTCGCCGACATCATCGACGCGAGCTGGGCCAGGGAAGAGCAGCCGCCGCCCTACCACATCTACCTGAAAATGGCCTACCACCTGTCCCAGGAGGCTCGCGCCGGGCTGTCCGAATTCCATATTCCGGCAGACTTCGGCAAAAAACTCTTCGAATTCCAGACCGCTGCCGTGAAGATCGCCGCCCATCATCTGAACAAGCGCGGCGGCGTGCTTATCGGGGATGTGGTCGGCCTGGGCAAGACGCTGGTCGCCACCGCCCTGGCCCGCATCTTCCAGGACGACCAGTCACTGGAAACCCTGATAATCTGTCCGAAGAACCTGGTAAAGATGTGGCAAGACTATGTGGACAAGTACCGCCTGATCGCCAGGGTGCTTTCATTGAGCCGGGTGATTCACGAGCTTCCCAAGCTGCGGCGGTACCGGGTGGTGGTGCTCGACGAGAGTCACAACCTCCGTAACCCGGAGGGCAGGCGTTACCGGGCCATCATGGAATACATCCAGGAAAACGAGAGCAAGTGCGTCCTCCTTTCCGCGACGCCGTACAACAAGACCTATCTGGACCTGTCGGCGCAGTTACGCCTGTTCGTGCCGGAGGATAAGGACCTCGGCATCCGGCCGGAGGAGGCGCTGAAAAAGATAGGGGGTGAGACCGAGTTCATCAAGCGCCATCAATGTTCACTGCGGTCCCTCGCCGCCTTCGAGAAGAGCGAGTGGGCTGACGACTGGCGCGACCTGATGCGGCTGTACCTGGTGCGGCGCACCCGGACCTTTATTCAAGATAACTATGCGGATACCGACCCGGCGTCGGGCAGGAAATACCTCACTTTTGAGGATGGAACAAGGTCATACTTCCCTGTCCGCGTGCCCAGGACGGCCAAGTTCCAGATAAAGGACAACGACCCGCACGACCAGTATGCCCGCCTCTACCAGAGCAAGGTAGTAGATGCAGTGAACGCCCTTAACCTGCCGCGCTACGGCCTTGGTACCTATACCGTATCCAAACCGCTCCCGCCCGCTTCGCCCGCCGAGGAGAAGATACTCCAGGACCTGTCGCGCGGCGGCAAACGGCTCATGGGCTTCTGCCGTGTCAACCTGTTCAAGCGCCTTGAAAGCGGGGGACCCGCTTTCATTCAGTCCATCCACCGGCACATCTTGCGTAATTATGTCGTCCTCCACGCCATAGAGAACGGCTTAAGCGTTCCTTTGGGTACCCAGGCGGCCGAAATGCTCGACACCCGGACTTCGGATGCGGATGTGGACCCGGCTGGGGCAAACATGTTTGATGATAATGATGATAGCGGCGCGGCAGCGCCGGAGGCTGACCTCAATCAGGTACCCACTGAGCAAGAATTCAGGGCGCGGGCAGAAAAGACCTATCAATACTACGCCGGCCCCTGCAAGAACCGCTTCAAGTGGCTGCGTCCCTCCCTGTTCAAAAAGGAACTTGCTGTCAATCTGGCTGCGGATGCAAAATCGCTCATCGAAGTCCTCAAGCTGTGCGGGATGTGGGACACGAAGAAAGACGCCAAACTGGACGCTCTATTCAAGCTGGTCGCCGGGCAGCATGCGCACGACAAAGTCCTTATCTTCAGTCAGTTCGCGGATACGGTGAACTACCTGTCGGATCAGCTTGAAGAACGGGGAGTCAAGGCCATCCAGGGGGTCACCGGAGATTCGGAGGACCCGACCACTGACGCCTGGCGGTTCAGCCCGGAGAGTAATGAAAAGACGGCCGTTATCCCGCCGGATAAAGTGATCCGCGTTCTGGCGGCCACTGATGTTCTCAGCGAAGGCCAGAACCTTCAGGATGCCCACATTGTTGTCAACTATGACCTGCCCTGGGCTATCATCCGCCTGGTGCAGCGCGCCGGCCGTGTTGATAGAATCGGGCAGAAGGCGGAGAAGATACTCTGTTACTCCTTCTTACCCGCCGACGGCGTGGAGCGGATCATCAGGCTTCGCAGCCGGGTGCGGCAGAGGCTGAAGGAGAACGCTGAGGTGGTCGGCGCGGACGAAGAGTTCTTCGAAGACGACCCCAAAGGTCAGCCGATAGTCGACCTCTACAATGAAAAGGCCGGCATACTCGACGGCGAGGCGGATAGCGAAGTAGACCTGGCTTCTTATGCCTATCAAATATGGAAGAACGCGGTTGACGCCAACCCGTCCCTGCTGAAGACTATAGCGGACCTGCCCGATGTCGTATACTCCACGAGGGCGCATCAAGGCACGGTGAGCCAGCCGCAGGGCGTCCTGGTCTATGTCCGTACGGCCGAAGGCAATGATTCCCTGGCCTGGGTGGATAAGGAAGGCAAGAGCGTGACGCAGTCGCAACTACGCATTCTGGATATCGCCCGCTGCCAGCCGGACACCCCGGCCATACCCCGCCATGAACTCCACCATGGTCTGGTCCAGACAGCGGTGAAACAGGTAACCGCCGATGAAAAGCTGGTGGGCGGGCAGCTCGGGCGGCCGTCCGGCGCCCGTTTCCGCACCTACGAGCGCCTGAAGCGCTATGCCACCGAGGTCAAAGGTACGCTATTCGACCGTGAAGAGCTGAGGAAAGCCGTTGATGAGATTTACCGTTATCCGCTGCGGCAGTCCGCTATCGACACCCTGAACCGGCAGCTAAAATCAGGCATCTCCGATGAAACGCTGGCGGAGCTGGTGTGCGCGCTCCGCGCCGAAGACCGTTTGTGCCTGATCAACGAAGAGGAGGCGGAAGCTGAGCCGCGCATCATCTGCTCCATGGGCCTGTTTCGAGGTAACTAATGCCAGACGCAATAATCCCGGATTATGCACGCCGCTACGAGGGGCGTAGCCCATGGCTTCAGCCTTGCGGGGTGGGGAAAAGTGAAGCCTCCAAATAGGACATGCATAAGATGGGATTCAGTGATTGTCCGCGATTAACTCGATCGAGGGTACACTATCATAAACGGAACCACAAGATTCCACCGGATGAACACCAGATTCAGGTGAAAAGATTGAGTAAGCGAATCTCGTGAAGGTCTTGTGTTAATCTCGTGGTTTATGGTTCAACTTAACTGAGGACACTGCCTGATGCCAGACACCACCACGCTCATTCGCCAGAAGCTGAAGAGCTGTGACCTGCGGGCGCTTTTCATTGAAGAGCTTGGCTGGAACCACCACCGCGCCGCGCCGCTCATTGTGGAAGATGCCGGCGTCAATTACGTCCTCAACGCCATTGCCGAGAAGCACGGCATGGTGGCTTATGAGTGCCAGCCCGGTCCTGAGGGACAGATACCGGACTATCCCACCCGGGGCAAAATCGAGCGGCAGGTGGCCAAAAGCGCCCATGAACACATCGTTGTCTTTGTCAACCGGGACAGGACCACGCAGACGTGGCAATGGGTCCGGCGCGAAAAAGGCAAGCCCACCGCCCGGCGTGAGCATCCCTATGTCTGCGACCAGACAGGGGATTTACTGATACAGAAGCTGCAGAACCTCATGGTCAGCCTCGAAGAAGAGGAGAAGCTGACCATCGTTGAGGTTGCCGACAAGGCCCGCCAGGCGTTTGACATTGACCGCGTGACCAAACGCTTCTACGACCGCTTCAAGGAGGAACATAAGGCCTTCCTCTCCTTCATTGAGGGAATCACCGCCGTGGCTGACCGAGAATGGTACGCCTCCCTCATGTTGAACCGCCTCATGTTCATCTACTTCATTCAGAAGAAGGGGTTCCTGGACGGCGACATCGACTACCTGAGGAACCGGCTGCAGATGGTGCGGCAGTCCCAGGGCAAGGACAAGTTCCACTCCTTCTATCGCCTGTTTCTACGGCGTCTCTTCCACGAAGGTCTGGCGCAACGCAAGGAAGACCGGAAAGGGGAACTGAACACTTTGCTGGGGAATGTCCCCTATCTCAACGGCGGCCTCTTCGATACGCACCAGCTCGAAAAAGACAATCCTAACAGCCACATTGCGGACGCGGCTTTTGAAAGGCTGTTCGATTTCTTTGACGCTTATCAATGGCGCCTGGACGAACGGCCCGCCCGGGCGGACAACGAGATAAATCCGGATGTGCTCGGCTACATCTTTGAGAAGTACATCAACCAGAAGCAGATGGGGGCCTACTACACCAAAGAGGATATCACCGAGTACATCAGCAAGAGCACCATTGTGCCGTTTCTCTTTGACGCCGCCGAGAAGAGGTGCGCCATCGCCTTCGCGCCTGACGGCGCGGTCTGGCGGCTGCTCCGCGATGACCCTGACCGCTATATCTACGACGCTGTAAAGAAAGGTGTTGACCTGCCGCTTCCCGAAGACATCGCTGCCGGTATTGCCGATGTATCAAAGCGGGGGGGCTGGAACCGGCCGGCGGATGGCGAGTTTGCCCTGCCCACGGAGACCTGGCGGGAACACGTGGCGCGGCGCACCCGATGTCTGGAAGTGCGGGGCAAACTGGCCAACGGGGAAATCCACAGCATCAATGATCTTATCACCCATAATCTGGACCTGCGCCAGTTCGCCCAGGATGTTATTCAGAACTCTGAAGGACCCGACCTGCTGCGTGCCTTTGACAAAAGCATCGAGGAGATCTCTGTTCTTGACCCCACCTGCGGTTCCGGGGCCTTCTTGTTTGCCGCGCTGAATATCCTTGAGCCTCTGTACGAAGCCTGCCTGGAGCGCATGGAAGCCTTCGTGGAGGAACTGGACAAGTCCGGAGAAAAGCATCACCCGGAGAAATTCTCCGACTTCCGCAAGGTATTGGCGCACGCCAACGACAAGGCGAAGCACCCAAAGCTCAGCTACTTCATCCTCAAGACCATTGTGTTACGTAACCTTTATGGCGTGGACATCATGGCGGAGGCCGTGGAAATCTGCAAGCTGCGGCTGTTCCTCAAGCTGGTGGCTCAGGTGGAGCGCGTGGAAGATGTCGAGCCATTGCCGGATATCGACTTCAACATTCGCGCCGGTAACACCCTGGTGGGCTTCATCTCCCTGGAAGCGGTGCGCCAAGCGATGACCATGGGAAAGAACGGACAGCACCGCATGGCCTCGGCTGAGGACGAAGCCACCCTGAAGCGCATTGAGGAGGACGCCGAAGTGGCCGACTGGGCCTTCCAACAATTTAGGGATAGCCAGAGCGGCCGCGGCATGGACGCAGGTGACTTTAGTACTGGCAAAGAGTTGGTGCGCGAAAGTCTGCAAGCACTGCGGGGCCAGCTAGATCGCTACTTGGCCACAGAATATGCGGGCAGCGACGATCGGCCTGGCTACGAAAAGTGGCGCAAGTCTCACCAACCTTTCCATTGGTTTGTCGAGTTCTACGGCATCATGCACGACGGCGGGTTTGATGTTGTAATCGGCAACCCGCCTTACGTTGAATATCCCAAGGTCAGGAACGATTATTCGATACGAGGATATGAGGCTGAGAGCTGCGGCAACACCTATGCGTTTGTCATAGAAAGGTCAATCGCGTCGCTTAGAAGAAGCGGCCGCTTGGGAATGATTGTGCAACTCCCCATTGTGTGCACGGACAGAATGAAGCCACTGCAGGAGATCTGCTTCCACAACAGCGGCGCGATATGGTTCGCTAGTTTTGACGACCGCCCCGCAAGGCTTTTTGATGGGCTGGAACACATCCGTGCCTGCATTTTTACCTTCGAAAAGGGCGGGCCGGAAAAACCCAATATTCACACCACGTCCTACAACCGTTGGTATTCAGAAGCTAGAAACCCCCTCTTTAGACTCCTTTCCTTTGAAGATAGCACAGACTTCCTGATGGATGGCGCCATCCCCAAAATTGGCAGCGCAATCGGCCAGGCTGTCCGGCAGCGGTTAGGTTCCTATGTACCGCTCAGAGGGGAACTGAGAATGAGCTCTCAGTATCCGGTGCATTTTCACAATGCTCCGCAGTACTGGATTCGTGCCATGAATTTTATTCCATACTTCTGGAACGAACGAGATGGAGAGCAGGTGTCTACCCAGGTCAAGTCCCTCTTCCTGCAGAGTAAAGAGGATGCGTCGGCCGTGGCAGGAGTCCTGAACAGCTCTCTCTTTTATTGGTGGTTCATACTTCTGTCTGACTGCCGTCATCTGAACATGCGAGAGATTGACAGATTCCCTGTGGGGCTTGAGCGGATGGAAACTGCTACAAAGGAAAAGCTTGTAGAACTTGGTGCTCAACTGATGAAAGACTTCAAAGCCCATTCCCAACGCAAGGAGGCCTACTACAAGACAACGGGTCGGGTGGCCTACGACGAATTCTATCCCAAATATTCCAAACCCATCATCGACCAAATAGACCGAGTGCTGGCCAAGCACTATGGTTTCACCGAAGAAGAGTTGGATTTCATCATCAACTATGACATCAAGTACCGCATGGGGGCGGACTCTGAAGCTGAGGACGAATAACAGGTTTGACTTCCTTCAGAACAGCAAACGCGTGACACCCGCGCCCATTCAGGTCCCTCCGGCAGCCAGTCCTATTCGCTCAACATCTTGGATTAAATTTTTGCCTTCCGTATCCATCTCATTAATTCAACGGCCTGGCGCCGCCGAAATCAGTTACAATTTATGATGTAAAAGAGTTTTCGTTAAGTTACCTGCTCCCCGGGACAAGCTGTATTTAACTGGAGAGTGCACATTAGATTGCTCCGAAAATGTCACCCTGAGCCGGAGCCCTGAGCGAAGCGAAGGAGCAGGCGAAGGGTCTTTGCTCCCCCCCGCTCCGAAAGATTCTTCGACTACGCTCGCCGCGCTCGCTTCGCTCAGAATGACAGCGCAGCCATTTTCATCCTTGGTGGTGCGCCATCAGCGCATGGTTGATTGTTTCGTAATGGAGGGTATTCATGGAAAGGACAGTAAAGGTTAGGGTTAGAAAGGGCGTGCTGGAGCCATTAGAGGAGCTGAACCTTGAGGAGGGGAAGGAAATCCTGGTTACATTGATAGAGCTTCCTGAAGAGGACCGGTTTGAGAAGGCTATGGGAGGGTGGAAAGATACCATTGATTGCGAAGCCCTGCTGAAAGATATCTACGAGAGCCGGCGGTTGTCTGCTGGAAGGCCCGAGGTTGCGCTGTGAAGAGGCTCGTCCTGCTTGGTAATACCTGGCGCTTGAGAATGGCATGCCGCTACAACCAACGTTAATCCAGGCGCCTTCGTTTGCTCATCCAGTCTTCGCCCTGGGAGACCCCGGCATTCTCCAGGGCAAGAAACTGGCCTTCTTTTGCTCGGTCAAATGCCCCGGAGAACCCATCGTGCGGGCTTATGACTTTGCCCGCGCCATGCGGGACGCTGGCATCGTTGTTATCAGCGGCTTTCAATCGCCCATCGAGAAGGATTGCCTTGACCTCCTGCTGCGCGGCAGCCAGCCGGTTATCATCTGCCCCGCCCGGAGCCTCCACGGCATGCGCTTGACTGCCGCGTGGAAAACGGCCGTTGAGCAGGGACGACTGCTGCTTTTGTCGCCGTTTGCCGAGGGCATCCGGCGCCCCACCATTGAGCTATCTGAGAAACGCAATGAGTTCGTCGCTAACCTGGCGGACCAGGTGCTCTTCGCCCATGCCAACCCCGGCGGCAAGACGGAAGCCCTCGCCATGAAGCTGATCAACTCAGGCAAGCCCGTCCTGACATTCGACAGCAAGGAAAACGCCAACCTGGTGGCGCTGGGGGCGAAGCCAATCCGGGCAGACCAAATCGTCACGGAATCCGGAAGATAGAGCGCTAAACCCGTCTTAGGGAGTAATGAATTTGGAACACAACAGGGGTAGACGGGTTGTTCGGTTAGGGATGTCTGAGGACAC
The DNA here is from genome assembly GCA_016210565.1 of Chloroflexota bacterium. GTDB lineage: Bacteria > Chloroflexota > Dehalococcoidia > JACQUA01 > JACQUA01 > JACQUA01. Next base: position 25,185 of record JACQUA010000241.1, read on the forward strand.
CGGACGAAAATTGGCGGCGTTCTGAGGAGAGACAGGGAAAAGGACAACCTCAACTTAGACGGGGGTCCTTATTTGACGGCGCCGTACGGGCCCGAAGAGGGAAAAGAGGAGTTTGCCGACTTCCTGCCTCAGTTCGAGCTCGGGCCTCATCTCTTCGATGACTTCGGTGACCAAGAGCTCGAAGGCCCCGGCCCCGCGCCGCGCTTCGCGGTTGACAAGGCGATCATCCCGGGGGAAACTCCCCGGCAGCCAGTCAGCGAAATCGGTCAGAGCCATCTGGCCGTCATAGTATTGCTCAGAGACAGAGACGAGTCCGTTTATGAGTCTATCCCAGGCGGGAAGTACCTTGATGGGCCGGTCAATCAATTCCTTTGACATGGTTTCATTTCCCCCGGCGTAACACCTTGAAAAAGCCTGTGGCTCGAATCAGCCTTTCAATCCTGGATGGCCTGTTCAACGAATTCAACTAACATCTGGCCGAAGATCAGCGATGGCCGGCTCACCAGTGAAGAAATCGACAAGTGGCCATCAAATGCCGCAAATCAAGTTCGCAGATAGAGCCTCTCAGCACAATCCCCTTTTGGTTATGTACCCAGCCGTTCAAGTGATGTAAACCATTGGTTGAATTTCGGGCACTGTTTTCGAATTCTTTCAACTCCGATGTGTTGTGCGATCCTCCATGCCTGTGCGTTAACACCGCGCCCTTTCTTATACCGAGGGAAATGCTTTCTGATTCTATTTGAAGGGGCAGTATCATAATTATCGTTAATTTTCTCGCATCCTCCACAATCCGTAACGATCTGCTTAAATATAGTTTCAAGGTTAGGCTTGTCAAATACCCTGGCCATCTCGTCAGGTCCGGCAAAGAGAAGACTTTCGATCTCAAAAAATTGGACGTAGGGGATAAATCTGGCCGAGTTGAAGTTGGGGCCCATATCCAGCATTATTGCATCGGCAATTGATCTCTTTATGATCATTAAAGCATTATCGGCACTTTCCCCTTTGGACTCCGATACTCCGGGCCAACTGCTATCCAAACCGTAGTAGTCAAAGAGCATTGTCACTATGCTATCAGGTTCTTGTTTAATTAAGGCTGTTAGTTCTTTGCGGACATGGGCAAAATTATTACCCCCTTTATGCCCAGGTTTACCAACGACGCGGGGATAGAGGAAAATATCTCTTAATCCTAGATCCGGGGCAAAAACATTATCGATTATTGCTCTTTCCGTGGGACCTTCAACGAGAACCAATACTCTCACGGGCAGGTCCTCCTTCGAAAATATTTTTCTGCCACAATTCACCGAGAGTAAAATCTTTGGTCCAGTCAGATAGCGACTTTGCATCAAGTCGTCGAAATCTTGAAGAGCCATCCACACGATCGACTACGATAACATCTTCCGGATCAAAATGGTTCAATAGAGTCGCAGATTGTGTGGAGATTATTAGCTGAGTATGGTCTGAAGCATCCCGAAACAAACCAGCCAGGACTTCCAAACCGAACGGGTGAAGTCCGAGTTCTGGCTCGTCGATCACAATGGTGGACGGAGGATTTGGTTGTAGCAAAGCTGTTGCCAGACATATGAACCGAATAGTGCCATCCGATAATTGCCACGGCTGAAATGGAAAGGACGAACCTTTTTGTCTCCACTCCAGTCTGACGACCTCATTTTCACCTTTATTTTCTGGTTCTAGAAGAAAATCATCAAAAAATGGGGCGATAAGTTGAATCGTCTCGCGGATATTTGAATAATACTTGTCGTGCTTAGTCTTCATGCGAAGTAAGAAAGAAGCAATGTTCGAAGCATCAGGATTTAGTTCTCGCCAATCACGCACAGACTGATCGCGGCGCATCGTAGCGTGTGCGCTCGTATCATGAAAATGGTAGACGACCCAACTGGACACCGCAGCATAAATATATGCTCCAACACCTGGAGAGTTGGGCCAAATTGCCGACTTGTCATCTTTCCACTGTTTCAGCCGTGATTCGATCCTACCCTCACTGAAATCATTCCACCGACCGCTGCGGTAATAATGACCTTCTGCTTTAACCATTAACTGTACCGATGCCGTGGGAGCCAGAGTGAACTTGTACTCGTTTAGTCCGAATTGTAGATGGGATACTATCTGAGAAGTTTCTTTTGGGCCATTAAAGAGAAATCCGTCTGCTCCCCCATTTTCAGTGATAAAATTAGCTAAGCCCTCTTCAGACATTGCACGAAGCATTTTGAAAAAACTAACCAGGTTACTTTTTCCCGCGCCATTAGCGCCGACCATGATGTTAAGGTTTCTGAATTCAAAGTCTTCAAGCAATCGGATGGATTTGAAGCCGCTTAACGTTAAACGATCTAAAGGTCGTCCCATTTGAGTCTCCTTGTGCTGTTCCTATCCCTGTTTGAATGCCTGATGAGCGAGCCACATTTAGATCTTCACCCTTTTTTATTTTTCCCTTGTACCTTGTTTAGCAGTTCCTCCCGCTTTCACCCATTCGTCAACATCTTTCCTCTTGAACTTCCAAAGACGCCCGATACGGTAGGCAGGTAGTCCGTGTTTGTCAATCCATTTGTAAACAGTATCGTTACTTACGCCAAGATAATCACATATCTCATTCAAAGATAGCCACCGATCATCGGTATCAGTCATTCTCGTTTCTCCCGGAAAGTAAACTAAATCATGACCATATTTGTCCGAGTATTGGGTATTATCGAATCTACTCACCGATTATTTGGATAATACAAGATCAGGGTCTATATGTCAAACGATATTTGCCGTTTAATACCGATTATTATCTAGAATACCCGTTTTATTATCGCAGATATTTCGAGGTTGCATTCCGCTTCCCTGGCCATGATCTTCCTCGCCCGACTTCTGTGCAGCAGCTTTGGGTGTGGTAATATATCGGGGAGGAAACGAGCAGGGAACAGGTCCAACCATGAAGAGCCGAAAGAACAGCAAGTGCGCGGAAGCGGAGCAGGCCCTGGCCCTGGCCGCCTACAGGAACGAGCCGGAGAAGCTGAGATATCCTCTGCAAAAGGCGCTGGGCAAATATGGGAAGCCAAAGGTGACCATCCAGGACTTGAGGGCGCAACTCTCCGACCGGATGGGCGATGTTTCGCTCAGCCGGGTGATTATCGAGATGCGTGAAAAGGGCTATTAGCGCCCAATCTTCAATCTTGAATCCTTTTCCAGGAGCGGCAGCATGGAATTCCAGTATATCATCTACTCTGTCGAGGACGGCATCGCCAGCATCACCCTCAACCGCCCCAGCGCGTTGAACGCCTTCAATCTGAAGTTCATCGAGGAGTGGCGGAAGGCGCTGGAAGCGGCCAGGGACGACCAGGATGTCAAGGTCATCATCGTCACCGGGGCGGGACGGGCCTTCAGCGCCGGCGCCGACCCGAAGGTCCTCATGGAATTGCGCGAAAAGACCCCTGCCCCCCTCCCGGAGCGGCGTCTGATGAAGACGCAGAACATGCTGAGCATTGTCCGGACGGTGTCCACGCTGGAGAAGCCCTACATCGCCGCGGTAAACGGCCCCGCGGTGGGCGGGGGCATGGACCTGATCAGCCTGTGCGACATCAGGTTCGCCTCGGACCGGGCCAAATTCGGCATGGCCTTCGTCCGCATGGGGGAAATTCCCACCGCCGGGGGATGCTATTTTCTGCCGCGCATCGTGGGCGTGGCCAAAGCCTGCGAGCTTATCTGGACCGGCAAGATCATCAGCGCCGAAGAAGCCTTCCGCATCGGCTACGTCACCCGGGTGGTGCCCCACGAGGAGCTGATGCCGACCGTCATGGACTTCGCCCGGCAGCTCGTCAAGGGGCCGTCGGTGGCCATCGGGCTGACCAAGCGCCTGATCTGGCGCTGCCTGGACCTGGACCTGAATACCGCCCTGGAAGCCCACCTCATCAGCCAGACCGTGGCCGAAAGCACCGACGACGCGAAGGAAGGCCCCCGGGCGTGGCTGGAGAAACGCGAGCCGGTTTTCAAGGGAAGATAGCTGAACCGGAATTACTAATGACGACCCCCGACTTGATCGGGGGTGAATGACGAGTCAATGTTCAAAGCTCGAATGTTCAAACCAACAAGGCTTTTTGTCAAAAACTTGACATAATTGCCGGGTGATGTGGTGTATGCTGGGGACCAGGTAGCTCTGCAACTGGCTGCATTGCAGCCACCCCGGCACATCGGGGCGCGAATGCGCGCCCCTGAAAGGTGCGGCTACAGCCGGGAACCGGGATCCACCGTATCAAATTTTCATGACATTTGCGGGGAAAGCAGCCCTGGCGACATTTTCTGCCCTTTACAATGGGCTAACGGGCAGGATACAATCGCGCCTATGTGAAGGTTTAGAGGCAGGGGCCCGCAAGCCGGAGAATACGCTCTGGCACCAGCAAGCGGGGGAAACCCGCAACAGTAGTACCCTGATCGTGGTCGTTGACAAAATAAACTGACATTGGTCTATTTCAGCGTTCACAGGCACGGCAGAGGGTCAGAGTGAGGGCGAGCGAGTCTGTTTTCACCCTCACTTTAATCCTCTCCCATCGAGGGAGAGGAACTTTTCACACAGGCGAGACGCCTGTGGCACTGCCTGTGGCACCGGGGAGTCAAAATGCGTAGCCGTAATCTAATCTGCTCCCTCCAGATCATTGTGCCAGCGATCTTGCTGACCTTGCTAACGTACCTGGCCGGTTCCCTGTTACTTGGGGGAGTTGCTCCGGTTCTGGCTGCAGGGGAGCGGGGCCAGCCACTTTTCGACCAGAAGTGCAAGAGTTGCCACACCATCGGCGGGGGCAAGACGGTGGGGCCTGATCTCAAAGGCGTTGCCGCCCAGCGCGACCGGGACTGGCTGGTCAAGTTCATTGCTACCCCGGACCGGCTCATCGCCGGGGGCGACCCGCTGGCCAGACAGCTCGTCCAGCAATACGGTCTGCCCATGCCCAACGTCGGCGTTTCTGAAGAGGACGCCAGGGAGATCATTGCCTATATGGAGGCTCAGTCGGGGGGCGCCCAGGCAATCCCCCTCAATCCCCCTTTGTCAAAGGGGGATAATGTTGCTGTCACGGCCGGGGGCGGCCACTCCGCCGGCGTTTCTGCAATCCCCCTTAGTCCCCCTTTTTCAAAGGGGGAGATGGCCCAGCCCGTGGACCCGGCCCTGGTCCGGACCGGCAGGGCCATGTTTACCGGCGAAATCCCGTTCAAGAACGGCGGGCCTTCTTGTTTGAGCTGTCATAACGCCGCCGGCGTCTCCGCGCTCGGGGGCGGGACCCTGGCCCGGGACCTGACGAAGACCTATGCTTCCCTGGGAGACCAGGGCACCGCGGCCGTGATCAAAGCCGCCCCCTTCCCCCTGATGAAGGACATCTACGGCGCCAGGCCTCTCACCGATGATGAGGTCGCCAGCCTGACCGCTTTCCTGCAAGACGCCAGTCAGCAAACGACCCCCTCCCCTCCCTCCCCCTTCATTATCATCATCGGCGTCGCAGGCGCGGTGGTCGGAGTCATTTTGTTTCAGCTTTTCTGGAGAGGCCGGCTCCCGGCAGTCCGCCGTCCCCTGGTCAATGGAGAATCGAAATGAGCTGGATTCAGGATATCATCAGCCCGCAGCAGCGCAAGTGGGAGGACTTCTACCGGAACCGCTGGCAATACGACAAAATCGTGCGCAGCACCCACGGCGTCAACTGCACCGGCGGGTGCTCCTGGCAGGTGTACGTCAAAAACGGCATCGTCACCTGGGAAATGCAGGCCACCGACTACCCCGATTTCGACAAGGAGCTGCCCCCCTATGAGCCGCGGGGTTGCCAGCGGGGAATAAGTTTTTCCTGGTATCTCTACAGCCCCATCCGGGTGAAGTACCCCTACATCCGGGGTGCCCTGGCCGATTTCTGGCGGGCCGCCCGGCAGAAGCAGAGCGATCCCGTCCAGGCGTGGGCGTCCGTGGTCGAAAACCCGCAGGCCCGCGCCAGCTACCAGCAGGCCAGGGGCAAGGGGGGCTTCCGGCGCGCCTCCTGGGACGAGGTGGTGGAGATCATCGCCGCGTCCATGTTGTACACCGCCAAAAAGCACGGGCCGGACCACATCGCCGGCTTCTCGCCCATCCCTGCGATGTCCTATCTGAGCTATGCCGGAGGCTCGCGCCTGATGCAGCTCTTCGGCGCCATCAACTTGAGCTTCTACGACTGGTACAGCGACCTTCCCCCGGCTTCGCCGGAAATCTGGGGCGAGCAGACCGATGTCCACGAAAGCGCGGACTGGTACAACGCCAAATACATCGTCTCCATGGGCGCCAACCTGAACATGACGCGGACCCCCGACTGCCATTTCGTCCCCGAAGCCCGCTACCAGGGCGCCAAGTTCACCGTCCTTTCGCCGGACTTTTCCCAGGTCGCCAAATACGCCGACTGGTGGATTCCGATCAGCGCCGGGCAGGACGCCGCCTTCTGGATGGCGGCCAACCACGTGATCCTCAAGGAGTTCTACGCCGACCGACAGGTCCCGTACTTCAACGACTACCTCAAGAAATATACCGACAGCCCGTTCCTGATTACCCTGGAAAAGAAGGGGGACAGCTATGAGGCCGGACGCTTCGTCCGGGCCAACACCCTGGATGAATACCAGAACGCCGAAAACGGCGACTGGAAGTTCCTGGTCTTCGACCGGAAGTCCGGCCGGCCCCGGATGCCCAAAGGCGCCATCGGGTCGCGCTGGGCAAAACAAAACCCCGGCAAGTGGAACCTGGAGCTGAAGGATGACCTGGACAACTCGGAACTCGACCCCCTTCTGACCTTCAAGGACGGCTCCGATGAGGTTCTCCAGGTCAGGCTGGCCAACTTTGACAACCGGTCCAGTTCCGTCCGGGGCGTACCCGCGAAATACGTCCAGACCGCAAAGGGCAAAGTCCTCGTCACCACGGTTTTCGACCTGCTGATGGCCCGTTTCGGGGTTTCCCGCGGACTGCCGGGTGACTATCCCACGAGCTATGACGACGACAAAACCTACACCCCGGCCTGGCAGGAGAAGCTCACCGGCATCGGCCGCCAGACGCTGATAACCTTTGCCCGGGAGTGGGCCGGCACCGCCGAAAAGACGGGCGGCAAGTGCACCATCATCATCGGCGCCGGCATCGACCACTGGTACCACAATAACCTCATCTACCGCGCCGCCATCACCGGGCTGATGCTCACCGGCAGCGTCGGGGTGAACGGCGGCGGGCTGGCCCACTACGTTGGCCAGGAGAAACTGGCCACGGTGGCCCCCTGGGCCTCCATCGCCTTTGCCACCGACTGGTCGGCCCCACCCCGGCTTCAGAACGCCCCTTCCTTTTACTACATGCACACCGACCAGTGGCGCTACGAAGGCTGCTTCAGCCAGTACCACCCCCTGGACCTCGAATGCAGCGTTGCCGGGAGTCACACCGCAGATATCCAGGCCAAAGCCGTGCGCCTCGGCTGGCTTCCTTTCTACCCCCAGTTCAACCGGAACTCCATGGCCCTGGTAGACGAAGCGAAAAAAGACGGCGCCCAAACCGACGAGGAAATCGTCAAGTGGGTGGTCGCCCAGCTCAAGGCGAAGAAGCTGCGCTTCGCCGTGGAGGACCCCGACGCCCCGGAGAACTGGCCGCGACTGTGGATCATCTGGCGCGGCAATGCCCTGATGTCCAGCGCCAAGGGGCATGAATATTTCCTCCGGCACTTCCTCGGTACGACCTCCAATGTCAACGCCGACGAGAAGGCCAAAGGGGCCATCAGTGAAATCGAATGGCGCTCGCCGGCCCCCGAGGGCAAGATGGACCTGGTGGTGGACATTAATTTCCGCATGGACACCACCGCTCTCTATTCCGACATCATCCTTCCCACCGCCACCTGGTACGAAAAGGACGACCTCAACTCCACCGACCTCCACTCCTACATTCATCCCCTTTCCAAAGCCGTGTCGCCCTGCTGGGAATCGAAGAGCGACTGGGATATCTTCAAGACCATCGCCAGAAAAGTCAGCGAGCTGGCTAAGGCCACCTTCCCTGAGCCGGTCAAAGACGTGGTCTGCCTGCCGCTCCAGCACGATACCATCGACGAAATAGCCCAGCCGGAGATAAAGGACTGGGCCAAAGAGGAGTGCGAGGCCATCCCGGGCAAGACCATGCCGCATGTGCGAATAGTGACCCGGGACTACGTAAACCTGTACAACCGCTTCATCTCCTTCGGGCCGGTGGTCCGGCAGAACGGAATCGGCGCCCACGGCGTAAACTGGCCCATCAAGGATTTCTATGACGATCTCGTCAAGACGGCGCCCACCCAGAGCTGGAACGGCGCGACGTACCCTTCCCTGGATGAAGTCCGGGACGCCGCCAACATCATCCTGGCCCTGGCCCCGGAAACGAACGGGGAGGCCGCTTACGCCGCCTTCAAAGCCGAGGAGCACAAAGTCGGCCTTCCCCTGGCCGACCTGGCGGAGAAGCAGCGTTCCTTCAGGACTTCCTTTATGGACATCCAGCAGCAGCCGGCCCGCCTGCTGACCAGCCCCTGCTGGTCGGGCCTGATTAACAACGGACGGGCCTATTCGCCCTACTGCCTGAACACGGAACGCCTGGTGCCCTGGCGCACCCTGACCGGCCGGCAGCAGTTCTACCACGACCATGAGCTTTACCTGGCCTTCGGCGAGAACCTGCCCGTCTACAAGGCCAACCCGACCCCCGAGGCCTTTGGCGACCTCGCCCGGACCGGGGTGAATGGGAAAAGCGTCATGCTCAAATACCTGACGCCCCACGGCAAGTGGCACATCCACTCGACTTACTTCGACAACGAAATAATGCTCACCCTGTCCCGCGGCATCGAGCCTTTCTGGATCAGCGAGGCGGACGCCCGCGCCATCGACGTCAGGGATAACGACTGGGTGGAGATATACAACGACCACGGCGTGGTGGTCACCCGCGCGGTGATCAGCGCCAGGATTCCCAAGGGGACGTGTCTCCTGTACCACTCGCCGGAGCGGACCATCTCGGTGCCCAAGTCGCCCCTGCGGGGCCTGCGGCGGGCAGGCGGGCACAACAGCCTGACCCGGGTGCGCCTAAAACCTGTCCTGATGGCGGGTGGCTACGCCCAGTTCACCTACGCTTTTAACTACTGGGGGCCGACGGGCGTCAACCGTGATACCCATATCCTGGTGCGCAAGCTGGAGGGCAAACCGGTGTGGTAATGTCACCCTGAGCCAAAGCCCTGAGCGAAGCGAAGGGGCAGGCGAAGGGTCTTTCGTCCCGGGTCACCCGACCGTCACCCTGAGCAAGGTCGAAGGGTCTTTCGTCCCGGGTCACCCGGCTGTCACCCTGAGCAAGGTCGAAGGGTCTTTCGTCCCGGGTCACCCGACCGTCACCCTGAGCAAGGTCGAAGGGTCTTTCGTCCCGGGTCACCCGACCGTCACCC
>JACQUA010000021.1 GCA_016210565.1 Chloroflexota bacterium
CGAGCGCAGCGAGCGTAGTCGAAGAATCTTTCGGGGCGGGGCGCGGGACGAAAGACCCTTCGACTTCGCTCAGGGTGACAGCCTATTTTCAGAGCAAATTCAGACATCAAAAACCAAAATGCAAAATGACAAATCAAAACTCAAAATCGGAATTCAGAGGCCTATGCGATGAATCGCGATAGGATGGGGATGACGAAGCAATCCTCTGTCTTTCTCCGGTGAGATTGCTTCGTCCCGACGAAATCGGGACTCAAAAAGACGGACTGTGACGCACACGCCCTATCATTCTGAATTCTGAATTCTGGCTTCTGGATTCTTTTTCGCTGCCCAGTAATCATTGACATTCCTCAGCGCCGCCGCTGCTCCTTCCAGCGTGGAGAAGACGGGGATGCCGGCCTGGATGAGCTTCTTCCCCGTTGACAGGCGCTCGTTCTCCGCGGTGCCGGCGGGACTTATCACCACCACCGGCTTGTCCTGGGTCTGTTTCAGCGTGATCAGGAGATCGTTTACCGCTTCCACCCTGGCGGTGTAGGCGGGTTGCATAAAGAAACCAGTCCTCTCGTGGAATACCAGGAAGTCAACTGCCGGGTCCTGAACAACCGCCAGAAAACACTGGAACAGGCTTTCCATGGGGATGGTCTGCCCCCCGACATCGAGGGGGTTGTGGGTAACGGTGCCGGCCGGAGGCAAGAGCCGCGTGAGCCGTTCCCGGGTTTCCGCGCTGAAGGCGGGGAGTTGGAGCCCACGGCTGCAAAAAGCGTCGCTGGCGGAGACGCCGATGCCCCCTCCCCCGCCGGTGAGTCCCGAGACGAAGGCCAGCCTGTTTCCTGGATCTCGCTCCAGCACCTGAAAGGCCAGCAGGGTGTCTACCACCTCCTCCAGGGAGAAGACCCTCACCGCCCCGGCCTGTTGGGCGAGGGCGGACCACAGGGCGTCCGGGCCGGCCAGGGAGCCGGTATGAGAGACGGCGCATTTGGCCCCCACCTCCGTTCTACCGCCTCGCCATAGTACCAGCGGCTTCTTTCGGGCTACACGGATGGCTGATTCCAGGAAGCGGGCGCCGTTGCGCATTCCTTCGAGGTAGGCGCCGACAACCGTGGTGGCGGGGTCGGCGGCGAAATAGTCCAGGTAGTCCACGCTGTCCAGCATGGTGCCGTTGCCGAAGCTGACCGCTTTGCTGAACTTCAGCCCCCTCATCACGCCCATGTCCATGAGCATCCCCCCGAGCCCGCCGCTCTGGGAAAGAAAGCCGATAGAACCCACTTCTCCGGCGTAGTTGCTCATGCCATAGGGCAGCCGCCGGGCCGGCGAGTAGACGCCCATGCAGTTGGGTCCGACGATAAGAATGCCGTTTTGCCGGGCCTTTTCCACGATCACCGCCTCCAGCCGCCTCCCTTCCTCCGTGCCGCTTTCGCTGAAGCCGGCCGTATATATTTGCGCCACTTTGACTCCCTTTTTGGCGCATTCTTCAAGGACGGTCGGGACATGCATCGCCGGTATGGCGATGATGACCGTATCTACCGGATGGGGAATGGAGCTGACGCTGGGATAGAGCGGCCTCCCATCGATCTCGCCTCCCCGGGGGTTGACCGCATAGACGTTCCCCTGGAAGCCGGCTTTGAGCAGCGAGGTGTAAAACCTGGCGCCGGCGTTGGCCTCTTCGCCGGAGACTCCCAGGACGGCAATCGCCTCAGGGAAAAAGATGGGCCGGTATTGTTCGAGCTTGTCTGGCTGCATCACGGGGCTTTCACCACAAAGGACGCAAAGGAACCCAAAGGGAGGGCACAGAGTGAATGAGGGCCTCTGTGAGCCTCGGCGTCCTCTGTGGTGAAAGCGGCCCTTTTCATGGTTATTGCCAGATGTGGCATTTATTATTCCGTTGTATTAGTACGAACGCAAAGAATAACGGCTTCGGAGCGAATCGCATCATGCGACAACCGTTATTGCGTTTGCATTAATGTAGCTCGCGCCATTTCAGAATCTTGCCGGTGGCGTCCCATGCCCCCAGTTTCCCCCGTATTCTATCCATGCCCTCGGCAGCTTTGCGGCGCCTTTCTTGCGCTCTTTCGTTTTCTTTCTCCTGCAAGAAATGCTCTACCGCCCGAACGATGAAGGCGCTGCGGCTGGTATGCTCTTCACGGGCGGCCAGATCGGCTTTTTGCAGGATTTCCTTTGATATCGATACGTTTATCTTAGTGACCATGTGTTCTCTCCCCGTCAGCGAACATTATACCCTTCGGGGAGCGCTGTGTTCAACCATTTCCCTAGTTGCCGTGCATCACATAGTCTGTGTCCCTGCGGATGCGCTATAATAAGAAGATTACAGATTACAGATTGCAGATTAGAGGATTCAAGATTCCGCCCACCCCGGGCTTCCGACTGCCGACCGCCGACCGCCGATTGCTTAGACTGCTTAGACTGAGTGCACTGCGTTGAAGCTACCCAGATTAACCCTCAATCTCTTTAAAGTCGTCACAGGCGTTCTTTTCTCGCTGTTGTGGGCCAGCGTGATGTACATGGTCTGGCCCCAGCCATCCTATGTCACCTTCCTCTGGTTCTATTTGGGCGCGGGCAGCATCGTTCTCAAATGGATAATCTTCGAAGTCATCGATAGGATCCAGGCGAGGCTGCAACTGAGAGGGCTGGCCCGGGAGCTGGAATTGTCCCGCACCCGGGTACAGGAAGCCGCCGCCGAGAAGCCTCTGCCAAGCTGTCCCCTACCTGTGAGCGGCGGCGCGGTCGACCTCGGCCTGGCCGGGGAGCTAAAACAGCTTCAGTGTGATGTATCCTCGATGGCCGGCAGGGTGGACAGGGCGATAGACCGGGCGATGGCGAGCCTTCAGGGAAAGGACCTGGAGCTGGCGCGGGAAATCATCGAGGAAGATCGCGGGCTTGACCAGCAGCAGACCTCTATCAGGGACCGGTGCATGCGGGTGATCGCCACCACCTGTCCCCAGGCCGAAGACCTGCACCTGATCGTCGCCGTGCTGGGAATCATCTCCGAGCTGGAGCGCATAGGAGACTACGCCGAAGGCATCGCCAAGCTGTCTCTGTTCATCGGCGGTCAACCGCAGCTTGCCCCGCCCGCCGGGGTGATTTCGATGGCGCGGAAAAGCTGCGATATGTTGAAAGGAAGCATCGAGGCATTCCTGGAGAGGGATACTCGGAAGGCGGTGCGCATTTCGGAGATGGACAGCGAAGTGGACCGGTTGCACGACGATGTTTTCCGGCAGCTAATCCTGTTGATGAGCCAGGACCCCGGCAAGGTGACCCAGGCCACCTGGCTGCTGTGGGTGGCGCACCACCTCGAGCGCTTTGGCGACCGGGTGACCAACATCTGCGAATGGGTGGTGTTCAGCACCATGGGGGAGAGAGTAGTGAGTAGTGAGTAGGAAGAGTAGGAAGGGTAGGAAGAGTAGGAGGAGTAGGAAGTGCTCGGCATTTGGCGGTCGCGCACGGATGTCATTGGGAGCCCCGATTGCATCGGGACGAGGCAATCCCCCGGCAGTCCGGCCAAGCAATCAAGCAGCCAGTCGACAGTCGCCTGGGGTGGGGAATCTTGAACCTGTAATCTGTAATCTTGAATCCGGAACCCGGGGGAACACCATGCTCGATAAGCGTAACCTGTACCGGCTGCCGTGGTCAATGAACGACAATCCCATCGCCTGGCTGGAGGTAACTGATGTCTGCAATATCCACTGCGATGGGTGCTACCGGCAGCACCTGACGGGCCACAAGCCGCTGGACCAGGTGAAGGACGAAATCCTCTTTTTCAAGCAGTGGCGGAACCCGGATAACGTTTCCATCGCCGGGGGAGAACCCCTGGTCCACCCGCAGATTCTGGACATCGTGGCCTTCATTGCCCGTCAGGGCATCAAGCCCATTGTCCTGACCAATGCCATGGCCTTGACGCCGGAGCTCCTGCGTGATCTGAAAAAGGCCGGGCTGGCGGGTTTCACCATTCACATCGATAGCCGGCAGAACCGGCCGCAGTGGAAGAGCAAGACAGAGGCGGAGCTAAACGAACTGAGACAATATTATGCCGATATGGCGGCGGCGGTGGGGGATATCTGCGTGGTTTTCAACTCCACGGTCTACCCTTCCACCTTTCATGAGATTCCTGCGGTGGTGACCTGGGGGCAGGCCAATATCGACCGCGTGCACGGGCTGGTCTTCATCACCTACCGTACCCGCGGCGTCGAGGACACGGCGGCTATTGACAGCAACGGACGCGAGGTCGACTTCAGCCGGCTCAGCTATACCAGCGAGCGGTTCGACGAGAAATTTGTCACCTCGCCGGAGGTGTACCGGGCCATCAAAGAGAGCTGCCCCGAGTACGAGGCCTCGGCCTATCTGGGCGGGACCGTGGTGCATGATTCTTTCAAGTGGCTGATGGGGGCGGTGATCGGCAACCGGAAGAAGATATATGGCTCCGTCGGCAAGAAAACGGTGGAAATCGCCCAGAGCGGTCATCATTTCTTCTGTGGGACCTATCTGGCCTACCTGTCGTGCCCGGAGGTCGGCCTCAAGGCCTTTTTGACCGCGCCGTCGGACAGAACCGTCCGGCAGGCGTGGGCCAACTGGCTGAAAGATGTCACGCGGCGCCCCCGGGGGCTTTTTGAGAGAATCTATGTGCAGTCGGTGGGCATCATCCAGGCGCCGGACCTGCAGTCCGATGGCCGGGCCGACATGTGCGATAGCTGCCCCGACATGACCGTGTACGATGGCAAGCTCATCAATTCCTGCCGCATGGACGAGTACCGGTTGTTCGGAGGTTTTGTTTCGGTGGTTGACCGCGCCGGGAAAGATACCAGAGCTGGCCGCTAGTCAGTAGTCGATAGTCGATAGCCCTCAGTCGGCGGTCGGTGGAGGGGCAGGGGGGGACTTTGAATCTTGCCACGAAAATAGGCTGTCACCCTGAGCCGAAGCCCTGAGCGAAGCGACGGGGCAGTCGAAGGGTCTTTCGTCCCGCCCCCCGCCCCGAAAGAACTTGGCCTGAGCGAAGCGAAGGATTCTTCGACTATCCCGATTCTATCGGGACTGCGCTCGCTTAGGTCAGAATGTCAGGTGGCAGCCGCTTTTATGCTTC
>JACQUA010000248.1 GCA_016210565.1 Chloroflexota bacterium
GCGCGTGCTGGTGGCAGTGGTGGGCAGGGCGATGGGGCGGCTTCGCCCGCCACGGCGCGGTACGCCGGCACAGGCACAGATAGCAGCCTGTAGGGGCGAGCCAGGGCGGGGCGGTGAGAGGGTCCGGGGACGGCTCGCCCGCCACCATCATCAATGTCGGGGGTGTTTCCATAGCGGCATCCGCCTGAGGCGGACACGTGCCGGCGGTGCGGCGGGGGCCTGTCACCTGTTACCTGTACGCTGCCCCTCCCCGGCACGGGCGCCGTGCTGCTACGCCCCCTTCGGGTGTACGGGGCGCCGTGCTGCTACGCCCCACCCTCAGGTGGCTGTCTGCAGGATGCCCCGCTCCAGCACGTAGTGCACCAACTGGGTGCTGGTGCGCAAGCCGAGCTTGTGCATCATGTTGGAGCGGTGGATTTCCACCGTGCGGCGGCTGATGAACAGTCTTTCGGCAATCTGGGCGTTGGTAAGGTTCTGGGCGGCCAGTTGCAGCACTTCGCGTTCCCTGGTAGTCAGGGTTTCATAGGGATCGAAGCTGTTGGAGCGCTGCGACTTCTGGATATAGACCTCGATGGCCTGCTCCGACAGCGGAGGCGCCAGGAAGCGCCGTCCGGCAATGGCTTCGCGCACCGCCCGGACCAGGTCCTCGGAGCACGACTCCTTGAGGACGTAGCCCTTGGCCCCGGCCCGCAGGGCTTCGGTGACATAGCCCTCGGTCTTGTACATCGAAAGTATCACCACCCTGGTGTTCATCGATAGCCGGCTGACCTGTTTGGTTACCTCGATGCCGTTTATGCCGCCCATCATCATATCCGTGACCAGTATGTCGGGTTTGTGCTTCTCTACCATGCGAACGGCATCCAGCCCGTCCGCCGCCTCGGCGATGATGCGAAAATCGGGCTGGCTTTCAAGTAGTGTTCGCAACCCCTGCCTTACAATTTGGTGGTCGTCCGCCAGGATAATGCTTATCATTTGGTTTCTCTTCAGGGTCTCTCTAGTGTCTTCCGAACATACCGGCGTTGCCAGTTGTCGCTCTGTTAGTAAGTAATACCTAATGATACCTAGGTATTGTAAAAAAGTTATAACGTGACGGCAGGTAAACCTTAAAAAATTGTGACATTCGCTCTCCCCCTTTGAAAAAGGGGGATTAAGGGGGATTTGAAAAAAAAGGATAAATCCCCCTGTATCCCCCTTTTGCGAAAGGGGGAGATAAACTGGGTCTCCTCGCCTGTGAGACAACGTCCGGTATCACAGGCGGCCCTGCCTGTGAGACAACGAATTCATTCAGGCGTTGTGAGCATAGCTCATGGGTGTGTTGTTACGAAAATCTCGTCTCCCCCTTTGAAAAAGGAGGCCTAAGGGGGATTTAAGAAACAGGCAAAATCCCCCTGTATCCCCCTTTTGCGAAAGGGGGAGGTAGCCTGTCGCCTAACTTAACGACATCGAATCAAGGTACGCCGGCGCCGTCACCTGCCACCCCATCTTCTCCCTGACCATCGCCGCCAGATGCTCGGCCGCCGCGGCCTCGCCGTGGGTTACCATCAACTGCCGGGGCGGGTCCTGGAAGGCCGACAGCCACTGCAGCAGCTCCCCGCTATCGGCGTGGGCCGAAAAACCGCTGGTCCGGGCGATCCTGGCCTTGACCGGGTATTCCTGCCCCAGGATGCGCACCCGCGGCGCCCCGTCCACGATTTGCCTCCCCAGCGTCCCCACCGCCTGGTAGCCGGTGAACAGTATGGTGCTTTCCGCCCGGCTGATGTTGGTCACCAGGTGGTGCTTGATCCTTCCCCCGGTGCACATGCCGGACCCGGCCATGATGATTACCGTGCCCTTGATGTGATTGATCGCCTTTGAGTCACCGGTGGTCTTTACCAGGTGAAGCCCGGGAAACTCGAAGGGCGATTTCCCATTTTCCACCAGGCCGTTCATTTCTTCATCGTAAAGCTCGGGATGACGGGTGAAAACCCCGGTCACCTCCGCCGCCATCGGGCTGTCGACAAACACCAGCAAATGGGGTATCAGGTCCTTGTTCAGGAAGTCATTCAAGTAATACAGCAGTTCCTGCGACCGCTCGATGGCAAAGGCCGGTATCACCACGTTGCCGCCGGCTCTTGCCGTGTCATTGATGACCCGTGCCAGTTGCGCGGCGGCCGTCGCCGGCGGATCGAGCGTCCTGTCGCCGTAGGTGGATTCGATAACGATATAGTCCGCCCGGTGAAGCACGGTTGGGTCGCGCACTATCGGCTTGTCTTTCCGTCCCAGGTCGCCGGAAAACAGGACCGACCGCTCCTGGTGGCCCTGCCTCACCTTCAACAGTACCATGGCCGAGCCCAGCACATGGCCGGCCTCGTAAAGCGTGGCCTCCAGGTGGTTGCCTATTTCAACCGTTGATTTATACCTGACCGGGGAAAAAAGAGGGAATACCGCCTTCACGTCCTCCGGGGTATAGAGGGGCAATTCCGGAAAGCGGGCTTTCCGGCGCTCCCTTTCGTGCCGCCTTCGCTTGAAGGACGCATCTTCGACCTGCATCTGGGCCGCGTCCAGCAGGGCGATGCGGGCGATGTCGGCCGTGGCCCGGGTGCAATAGATGCGGCGGTGAAATCCCTCGCGCACCAGCTTCGGCAGATAGCCGCAGTGGTCGATATGGGCGTGGGTCAGCAGGACGGCATCGATGTTGCGGGGGGAAACGGGGAACGGCTCCCAGTCGCGGGAGCGCAGGTGCCGTTCCTGGTGCATGCCGCAGTCGACCAGCACCCTGGTGTTGTTCACCTCCACCAGGTACCTCGAGCCGGTCACATTCTGGGCCGCGCCCAGGAAGGTCAGCTTAATGTCCATATTCAGGGCCGGACATATGATAGCAGAAAACCGGACCCGCTGCGGGTGGCACAGGCGTCCCTGCATATGTAGCAGGGTGGCACAGGCGTCCTCGCCTGTATGGCAGTGGGTGGCACAGGCCTCCGTGCCTGTGGGACATCCTTTTCGTCCTTTGTTGCTGCTGGCAAGCTGGCATGGATGATTGTTTCAGCATCTCATGGGCAGAACTCTCCCCTTTGCGAAAAGGGACCGGAGCGCAGGGGCGTGGAGAGCAAAGCTATCCGAGGCCAGGCCATCAAGGATGTCCAGGGCCTTATCCCCATCCTCTTCGTCGGGGAGGTACCACTTAAGCGCCACACTTGCGTCGATGACTATGACCTTCACCGTGCCCTCTCAAGTTCTTTCCTGGATTCCCGGTAGACCTCGCCAGCGGAGACTCCGGCCTTCGCAAAGGCCGCTCTTGACTCCAGTATCTTCTGGTGCGCCGCCAGTTTCCTGGAGCGCTGGTATTCCCCGTAAGGAACTTCCACCGCCATGGGCTTGCCTCGCCAGTGGCCAGAATGCGCAGGCCCCACCTGCTACCTTTCCCCGCCGATCGTTTCCCTCAGGCTGTGTTCCAGCGCGGTCAACTTTGGGATATAGCGATCCCTGATGCCCAGGAAGATGGGCTCGGACTCTTCTTTGCTGTAGATATGGGAGGTGCTGTTCCGGTCGGCAAGCATGTTGAGAAACAGTTCTTCATCCTCCAACAGGCCGGCCCTGAAGGCCGCTTTCAGGCACTCTCTTGGGGTCTTGCACAACAGACCCTGGGTCTCCAGATACAGCCTCAGCGCCTTCCACATCAACTCGAAGGTGAATTCGAATCGCTGGATGACGCCATCCTTGTCCAGTTCATCGGCCGCCTGAGCGGCGCCCTCGCCAAGTCTGTCCAGGGCAGCGCCGGCAATTGTCATTGCGATGAGCCCCCGGCTTGCCAGAGCGGAGAAGCAATCTCGTGATGGAGCCGCCTGCATGAACCGGCTGCCCCCACAGTGACCGACGGGTGCGCCCTCACGGGATTGCTTCGCTGCGCTCGCAATGACAGACCGCTCATATACCGTTCTTCCGGTTTTCAGCACCAGGTTCTTGAAGTCCTCATCCACCGAATTCAAATAGACCACGTCCACGCTGTACAGCCCCGATGCGTCCCCGATGGCCTCCATGATCTGCCGCCGCAGCGTCAGGCCGGGCCGGGCGACATCCACCGCCAGGTCGAAGTCCGAACCGGCATGGGACGTCCCCTTAGCCCGGGAGCCAAAAAGGATTATCCGGTTGGGCCGGAGCCGCTCTTTGAGGATTTCGATGACGGCATCGAGAACCTTCTGTTCCCGGGCAGATAAAGAGGTCTCCAGTGTCATGACGCCTCCATCGCACCAATTATAATTTAACCGGGTTGAATGTCAAACAACTTTGCTGAAGTTTTGAATGGACTTTTGGTGGGGCGATTTTAGCTTCGGAAAGACCTTCTCGAAAATTTTCTTGAAAAATTAGCCCAAAAGGGATTGACTTTGGTGTTCTGATGGGCGAAAATCTATCAGCGTATTTATAATAACGCCGATAGATAAGGAACTTAGTAGTTTGACTACCGACATCAGCCGTTTGCGCCAGCAGGCCGGCAAGCTGAAGAAGCGGCGAGGCGAGCTGGAGGACCATGCCCTGCGGGCTGGGGCCATGGTAAGGGGGTCGCTTCTGGAACTGATGCGCAAATGCGGCAAGCCGGGCTGTAAGTGCCTGCGTGGAGAATTACATGGCCCCAACTACTATTTGTCCTTGCCCAAACCGGGCAAGCGTTCGCGGATGATTCCCGTTCCCCGGGACAGGGTTAAGACCATAAGGTCTTTGAACGCCCGTTACCACGACTTTCAGCATGCCATGACCGAAATTCGCCGGCTTAATGAGGAAATAGAATCGCTCTTGCTGGCGGTTCGCGAGGAACAACTTGGCCTTGGAAAAGGAAAAGTCGAACTTCCAGGTCTGCCACCAGCGTAAAGACAGGGTGCGCCAAATGCTGCGTAAAGGCATTTATGATGATGTGTCGCTGGCCGGGTGGGGGCATCTGGACGAGTTCATGGCTATGGCCTTAGGGCTTGGCATCCATAAGATACTGGGCAAGATCAAGACGGAGATTAAGGGCGCCTGCTATATTCCGCGTTGGGTAATCTGCAATGTGCTGTTCTTCAAGATGCTGCTGGGGAAGGACAGTTATCTTGACCTGCAGGAGGGATTGTTTAAGGACCCGGGGGTACTGCAACTCATGGGCTGCACCGCCCGCGTCATTCGGGAGGGCTTTGATCCGTCACGTAACAAGGGAGAAAACAAGCCTTTCCATATAGACACCATCCGCCATCTCCAGGAAAATCTAATTGAGGAAGAGCTGGCGAAGGCCTGGCCGCAGACGGTGCAGGCCATTGTAGCCGGGCTGAAAGGCAACAAAGGTGTTTTCATCCTGGATGCCACCAAGCAACTGGTCTACGGGGACTATGAGGGAGTGGCAGAGCAGACCATAGTTGAGGAGAAGGTGAGGAAGGATGGCAAGGTGGTGCAGACGCGCAAGCATGAAAAAGGCTTCAAAATAGTCACCCTTTGTCTGTGGCGGAAGGGTGAGTTGATCGTGCTGGCCTATACCAAGCTTCCCATCAGGCAGCATGAAGTTACCGTGGCGGCCGATCTGGTGGCCCAGGGACGACAAATCCTGGGGGACAATGCCCCCGGGGTAATCCTGATGGATCGTGGTTTTATCAGCGGTCTCCTCTGTGCCAGGTGGAAGAAGGACGGTCTGGATGTGGTGGTGCCTCTGAGGCGGAATATGAACCTCTTCGAGGACATGCAGGGGCTGGCCCGACTGGACAAGGGGTTAGAGGTCAGGCTGGAGGAAAAGGGCCGGCCGACGGTGATCAGGGCCTTCAGCGAGCTGACTTCTCTGGAAAGCTATCCTGGTACGCTGTCCGGTCTTCTGGTTACCCAGTATCGGGGTCAGAGCCAGGCAAGCACCGAACAGTGGGGATTTCTCACTACCCTGGAGATCCGCACCCGAAAGCAAGCCCTGACCATTTACCGCGACTATGACCAGCGCTCCCTTATTGAGAACAAGGGCTACCGGGAACTTAAACAGGGTTTCAAGGTGAACCACTATCCCGGACTATCCTCAAAGGCCCAGTCTCTGCATCTATTCTTCATGCTGCTTACCTTCAATCTGGTAGCGCTTTGGCGCTCCGGAAAAGGCGAACGCTACGTCGGCATTGGAATACGCCGTCTCCGCCGGCAGGTCATGAGCCGGCCCGACCAGGTGATAGTTTACGTGGGTCGATCCTATGACGTTATGTCCCTGGCCGAGTTCCTCACCCACCTCGGATGTCCACCCTCAGGAAAGCTCGATGATGTGGTCAAAATACTGTCTCCCAGTCGCAGATATACCTTTTCTCTGAACGGGGACCTGGAATAGCTGTCCCTTTTTCTTGGGGAAAACACTATAAGCTACCCTCACAACAGGTGACAAAAACCTTATCTCACACATCCGCCAGGGGCGAATGGTACTGGCTATTTTCCGGGGAATAGCCTCTTTTCAACCTGCCTGGCTATCTCCTTTTCCCTTGAACAGCACCAGATGCTACTCACATTCCACCTATCGTCAGCCGTCTCACCCGTTAACCCCCACAATATCCTTCCCAGCACCTTCTTCCGGCTTTCTCAGGTCCTCGAACATCGCCAAACCCCATTTCGATTCAAAACTTCAGAACTTTGCGGCGACCTTGACTTGTGCGGCGTGGCAGGGTATTATCCGGTCATCGGGGGCGGGGCTGGCGCCATTGAGGAATCTCAGACCGGTCTCGCGAAATCAGGGTCCAAAGAAGGAGGTGGCGCCATATGTGAGCTTTCATAACATACAGGTGAGAATGGGACAATGTAATTGGAACATGGCCAAACGCTGGCAATGTGAGGACA
>JACQUA010000275.1 GCA_016210565.1 Chloroflexota bacterium
GTATTGCTATGAAAATGTCACCCTGAGCCGGAGCCCTGAGCGAAGCGAAGGGGAAGTCGAAGGGTCTTTCGTCTCGCACCCCACCACAAAGGATTCTTCGGCTACGTTCGCTACGCTCGCTTCGCTCAGAATGACATTTCACCGCTAATCGTGCGCCCGGCGCGCACGGAGGATTAATCCCATTTCATGCATTGGCGCGGGGGGGCGTAGTGAACAGCTTCAGCTCTGCGGGTTGGGACGGCGGCCGCCCCCGCAGGCTAAAGACCTGCGACTACGCCCCGGCCGGTTGGTGCATAATCTGGGTTAATTCATCTCTTGATGTTGAATATCTTTTTGGCAAGCTGCGCGTATTCACCCTTTTTCACCTGGGATTCGAGATTTATGGCATCAGCGTATTTGACTCCGGGCTGGCGAATGGTAAACGAGTCGACCCAATCCGTGGGCACGTCTATCCGGGCGCTCTGCAGACCCTGACCCCGGCAGACCACAGTCTGCCCTTCGGCGCTCAGAATCCAGTTAAACAACACTTTGGCCGCGTTGGGATGCGGCGCATTGTTCAACAGGGTTATGGCGCCGTTGCTCTGGGAAAGCCAGGTCCCTTCCCGGGGTGCGATCACAGCCAGGTTGGAAACCCCCGAATTCTTTAACTGGAAGATCGTGTCGGTGCTCCCACCTATCAACACGGGGTACTTGCCGCGGGCGACCCATTCATGTTCCGTCCGTTTTTCCGTGTGAAACTCGGGTTCCTGCCTGGCCAGCTCCTCGAGGAAGCTGTTATCGAGAATGTTGTAGCCGATGGCCGTCACCCAACTATTCCCGGGCCCACCTGTCGAGGGGTCGTCCATCAGTATCTTCCCCTTCCATTTCGGGTTCAGCAGGTCGCGATAAGAGGCCATTTCTTCCGGTCTCACCACGTCGGAGTTTACTACTATTCCCGGCATGGCGATGGCCGCGTAGGCCAGGTGTGTTCTCTCCTTGTCCACCCACCAGAGTTTGTCCTGGAACCATTTGCTCGTATCGGTCACCTCGGGCAATATGAAGAACTGCTCCAGGGGCAGGAGCGCTCCGGCGGGCTTGAGGAAGTTCATGATGCTCATGGTGCCGCCCAGCATGGCGTCCACGTTGTACAGCCTGGCGTTTCGTTCCGCCAGTATCTTCTGTACCAGTTCGTTGGACCCGCCGCCGGTGGCCCATTCCACCCGTATTCCGAATTTGGCGCGCATGGCGTCCCCGACCATCTGCCTGGTTTCAGGGGTGTTGCTGCTGTAGATGGTGACGCTGCCTTCCTTTTTTGCGGCCGCCACGGTCTCATCCCACGACTGCTGCCAGCTTGCTCTGGCGGCAACGGAAGATGCGCCAGAGGGTGCCGCCGGCGCGGGGAATGCAGCTTCGGGGGCGGGGGCGCAGGCCGCCGCCAGGAGCACTGAAGCCAACAAGGCGCCTATTACCGTCTTCATGGTCCCTCCTTTTCCTGGCGCTCCGGCGTTACAGGCCGAAATGTTTCACATCACACCGGGCACGATGATCCTATGTGATGCCGATGATACCGTCAACGGCGCGGGTTTGTCAAGGAAGCATTCCCGGTTTTGTGTCCCGCGACAGTGAGACTTCCCCCTCGATCACGGGATGGCGAAGAGGAGAGGCCGGTGCCCGGAAGCCGATGAGCCAGCCCCTAGGGGGGAGTCCCTTTCGCTAACTGGGTCCCCGTGAATTTCCGCTGCAGCTCCGCTCCGTAGTCAACAGCTTGCGGCGAAACGTTGAGCAGTTGCCTGACCACTTCCTGCGCTTCCTTTCCGACATTCATGCTGTACGATGACGCCACCGTCGTCTTCATGGTCTGATCGAATTCGGGATCGGCAAGCATTCTGGCGCTGGCCTCAGACAATAGTGACATCATGTTATCGGGAGTATTCGGGGGCGCCATCAAGTATTTGTCGACCTGGTCGGAGCCTATCCAGACCAGATAGGCTTCCCACGACAAACCTGATGGTTTCTTGTTTCCCAGCAGCTCCTCGAAGGTGGATACACCGGGGAAGTCGTCGCGCCTGACAAACTTGTTGCCTTTCAGGTTGCCTACAGTAGTATAAGGCTCAGCCAAACCCTCCTGCATCAGGGTGCGGACCCCGGAATCATCCGAGGTCCCCAGGACATCGATCTCACCGCGTCGAATAGCCATTTCGACCTCGTTGTTGCCGGCGAAACCCAGTACCCAGCGGAGGTTCCACCCCAGAATTTCCTTGCCCCAGATAAGGGGACCCTGTGAGTTTCCTTCGCCCCCTTTGGTCCCGATGAACAGGGCTTTTGCCGTGGGGTCTGTCAACCGTCCCTGCGCGCCTTTTCGTATCATCACCAGGTCCGCCCCGCGGGAGACCGTGTAAAGGTATTTGAATCTGGCCATATCGTATTGAACAATGTCCAATTTTCTTTGTTGCCTGCCCAGAGATGCTCCTGAAGCCTGACCCAATGTCAGGCCATCGGGCCTGGTCCTGTTATAAATGGTGTTGGTGACCCTTGCCGCTCCGGGCATGTTTCGGATGACGACGTCGGGTTTTCCGGGAATGTACCTGGACAGGAACTTACCGGAGATGCGGGCCAGAAGGTCGGTGCCGCCCCCGGGCGCCGCTTCGACAAAGATCTCGATGGCCTTGCCCTGGTAATAGGGCGCGGATTGAGGAGTCACCGCCTCTTTCTTTGCCGGTGGGATTGTTGGGGCATTGGTGATGATGGGGCGGGGAGTCGGAATCAGAGCGGTTGGCGAAGGGGAGGGACGTTCGACCTGAGCCTGGCATCCCATGAACAGGCTGACAAGCAAACTCAATACCAGGAAAGAGATGATGCCGCTGGCCATGGTCTAGTTCCCCCTTTCGATTATCACTTGCCCGATGGGGTCTTGTTGATCAACCCCGGAGCTGGGCCTTGATTGTGGGGTTGACACGGTGGGGACGACACGACTATCACACGCGACTATCGCGTAATCATACCAATGCTCTGCGCTTTGAGTCAAGACAGGTATGGCAGCTTGTTGTTCCTCCAAACCCTTTCCTGGCTTTGTTGACAACCCATCTGGCAGCGATGTATATTTGCTTGCCTTGCATTTGGAACCGGTGGCGCATCGTCAGGGATGAAGACGGCCGTGGCGGAGCCTGTAGCGGTCCCGACGCGGCGGGACCCCCTGGCGACCCCGATTTGTTGGGGTCGCCGGCGCCATGGTTTCTTTGCGCGTGCCACAATTTCATCTCTCACAGGCACGGTGGCCTGTGGCACCGATTTGGAGACGGCTTAGCGTTCACTCATGGTTGATTTTGGTTCCGGACGGCAGGTCATCAATAAAGGAGGTTTGCTAAATGTCCAAGATGTCTGGTTTGCTGGTGGTCTTTGCGATCGTCCTGGTTTTGCAGCTCGGGTGTGGAGGCGGGCCAGCGCCGCTGCCGGGAAGCGGTCAGGAGCAGCGGGACGCCAGACCCGCCGCGGGGCCGGCCAAAGCCGGCTGGGAAGCTGAATGGGAAGAGGTCCTCGCCAGGGGAAAGAGCGAGGGGGTAGTGGTTGTAATCAACGACCTGGGGGCTACGCAGCGGGAAACCATCCGCAAGACTATCCAGGAAACATTCGGCATCAACATGGAATCGGTGGCCGGTGGGGGCACGCAGACGATGGCCCGCACCAAGGCCGAAAGAAGCGCGGGGTTGTATACCAGCGACGCGCTGATAGGTGGGGCGACTACCCAGAAGCTGTACCGGGAGGCAGGCTTTCTGGACCCCATCGAACGGGGGTTGATCTTTCCGGACATAAAAGACCCGAAGAACTGGCGTGATGGCAAATTTCCCTATCTGGACAAGGATGGCTACTCCATAATCTTCCAGAAGGCGGTTAACCCGGCCCTGGTAGTCAACACGGAAATGGTGAGACCGGAGGACGTCAATTCCTATCAAGCATTGCTCGATCCGAAGTGGAAGGGGAAGATAACCATGCGGGACCCCACCGTATCCGGCGGCGGCCATAACGCCATTAATAGCATAATGTGGGAGCTGATGGGTGAGGACTACGTGCGGGCTTTTGCCAAACAGGAACCGTTAGTCACCCGGGACCAGCGCCTCATGGTGGAGACGGTGGCCCGGGGCAAGTATCCGATTGGCCTCGCCCCTGATGCGGATACGGTCCTGGAATTCGAGCAGGCCGGTGCGCCTGTCAAGAGGGTGCTTCTCAAAGAGGGTTCGGGCCTGGCCGCCAGCCAAGCAGGGTTCGGCATATTGAACAGGCCGGCCCATCCGAACGCCCAGAAGGTCTTTGTCAACTGGCTACTGAGCAAGGAAGGCCAGCTTATAGCCGGGAAGGCCACCGGCTATCCCAGCATGAGGGCCGATGTGCCCACAGACTACGTGGACCCCATCAGGCTGCCGCAGCCGGGGACCAGGTATATTGACACCGACGATGAAGAGCAGGTCCGCTTGAGAGGCGAGAGACAGCCTGTTTCGAAAGAGATTTTCGGGGTCCGGTGACCCTGGGTGAACGAACGGGCAAGATGCCCGTTCTACTGGCTTCAGTACTACGGGCATCTTGCCCGTAGTACCGTGACGGTCAATTGGGCACGACAGAGGCAAGCCCTGTCGCTACGGCCCGCCCTGCCGCGTTACGCGGGTTTGTACCGTCCACGGACGAATATCCGAGGCCCACAGGCACGGAGGCCTGTGGTACCGGGTGAGGGACAGGCACGGAGGCCTGTGATACCGGGTGAGGGACAGGCACGGAGGCCTGTGATACCGGGTGAGGGACAGGCGCGGAGGCCCATGGTACTGTCACAGAGAAAGAGCATCAATGAAACTGTTTCAACCGGCTAAGATAGGCCAGGTCGAGCTCAAGAATAGGCTGATCATGGCGCCCATGTCCCTGAATCTGGCCAGGGATGGTTTCGTCACCGAGCCGATGATCCGCTTCTTCGAGGAGCGGGCCAGGGGAGGAGTGGCGCTGATAGTCCTGGGCGATGGCATCGTGGACCATCCCCTGGGCAATAACTCGGAGCATTCCATAGCCATTGACGATGATAAATACCTGCCGGCCCTCAGGGAGCTGACCCGGCGGGCCAAGCGTCATGGCGCTAAGATGTGTATCAACCTGTCTCACGGGGGACGGCGGGCCGGGCGAGTGGCCAAGTCGGGTTATCTAGAAGTGACGAAGGGTAAGATCCCCGTGGCCCCGTCACCGGTGGCCCACCCGGCCCCCGGTTTCGTCGTTCCCAGGGAGCTGACCATCGAGGAGATCGAAGAACTGGTGGAGAAATTCGGCAGGGCGGCGGGAAGGGCCGTCGATGCCGGTTTTGATATCATCGGGTTCCATTGCGCCCATATGTATCTCGGGGGTCAATTCCTCTCCCCCTGGGCCAATAAGCGGAAGGACAAATACGGCGGCGACCTGGCCGGGAGATTCAACTTCGCCGCTGAGGTGATAGGGCGGATCAAGCGGGAGGTCGGGGTGGAACATCCTCTCATGGTCCGGATGAATGTGGAGGAGCCCGAGGGCGGCAATACCTTTGAGGAAATCAAGCTCATCGCCCAAAAGATGGACAGGGCGGGCGTGGATGCCATTTCCGTTTCGATAGGCTTCGGCGCGGTTTCCAGGGAATATCCGGTAGCATCAGCCGGTCCGATGCGGGCGCCCGACGCCTGCCTAGCATCTCAGGCAGAGGAAATCAAGAGGATGGTTTCCGTCCCCGTCATCCTGGCCGACAAGGTAAGGACCGCTCACATTGCGGAAGCAATTCTGGAGGCGGGAAAAGCCGACTTGATTGCCATCGGCCGGCCCCTCATTGCCGATCCTGAATTTGTCATGAAGTCGGCCGGGGAAGCATTTGAAGACATCGTACCCTGCATCTACTGCAATCGTTGCGTTCAAAGCCTGTCGTCCGGTTCGCCGGCCTACTGCACGGTTAATCCAGTGGCCTGCCGCGAAGCGGAAACGGTGACGTCTCCAGCCTCAGCGCCGAAGAAGGTCGTGGTTATCGGCGGCGGCCCGGCTGGCATGGAGGCGGCGATCGTGGCTGCCCGACGGGGACACAGCGTATCCCTTTACGAAAAGCAGCAGGAGCCTGGCGGGCAGCTTCTTCTGGCGGTAAAGCCTCCGGGCAAAGCCAATATCAGGCCGCTGCTGGACTATTTCCGGGGACAGGTGCGGAAACTGGGAATAAAGATGGAACCGGGGAGAGAAGCTACGGTGGAAGATGTCGCAAAGCAAAAACCCGATGTTGTCATCGCGGCGACCGGCGGCGCTCCAACGATGCCTCCAATTCCTGGCGTCAACGGCAAGAACGTGGTCACTGCCTGGCAGGTGCTCGGGGGAGCGGATACCGGAAAGCGGGTGGTAATTATCGGCGGGGGGCAGTTGGGGGCGGAGACGTCCGAGTATCTGGCGGAACAAGGCAAGTCCGTGACCGTGGTGGAGATGCTGGGGGAGCTGGCGGCGGGCATGCCGGAGATGGAACGCTGGCCTCTCCTGTTGAGCCTGGAAAGGCTCGGGGTGGCTGTCATAACCCGCGGCAGGGCTGAGAGGATAAGCGATGGGAAGGTGGTGGTGAGCCGCCTGGGACGGGAAACGGAGTTGCCGGCGGACGGAGTGGTTCTGGCTACGGGAATACGCCCGAGTCAGGAAATGGCCGTGCGATTGCAGGGCAGGGTCCCGGAGGTCATTGCCATCGGGGATGCCAAGGAGCCGAGGCGAATCCTGGAGGCGGTCCGCGAAGGCTTTGAAGCAGGAAACAGAATCTAGTGCGAAGAAAATAATGATTACTGCGTCGCTACGATGAGACGAGGACCGCGGGCTTTCACCACAGTAATGTAGGGTGGGTTAAGCGCAGTGGGGTTAGGGTACCGGGGGGAGGCTGAGCGAACCCACCAGCGCCATCGCCGAACAACAGAGGTATTAATGGAACCGGGAGAAATGGTGGGTTCGCGCAACCACCCCAATCCATTCCACCCCGTTGCGCTTAACCCACCCTACACTGCTAATCGTCACGATTTAGTGCGTTTGTAGCAGTTAATGCGCTTGTATTAATACCGAAGGAGGACCCTTGGACCTGCGACCTTTTATTCGACAGCTTGAGGATGCCGGCGAGTTGAAACTGGTGGAGGGCGCTGACTGGAACCTGGAGATGGGCACATTGACCGAGATGGTGAACGAGAAGAGGGGACCGGCCCTTCTTTTCGACCAGATCAGGGGCTACCCCAAAGGCTACCGGGTGGTTACCAATCTCACCAGCACTCCGGCGCGGCTGGCCGCAGCCTTCGGCTTGCCACTCGACATCGCCCACGTGGAGCTGGTCCGGGCCATCAAGGACAAGTTTAAGGATTTGAAACCCATCGATCCCGTCTATGTGCCGAATGGGCCGGTGCTGGAAAATGTCTACGGGGAAGGGGAAATCGACATGTGGAAATTCCCGGCGCCCAAGTGGCATGAATATGATGGGGGGCGGTACATCGGTACCGGGGACATGGTCATTACGAGGGATCCCATAGGCGGCTGGGTGAATGCCGGCACCTACCGGGTAGAGGTCCACGACCGCGATACCTTAGCCCTGTTCATTTCTCCGGGACATCATGGCCGTATTATCAGGGAGAGCTACTGGGCGCAGGGGAAGTCCTGCCCCGTGGCGGTGGTCTTCGGCGCCCATCCCATGGTATCGATGCCTTCCTTCCTGGCTTTTCCGTGGGGCGTGGAGGAATACGGCATGGCGGGCGGCCTCCTCGGAGAGCCTTTGCAGTTGATAACCGGGGAGTATACCGGGCTGCCCATCCCGGCCTACGCCGAAATCGCGATAGAGGGTGAATGCCCGCCGCCGGAGGTCGAGTCCCGGAAGGAGGGGCCTTTCGCCGAATGGACGGGCTACTATGCTTCAGGGGAACGGACGGAACCGGTGATCAAAGTTAAAAGAATAATGCACCGCAATAGCTTCATCATTGATGGCCGTCCGCCATTGAAACCTCCCTGCAACTCCACCTGCTCTTATATTACCAGGGCCAGTGACATCTGGTATGAGCTGGAGCGATTGGGACTTCCCGGCATCAAGGGCGTCTGGAACTTCAGGTCCAGCGCTTCCCACTATTTTATCGTCGTCTCTATTGAGCAGAAATACGCCGGTCATGCCAAGCAGGTGGGCATGGCGGCGATGTCCGGCTCCGAGGGCGCTTATCATGGACGGTTTGTCATCGTGGTGGATGAAGACATAGATCCCTCCAACGAGGAGGACGTGATCTGGGCCGTGGCTACCCGCTGCGACCCGGCTACGTCTCTGGAGGTTATCTCCGGCTGCTGGAGCACCCCCCTTGACCCGACCATCCCCCCGGAGAAGAAAGCCAAAGGGGATTACACCAATTCCCGGGCTATCATCCTGGCGGTGCGTCCTTATCACTGGCGAAAGGACTTCCCCCGGGTGAGCCGGGCCAGCGACCAACTGAGGGCCGAAGCCAGGAAACGTTGGCCTGACCTGCTGCGCACGGAATAGCCCTCCGTGAGCATCGCCAAAGCCGTAGCGGCACGTTGCACGTGCCCCCATTTGGCGGGCGAAAACACCGATTCGCCCCTACGGGGTGCGTCGAGAATTTCTCAGTAGTCTAGATCCGGAGGTACAAGACATGGCTCAGAGAGACATAACCAGTTTGAGAAGCACCCTGGAGTTCCTGAAACAGACCGGCGAGGTGCTGGCCATCCCGGGCGAGGTAGACCCGGTCTATGAAATTGCCGGTATTGAAAAGGCCCTCGACAACGGCCCCGCCCTGCTCTTTGAAAAGATAAAGGGATTTCCCCATGCCAGGGTGACCGGCAACGTGTGCGCCAGAAAAGACAGGGTGGCCAGGATATTCGGCCTGGACGATGCGCGGAAATTGAAGTTCGAGGCTCTGAAAGCGATCAAGAACCCGGCGCCGCCAAAGGTCGTGGGCGCGGCGCCGTGCCAGGAAGTCGTTGTCACGGAGGGCATTGACGTGCCCGGCACGGTACCCATTACCAAGCACAGCGAAGCGGATGCGGGGCGCGTTCTCGGGGGCGGCAATAACCTGCTTTACGGGAAATACTTCGGCGGCGGCAGTCACATTTCTTTCAACAGGACCCATTTCAGGGGGAAAGACTGGGCGAGTATTTTCACCCCCGACAACGAACATATCGGGAAGAGCCTCAAGGGCCATCTGGGGGGAAAGGTGCCCATGACGATCAATATCGGCACCCCCCCTGCGATCATGGTAGTAGCGGCGGGGGGAGCGATTCATACGATCATACCTGTCGGGTCGGACGAGCTGGGCATCGCCGGCGCGCTGCAGGGGTCGCCAATCGAGATCGTCAAGGCCAAAACCGTGGACGCCTACTCCATTGCCCAATCGGAGTGGGTGATCGAAGGGTATATCGATACCAATCAAAGGGTCTGGGAGACCGAGGAGGCCGAGAAGATAGGGAAACCAAGTATGGCCAAACTATTCCCGGAATGGCCCGGATACATGGGATTGGCGACTCAGACGTACAAATTCCAGGTTACGGCCATAACGCACAGAAAGGACAGACCGATATTCTTTGCGCCCCTGGCGCGTTCCTTCGAGCACAACATCCTCTGTCCCATAATCAGGGAAGCCTGTATCTACGAGCTGGCGGACCGCCTGGTGCCGGGACTGGTAACCGACGTCAACACTTTGAATGACATCGCGGCCTGGTCCAGCATAATATTGCAAGTCAAGAAACGGGGGGAGGAAGACGAAGGGTATCAGAGGCAGATACTGCAGGCTATCATGGGTACAGTGCTCCATCTGCGGCTGGCGGTGATTGTGGATGAAGACGTGGATATCTACAGCCCGGAGGATGTGCTGTGGGCGATACTCTCCCGGCTCGACCTGGCGACAGGCGCTATCGTCAGCGCAGGAGGCAAGAAGACCGGTCTGACGCCCACCGGGCGGTTCGACTCGAGTGGCAACGTGAGAGAAAGCAACGTTGTCTACAAGGAGGGCGTGGCCCTGGATGCCACCGCGCCGTTCAAAGCCAGGGCTGGCTACGAGCGGGCGAAATACCCCGTTGACAGGGTGGAGCTGACGAAATGGCTTTCGGCGGACCAGGTCCGCGCCGTGAGGGCTATGCAGAGCGACTATGCCAGGATTCTAGCCGAGACGGGGAGATAACCGGGAGGTACCACAGGCCACCGTGCCTGTGGGAGCTGAGTTAATGTAGGGTGGGTTAAGTTCCGACGGTAATCGGGACGAACCCACCAGAACGACAGAAGAAGGACAAAGCCTTAACCCACCCTATGCGCTACGCGGCTGACCAATGCCGTTTCTTCGGGAAGACACAATGGAACTGAGCAACAGAAAATGGAGTGAGGAAGAGCTTTTTGAAAGGCGAAAGGCGGTGCTGGAGCGCTGGCCTACCGGGAAAGAGGTGGACCTGGCGGAAGCCATCGAATTCCACCGGCAGTTGCCCGAAGCCAAGGTCTTCGCTCGGCGACTGGCCTCCGGCAAAAAGCTGGGACGTATACTGATCAACCCGGCCTGCGGTCACGCGACGGTCGAAGAGACGCTGGAGCACGTCAAATTCCTGGAGGCGAACGGGGCCGATTCGGTAGCCGTCATGGCAGACACCTATACCCGGAAGAGCAGGTTCAAGGAAGCCCAGGCGGGCCTGGAAGCCAGCATCAAAGCGGGCAGGTCGCTGCTGAACGGCTACCCGTGGGTGAACCACGGGGTAAAGCTATCGAGATATTTGGTTGAATCTACCGGCCTTCCGGTCCAGGGCTGGGGTTTCACGGACGAAGAACCGATGTTGGCTGCCGAGATCGGATTCGCCTCGGGCTGCACGCGGACCTCTTCCATGGACGTGCATGAGGCGTTCCAGCACAGCAAGAACTATCCCGTGGCGCAGAGGATTCAAAATAATCAATACACGAACAGGCTGGCGGCTTACTACAGCGAGCACGGATCGCCGGTTGACATCTGGTGCTGCGTCAATCTCAACGGTTATTTTCCTCCCAGCCTGGGCGCTGCGCTGGTGGTGTTGTGTTGTTTGTTGACTGCCGGGCAGGGGATCAAGAATCTGTCATACGGCCAGGCGGTACAGTGCCACCAGGTCCAGGACGTGGCTACCATGCAGGTGCTGCGCAAACTCGTCAAGGAGTACCTGCACGGGTCCGGCCACGATGATGTGAGCCTGTCCCTTGGCTCGTCGTCGTGGTTCGGGGCGTGGCCGGCCGATGAGCAGGAGTGCTGCGCGCTGGCTGCCTGGATTGCCGCCATCAATGCGTTGGGAGGCGCCGACTGGGTGCTCATCAAGTCGATTGAAGAGGCGGTCGGCATTACCACCAAGGAAGGAAACGGCAAAACTATCAGAATAACCAGGCGGATATTCGAAGCTTTGAAGAACCAGAGGGTGCCTGAGGGCGGAGAGTTGACGGAGGAACGGGAGATGATCGAACTGGAAACGAGGGCCATTGTGGACAGGGTAATCGAGCTGGGAGACGGCGACGTGGCCGTCGGGGAACTGAGGGCGGTAGAGAGAGGAGTACTGGACGCCCCGTTTACACCCTGGATTCACGCGGCCCGCAAGGTGCTTCCGGTCAGGGACAGGACCGGCGCCATGCGATATCTGGACCATGGTAATTTGCCCTTTACCAGGGAAATCATCGACTATCATCGCAGGAAGATTGCCGAACGGGAAAAGGTGGAAGGGAGAAAGGCCGGCATCCAGATGCTGATAGAAGACGTTACTTCCCTGTCGAGGCCGCTGGGGACCGAAGCCCCTCTCGAATGAAGCCCGAACGTGCTCTGCTATGACCGGCAACAGAAAGCCCTTCTACGGCTGGTGGGTGGTGACGGGGGCGGCGCTGGTCATGAGCGCCTCTCTCGGCGTTGGAAACTACGCTTTCGGGGTATTCGCCAGGCCGCTTGCCGAAGAGTTCGACCAGAGCCGGGCCTCGGTGTTTGGCGTTATAACCACGCAGATACTGGTATCCGGCCTGTGCTCCCCGCTGATAGGCAGGTTGTGCGACAAATACGGCCCGCGAAGGGTGATGATGTGGAGCGCCGTTCCTTTTGGAGCTTCTGTCCTGTCGCTGAGCTTCACTAACAGTGTCTGGCAGCTTTATCTCATATATGGAGTGCAGGCGTTCTTCTTCGCCGGCCTTTTTGCCGTCCCCACCGGCGGCCTGGTGAACGCCTGGTTTATCAGGCACAGAGGTATGGCCATGGGCGTGGCTCTGGCGGGGGTGAGCCTGGGCGGCCTGGTCATCGCTCCGCTGGCGGCATATTTGATCTCATTCCACGGCTGGAGAACGGCGTTTGTGGCGCTTGCAATAATTTCATGGGTTGTCATCCTGCCCCTGGTATTCCTGGTACTGAAAGACAGTCCCCGACAGATGGGGCTTCTCCCCGACGGCGATCCCGCACCGGCGGAGGGCACGACGCACGAAGGCGGAAATCAAACAGGAACACGGGTGATCGGGATAACGGCTCCCCCGCTCTTCCCCGCAAAGCAATGGAGGCCCGGCACAGCCTTCCGGTCTCCTGCCTTCTGGTGCATCCTGATAGGCTTTTCGTTGGTCAATTTAGCCCAGATAGGGGTCCAGATGCATCAGGTCCCCTATTTGATCGACAGCGGGATTCCTGCTTTGCTGGCGGGTACCATCTTCGGTATCACTATCGGCCTGGGCGTACCGGGCAAGATCGCCATCGGGGCCCTGGCTGACAGGTTATCCAGGGTCCATTTGGCTATGGTTACCTTCGCCTTTCAGGCCGTCTCCGTAGCCGTACTCATGTGGGCCAGCGGTCTGGCCATGGCGTGGACCTTCGCCGTCATATACGGCTTCAGCAGTGCCGGCGCCCCCACCCTTCGCCCGCTCATAGTGGGCGAATTCTTTGGTGAAGAGTCTTTCGGCGCGATCTATGGGGTGGTTGAGCTGGCCCGTCTGGTAGGGGCTGCGATGGGTCCGATTATCGCTGCTATCCTTTTCGATATGACCGGACATTATCGTTGGGCCTTCATCATATACATAATTGCCTACGCGGCGGGGGTTGCAGCCGTCGGCCTGGCCAGGCCGGCAATGAACCTCGGGAAGAAGAGACGAGCGATTGACCGGTAACCCGGTGCTCCTGCAGGTCGCCGGGCCAGACCCAGGCAGACCCATGAACGAAAATAGGGCTGCAGGGGTAGACCCGTGCGTCTGTCCGCCGGCGGGGGGACCCCACCACCCCGGGCGAGGGAACCTCGCCCCTGCGGTGGTGTGATGATGCCCCGTTCGTTTTCATCCTTGGTGATGCCCCGCCAGGCCATAGGTGATAATTGGTCACCCGTCATTCGGACTTCGTCGTGTCGCAAAGGAGGGTAACAAATGAAGGGACTGTTCTGGTTGGTCATGGTCATCCTTGCTGCATTCCTGGTGATGTCCGGGTGCGGCCAGGGAGTTGCGCCGTTGCTGTCTCCGGAGGCAAACGGCCCGGTGGCAAAGGTCGTCACGAAACCCGGATGGGAAGGGAAGTGGGAAAACACCCTGGCCGAAGCGAGGAAGGAGGGGGTAGTCCGGCTCTACTCTCTGTGGGGTTCGGAAACCCGTGTCCTGCTGAGCCAGGGTTTCAAAGCCAGGTACGGGATCGAACTTGAGTTCAGCCCATTCGCCCGCGGGTCGGACCTTCTGGCCAAGGTCCAGGCGGAAAGAAGAGCGGGACTGTATCTGGCCGATGCTTTTGGCGCGGGCCCCCCGACCCTTCTGGTCACCATGAAACCGGAAGGCCTTCTCGGACCTTTCGAGCCTCTGCTGTCCCTCCCGGAAGTGACCGACCCGAAACTGTGGATAGGAGGCCAGATTCCTTTTCTGGACAAGGAACGGTTGGCCATAGGCATGCT
This sequence comes from Chloroflexota bacterium, assembly GCA_016210565.1. Classification (GTDB taxonomy): domain Bacteria; phylum Chloroflexota; class Dehalococcoidia; order JACQUA01; family JACQUA01; genus JACQUA01. The sequence goes on from JACQUA010000275.1 coordinate 13,852, forward strand.
CGCAGTCCTGCAAAGGCACATCGTCTACAACACCGACATGGTCAAAGAAGGGGAAGTAACGGCCTACAAAGACCTGTTGAAGCCCCAATATAAGGGCAGGATCGCCATGGCCGACCCCTCCCTGACCGGTACGGCTAACGCCATGTTCGGTCACATAGCCCGTGACCTCTGGACCGTGGAGGAAGCCAGCGACTGGTTGAGGCAATTGATAAGGCAGCAGGAAGCTGTCATATTGAGGGAACACCGCATGGTCGTGGAATGGACGGCCCGGGGGAAGTATGCCATTGGCCTGGCAGGGCAGACCGAAGCCGTGGCGGAGTTCATAAAGCTGGGGGCGCCTATCAGCGTTGCGGTGCAACCGGAAGGCCATTTCATCAGTTCGGCGGGCGGCGGGGTTAGCCTGGCTGCCAGGCCGGCCCATCCCAGCGCCACCGCTGTTTTCGTCAACTGGCTGCTGGGGAAAGAAGGACAGGCGCTCTTTGCGGTGAAGGGGTACGGCTATCCCAGCCTGAGGCTGGACGTGCCGGCAGAGGGCATCAACCCCATTTTCATCGTCAGACCCGGGGAAAAGGTGTTCCAGGACTCGGAAGAACTGGTGGTGTTCCGGGGCGAGATGCTCGAAGTGGCGAAGAAGGTCATGGACCAGGCCAGCAGGTAGAAGCTCGGACATGCCCGGGCCTGGTACCAAAGGCCATCGTGCCTGTGAGCGCTGGACTTTCAGACGTCCACTGTTTTGTCAAGACCACCATGAGGGCTGAATTCGGACACGTTGCAGGTTTTTTGACCGGGTGTCCCATGGGCCGCTGCACAACTTTGCGCGGCTCCTCTGTGCTCTGTGCCGTGAAAATACTTGTCACTACTTGGTGCGTTCCTACATTCCAGTGCTATGGGGGTCACATCGTGGAAACTCCTGAAGACATCATCGATTTCGTTGACTGTGCCGGGAAGCGGCGGAAGTTCAAGTTTGAGGTTCTCGACGCCGGTCCGATGGTCCGGCTGGAAGCAAAGGAAATCAGAAAAGACGGGGAACCGGGCTACTATTTCCGGGAAATCGGCATGGCCGACCATATCCCCGTGCTTCGCGGCAGGCTCCATCTCAAGATCATGGAAGGTCTGTCGAAACGATATATGGCGCCTCAGAGGAAGGGTATCGGAAGGTGGCGCATGCTATCTGATGAACTTGCTGGATATGTGGGCTTTGATGAGTCGAAAGAGCAAGCCTGCGTGGTCGTGGACGGCTTCAGGATCACATGGGAGGAATTCGAGAGCCTTGTCCAATCGCACGAAGGGTTCTTCGTTCGGATCAAATTCGAGGATTAGGTCGAATTGCCGCCCGCGGAACCGCCTTGAGACGAAGCTAATGAGCCCTCATAAAAGCTTCTTGAATTCCTCAACGCTCGGACCCGAATCATTCACAATTCCGGCCATTGTGAAAGCGTTAATCGGGTTTGCTCTCGGTATGGTAATAATCCTTGTGCCATTGGTCATTGTGACATGTTTTCCCTGTTTCGTGACCCGGAACCCGGCTTTCTCAAAGGCCTTGATGGCTCGCTGATGATTTATACCTGGTAGACCGGGCATAATCTATCCGACTTCTACATAACGAGATTCTTTGTCTTTGCTCAACTCTTGGACGGTCTCCAAGTATGCTTGAATGGCATCCTTGATATTTTCCAGGGCTTCCTTCTCGGTTTTCCCCTGTGACCAGCAACCTGGCAGACCGGGAACCCAGATTGCATACCCTTCACTGGTTTGCTTCAGGTTGACCTTGTATTTCATGAATCTCTCCCGGACGCTTTGATTTCCATATCAATTATGGTATGGCGTTACTGCAAAAAGGTCAAAAACCTGAATGTTGAGCTGTCTTTTGTATCTGATTTTCTGCTCATTGTGGCCGAACAATAGTTTTTTGCAGTAACGCCAATTATAACCTTCAAAACCCTGCAATCCCAGCCAGGCCTACCAAGGCCACACAATCTGGACAATGGTGTGGGCAGTTTGCCGGTCGCATTCAGGGCAGAAGTGTGCCAGATGGGTCCAGCCGCTGTCGATGCCGTGATTCTGTTGCTAACCTCCTCTGTAATGTCTGTCCTCGCCTCGGTCGTACCCCCGTGTTGAATTAAGAACTGGGAGATCCCAGTGCTCATCTTCAAAGCTGCGTAAAGGGGCTTTCTCGTCGTCTTGCACGGCCTCCGCGTGGACCGCATACGTGAGGGAAACAGCAATTCAGGGTGGCCGCCGAATGCGAGCTAGACGGTTCGCACCCGTATGCCGACTTAAGTGGTTTCAGAAGTTCCGCCTGCCAATCCGACCGGGAACACCCAATCTTCAAAATCCTCGTCCTGCCCCTGTACCGAGGGTACTCCGTTGACTGAATGATTTCGTAGATACCTGGTGAGGAAGGGACATTTTGCCTGATGCCCTCCGCTGAAAAAACAATTTCCTGCGACCAATCAGCGTCCATAGGTTTCTGCCTCCTTCATTTCATATGTGCAACCGGCTTTGTCCGGCCGTCGCACGGGGGCGGGGATCCCTTACTGAGACAGTCCGAGTTTGGCGACCAGTCCCCGCACGGCTGCCGAGGCCACGGAGTCCGGCACGCCCAGAGACCGGACGATGGCCGCCGGCGCCAGGCGTTCCTCGCCCGGTCTGCCCGTCCTGAGCCTGAATCGACCCCCCGGCGCCAGTACCAGCTTCGCGGTGGCATCGGTGACACGAAACGAGCCGCGGACTATCTCAGCAATGTACCTGAGTAAGTCCTGCTCTACCGGGGCGAGTTTCGCCTTTTCCGCCACCTCCTCAGCCGAGCTATCCTGGACCTTCAAAGCGATCTTGATGGCCAGGGGCTCGTCAATGTCAATTGCGCGCGGTAGCCGCCCCGTCTCCGGCTCCCGCATCGGCCAGTTCTCCCCACTAGCCAGGCCATCTGTACCCGCCGGCTGGGTGGCAGGAGGCGGCGCCGGGATGTCCTTCTCCCAATCTCTGAGCCATATCAGCCACAGGCTTCGCCCGCGCAGCCTGAAGGATATCTCAGCCGCCAGCGAACTCAACGGGACCAGCTCTGGTCTCGTCGTGGTCGCGTCTACGATTATGTCCCAGCTACTCCTCAGCATGGGAGGCGCGGTATATGGAACCTGGCTGCCGGATTTCGCGCTCCGGGAATCGGCGTAGATTTTGAGCGCCCGCACGTCGGGGTGGTCGCCGACCAGCGAATAGAGGTTGCCGGTCACCGTCTCCAGCAGGCGCATATCCGGGTCCGGCGCAAGGAGCAACAAATGGGCGCCGTAGATTCCGAACATGGGGTTTTCGAACTTTGCCCAGAGCATTTCGTCGAGGTCTCGTTTGCTGACAACGCTCCTCCGGTTGAGCAACCCCTGCCTGGCCAACTCTGTCCATCTTAGCTCTTCCCCGCCGGGGTTGAAACCCATCCCCGGGCGCGTCATGAATACGGAGGCCCCGGTCAGGTCAGGATATCGCTCAGGGGTCCCGGGTACATATGCGCCCAGTGTCAGGAACACCTGCGTTTGCCAGTGGTCACTCGTTGCTATCACCTGCTCGAGCGATTCTTTGTCCGAGAGCCGGACTCTCAGCCGGTATGATCCCGGGTTGACCACCACCGAGCAGCCACCCCAGGGGTTGGGGGAATCTCCCGTTCTGGCGCTGGTAACGCCCGCAGCGGCAAAATCAACCAGCATTTTGCCCGAAAGGTCATGCAGGGTCAGGCCGGACAAGGTGTTGACGACGCCCTGGACTTCTGGGTCTCGGGCGAACACAAAGAGTCCGCTTCCGTCGCCTGCCCGGTGATGGACCTCATTACTCAACCGGTTGGCGTAGTGACGGTGGTACTCCCGCGTGGTCCGAGTAGCATCAAGAGGCGCCGCGCTGGAGAAGTCCATTCTCGGTCCCCGTATGACCTCGGCTTCTTTCCGGCCGGGCTCCAGGGCTATGGGGACCACCTTGATAGCGGAGCCAGCCTTGAATTTCACGTCATAGAGCCCAGGAGGCAGCTCGGCGTCGAGCCTGCCCAGGCCCTTGGCCACCCGGCGGAATCTGCCGTCAACGACGAAGACCTCCGTCTGAGCGGTATCCGCTTCGACTATGAGACGGACGTTGCCGGCCGTCTCCCTAGAACTCAACATCTATGGTACCTCCCCCAAGAACATGGAAATCCTGGTACCGGGTGGGTTGCGCCACGTCCCGCAGTCTGTATTTGCCCAGCTCCAGGGTCAGTTCCAGAGGCTGGCCGGTCGCCGGGAATACCTGGCGGTTGAAACTGAAGTCCAGCAACTCGACCTGGCGACCAATCATCGGGCTGGAAAAGGAAACCCTTACGGGGAGGCGGGCGGGTGGCGCCGCCTCTGAAAACACGAGATCGTGGGCCGGGTCCACGTCGAACTCCGGCTCCTGGTATTCACTTTCTTGCAGGAGCCGGGGCAGGTAATTGTAAACGCAATCGCGCAACTGGCAACCGGTCATCCGCCCGCTTTTGAGCACCGTAAGCACGGCATGGCTGAACACGCCCTTCACCTGGCCCTGGCCGCCCAGGGCCCTTTCTCTGGCCTTGCGGCTCCATTTGGTCGCAAAGCCATAGACCCAGTGCACCTCCACGGCATCCTGCCTTACAATGTTGTCCCAGGGCGTCCGGCGCACGCTGGCGCGGGGATAGTCATCGCGACAGCAGTCCATGAGGAGGACCACCTCCTGAAAAAGGGCCGCGGCGCGGAACCAGTTGGCATACTTCCGCCCGGGCACATGGTGCCCCATGCGCTGATACCCCGCGTTGGCCATCAGGAGCGCCGCCTCTTCCAGGCCGGGCCCGTCATCCCGGGCGGCAATTCCGTGTCCGGCCAGGAAAATGTACAGGCGCCGCGCCCCGGCCTGCGAGGGCAATCCCACAATGATGTCTTCGAAGGCGCTGTCCACTTCCGCGGTCATCGGTCTCGCTGAAAGGCCGCTTCCGGGGGACGGAAAGTTGCGGGAAAGAATCAGGCGGATGTTCTGGTCGGGCACGGCGCCGCCAGCCGGGGAGGTCAGATAGTCTTTGAACTCCAGGGCGTCGTTTTCCGGGCCGTCCAGGTCGGAAAGAGGCTCGTTGGGATAGCGGTTGACGCCGACTACAACCGCATAGTCATTATCGGCCATGTTCAGGGACAGCTCACGGATAAGCATAATAGTCCACGAGACTGACACAAGATTTTCACAGGATTTGCCTGCCTAACAATCTATTTGTTCGAATCCGGTGTTCATCTGGTGAAATCCTGTGGTCCCGTTTATGAATATGTACCGTTGATTGAGTTAATCACGAACCCTTGCTTAGAACCCATGAGAGACGATATGCTGGAGACTCGCCAGTGTCGCCGGGTCGTTGTCGAAGCTGCTGTGCCGGTAGGCCTCGCTGGTCCGGCCCGGACCGGAGCTTTCCTTTGCCCACACCAAGTTGGCCGGCTGCTGCCCCAGGAAGGTACGGACCTTTGCCACGTCGGGATAGCGCGAGGCGTCAAAGGGCGGCGCTCCGGAGTAGAAACGCTGCATGCCCGTGATGGGTTTATCCGCCTCGTCTTCCAGTATCCCGGAAACGATGTAGAGAATCGAATGGGGATAGACGACCGGAAGCAACCGGTCGGACCGCTCCAGGGCATCCTGGAGGGCGAACAACCGGAACCCGCCAAGCCGCCCGCCGGCGGCCTGAATGGTCTCGGAAAGCAGGGTGAAGGTGCAGGCGGGGGCCAGCAACACCACGTCAAACTTGACCTCGGGCGGCAGCCTCTTCTGGGCGTGCTGCAAGAAATGACAGATATAGACCGTTCCCGCGCTGTGCCCGACAAGCGTAATCCCCGGCCGGCCACCGTTCTGCCAGTGGGTCTTCAGAAGCTCCAGGAACGCCGTCCCGCCGTACCGGTCCGGATCGTCCTTAAAGGCGTCCGCCGTATCCTGCTTCATCAGGCTCCACAACATCGTTCCGGCGTTGGCAAGGTAGAACTCCCTGAATAGCTCCTCAACGATAGTGGCGTACAGGCCGTGGGAACGTTTGTGGGCGAAGCGTTCGATAACACGCCGCAGCACCGAGGCCCCGTGCTTGATAACGAATGATGTGGTGATAAGACCCCTCGTTTGTCCCGTTGCCGTTGCCTGGCGGTCGATCTCTCCGATGACCGCCGGGTCCATCAGGGTAACGGTTGAGCCGCGGACGCGGGCGCCGCGGGTGGCCTGGCGTTCGGCCTGGATGTCCTGCGCCTTGCGGAAGCTGTTGGCGATCCTGTTCGCTTCGAGCTCGATGTCGGGATCGGCTTCAACTGCCTCGGTGAACTGTTGCTCCTCCGTGCGCGACAGCCCTGCGTCGGCGGGCAGGGCGATTTCGTCCAGCCGGGCCAGCGGCACGCCGCCGTCACCCGGGCCGGCCAGTTCCTTAGCGATTGCGGACTCGGTAGGGAGCTCCAGGTAGCCCGCCGCGCGCGCCCCCGGTGGTTGCTTCAGTTTGGCCGCAGCGAACTGGGCGACCTTCTTGAGCAAAAGCTGGAAGATGTTTTCCCGGGCGATCTCGTCCAGGTTGTGCGTGATCGTTTGCAGCAGCCCGGATTCCCACAGAAAGAAAACGGGGTAGGCGCCGGCGGAGCGATAGACCGGCAGGAGTCGCTCGGCGATGGCCATGCCGCTTTCCTCTGTGTTGCCGGCGCCGTGAAAATGGACGACCATTTTGCCGGAGTTGGCATCTGCGGAGAAATTACTGAAGAGATGGACCAGGTCGTCTTTGGAGGTGGAGTCAAAGAGGCCGTTTTTCAGGTTTATGTAGTGGTCTGTCGTAAAAGCCATGGACAACCTCCGGTAGCGAACGGTGGAAGAGCCAAGTACAGCGCGGTCAGCCCCTGGCCCTCTTTTCAGGTACATTATACATCAGCGGGAGGCCGGGTCAATCCTTCTTGGGGGCAAACTGCACGAGGTGGATGCGAAGGTAATAATCCCGGCTTATGCACGTGTCGGGGAGTCCGCTCCGTCAGTTCCTTTGTGCCCTTTGAGCCTCTGTATGAAACCCGCATCACACTGTTGCGGTCATCAGACACGACACCCTGCGGCGTCGTGGGGCCCAAACTAGCGGGGGTAAGGTGGGCCGACGACAAGTTCACCGAAGATCTCGCCATCCAAGACGCAGGAGAAATCTTGCCGCCGATTCATCGATTTCTTCCAGGGGTAACGTGTCAAGGCGGGACCACCGGTCATCTTCGTTCCTGATGTGAGTTTCAGCCTCGTCTAGGAGCCTGGGTCACCAGTCAAAAATGGCAATTTGGCCTCCCACGATGGCTGTAAAATATGGTTCGATACTGGGACTTCTTCCCACTTTTACTCCGAAAATGGGCTTGGAAAGGCAACCATCTCCCATTTTCAGTTTTGTCATCGAGTCGTGACCCAGGCTCCTAGAGAGACAATGGGTGCCTTTTTTAGAAGCTCGAAATACAGGCGCATAATTCCGCTGGGGCCTGTGTACCCTGGCAAGGTCGCGATGAATTCTCGGAAAGGACCCACCTCCGACTTGTCCTTCACGAGAATCCATGGCAGATACCAGATTGGCTGGGGGACCGCTACTCGTGGCGGTAGTAGGAGTGGGATGCCCTCTTCCGTGCTCGTTCCGACTGACCCGTAGGAATACTTGATTGCCCTGGCGCGCCACTCACGTTCGTGGGTCCAATCAAGGGGGTAGCCGCCCAACGCTTCGTTGGGAACGGGATCATATTGAACCCAAAGGTATTTCCAGTGGGGTGGTAGCGCAGCCAAGGGGCTTTCGTCTCCATACACTGCAGGTCGTCCGCCGTAGACGAACAGGCGATCTTTTCGGATTGCCACCGCATATGGCTGGTAGCGATTCGGGAGCACGCCGCAGGATTGCACAAATGAACAGAGGGGCTGCTCGGTGAAGCAGACTGCCGGATGAGGCCCCCGTATCGTGTCCTCCCTTCCTGCAACGGTGGCTCGTGTCTTGGGCGCAAAGGATGGCAGCAAATAGCCGCATCTAACGATTGACCTCAGCACATCGAGTGGACTGGCGTATTGCCCGTTGACGTCTTTGGCACTGCTAGTCCAGTGGATAAGATAGTCGGTGACATCGGTTCTCGCCTGTCTAATCCTGAGCCAGTCTTTCGGCATGTCATCTCCTCGCAGCACGAGTAGTAGCGCGAACGAGCCGCAGAAGAGATTACGTTGTGCTGCCCACCATTACTTGGTGCAAATGGAGGTGCGAGCTACTGTGTTAAACGGGACACCGCGACACTTCGGTCAGTCGAAGCGCGGCGTGGCATTGGTTTGACGCTTCACTTATTTCTGCTACTGGACCGTCCCCATGATGCCCATCGAGCCAAAGTGGAAGCAGAAGGGAGTCTGCAGTTCCTCGAGTTCCTCGTAACGGTAACCCAGATATACTGGTTGATAAGCTCGATCACCGTCGAACCAGGACGCTCAATTTGCAGAGGCAGTTCAGTTATTTCAAACCCATTCTCATTACAGAGATCCCTTATCTTCCAGGCAATCTCTCTGATGCATTGAAGAAACCTGGAATACGATCCAGAAGTGCCGTCACAGCCAAAACCAATTCGCATGGCTTCGTCCCATGGCATTAATGCCTTCGGGCGCAATGCAAACAAGACCTTCGAGGCGGCGGTCGGGCCCATGTGCACGTCTGAGGTCTCCGCGCCCCGATCGCGTTGAGCTACTACTCTGTCTTTCAAGGAACCATATGCCTCAACTGCCTCAGAAAGATCATGGTCGTCTAGCTCGCAAACGGTCTTTGTCTGCTGAAACAACCGCTTTCGCGCCTGCCTGTGCCATCCCAGAATGGCCCTGGCTGTAGTTTCCCGGTGCGCTTTCGAAAGATGCCTGCATCCCCAGTCATTCAGCCACTTAACAAGATGGGCACAATGATCAGGATTATCCAGATCGATGCGGTTTTCGGTCGCCTTTCGCAAAGACCTGAGTGAGTCATTATAGGGCAAGAGAGAATCGTACATGGCACTGGAAAGTGCCAGGTCACACAGTGTTAGATGCTCAGCATCGAACCGCCGAAGCGCCTCGTGAGACGGTGGAATCTTAGACGCCATATCTTCCTCAAATTCGCTCAGGTCATATACGCGGGAGCCCGGAACTCTTCAGAAAAGAAAGGCATAATACTCGGGTGTCTCAGCTTGCAGTCCGTCGGCGGTTTTTCAGCCAAGCTCATATCCCCGCGCTACCCAGTAATGCCAGTCGTCTACCGCCTCGCGTGTTTTGTCCTCCGATTGTACTGGTTCGATTTGCGATAACGGTACGGCCAGGTTCCGCCCGGACCACCTTATCTCAACAAACATCTCGTGCATACAATCTTCTTCGGGCGCCATCCTGACAACGCTGACTTCTTCTCGCACTTTCATGGGCGAGGTGGGCCGCGCCTTGATACACCGCCCCTTAAAAGGGAATTGAAGATTATCCGCCAGGTAGTAATACCATTCCATGGCCTGTTCCTCGGGGCCATAGGTATCCACGATGACCTCCATGGTGATGTGCTCTTCCCGCACTTTGTCCGCTGTAGCCGTCGCCATTTCGGCTTACCTCCGGGGCCTGGGTGGAGCGGGAGACGGGATTCGAACCCGCGACAGCCTGCTTGGAAGGCAGGAACTCTACCACTGAGTTACTCCCGCAAGAACCAGTGCTTATTCTAACTGCAAAAGCGCACCTTGTAAAGTGACGTTGTTGTTGATTCTGCAACTCAGACACTGGCACGGACGTTCGGTGCGCGTAGCGATCCCGATGCATCGGGACCCCTGTCGTTCGCGGATGGCTGCTGGCGTTTTCCCGACGCGTCGGGACGAGGGGTGTCGCTACGGGTTTCCCACTGTTTGAGTTGCAGGGTCGTGCACTGAGCGCAGCTTGCCGCAGCGTCTGTGGCCCGGTTTTCGTTTGACAGGCCGCAGCGGGCGTGTCTATAATCCCGGATAAATCCTCGGGTTCAGGCTGATTCCCGTGTTTACTTGTGCCCGTTGCGGTTTCTCTGAGTTCTCCTCGTTCGGGCTCCGTGATTTGAACGACGAATAAGCACGAAATGAGGAACTGTTGGGTCCCCACCAATCACCCATGTGCGTCTGGCGCACCATGAAAGATGAAAGGAACCGGAACATGAAACTACAAGACAAGGTGGCTATAATCACCGGGGGTGGTGGAGGGTTGGGGCGGGAGACCGCCCTGGCTTTCGCTGCCGAGGGGGCCAGTCCGGTGCTGGCGGATGTCGACTGGGCCCGCGCCCGCTCGGTGGCGCGGGAGGCCGGGGGGCTGGGCAGAAAGGCCCTGGCGCTCCGAGTCGACATCACGAAAGAGCACGAGGTCGATGGAATGGTGCAGCGGACCATCAAGCACTTCGGCAGGATCGATATCCTGGTCAACAACGCCGGAGTTGGCTTTGGTTCACACTCCGGTTGGGGCGCCGTCAAGGACCTGGCGGTGAAAAACTGGCGGACGGTCCTGGACATCAATTTGACCGGCGCGTTCATCTGCTCCAAAGCGGTGGTGGGAGCGATGATGAAGCAGAGGAGCGGCGTTATCATTAATATCTCCTCGGGCATGGGCAAAAAGGGGATGGCGAATTTCGGCGCCTACACAGCTTCGAAGTTTGGTCTCGAGGGACTGACCCAGGTGCTGGCCCTGGAACTGGCCTCTTCCAACATAAGGGTGAATGCACTGGCCCCGGGCGGCCTTATGGCGACCCCTCCTGTCCTTGCCGAGTCGCACACGGGCATGAACGTCGTCCTCAAGCCCTCGGTTATCCGGGCGGCCATTGTTTATCTGGCCTCGGACGAGGCCTCGGACATTAACGGCCGATCGCTCTCGGCCACGCAATGGAACGAAGAACATGGCTTGGACAACAGCCAGTTCCGGACAACATTGGGAGAGAGAAAATGACGAAATCCGAAGTGCGAATGACGAATCAAATTCCAATGACCAATGACGAACCTATGTCGTTTGATCATTTGAACTTGGAGCATTGCTCAGAACTTGTCACCCTGAGCCGAAGCCCTGAGCGAAGCGAAGGGGCAGGCAAAGGGTCTTTGGTTCCCCCCCCTTAAAGATTCTTCGACTACGACTCGCTTGCGCTCGTCTTCACTCAGAATGACATTTTCATTCGCATTTCGTCATTCGTCATTGATTTGGCCCGTCGGGGCCAGGAGGCAATCATGGAAAACAATAGATATCCCTATTCTCCGATTATCAGCCGGAAGCCACTCACCTGGCCGAACGGCGCTCATGTCGCGGTGTGGGTGATTCCCAATATCGAGTGGTTCGATATCGGCCTCCGTCAGTTCGGCGCCGGGACGAGCACTGAGATCGTTCCCGATGTCCGGAATTACTCCCAGCGCGACTACGGCAACCGGGTGGGCGTCTGGCGGATCATGGAGGTGCTGGACAAGCATGAGGTAAGGGCGACGGTTGCTCTGAATGCGGCCATCTGCGACCACTGTCCCCAGATCATCACGGAGGCCAGGAAGCTGGGGTGGGAGTTCATGGGGCATGGCCTGACCAATTCGTGGTCGCTGGCCAATTTGCCGGAGGACAAAGAGAGGGAGGTCATCCATCAGGTGGTGGAAAAGATCACGGCCTCCACCGGTAAGAAACCTGAGGGGTGGCTGGGCCCGGGGTTGCAGGAGACCTTCAACACCCCGGATATCCTGGCCGAAGAAGGGATCAAGTATGTTGCCGACTGGCCGTGCGATGACCAGCCCTTTGAAATGAAGGTCAAGAAAGGCAGGCTCTTCTCCATTCCCTATTCGGTGGGAATAAATGATATGCCGGCCTTCAACGCGGAGCACCATACCGCGTCCGAGTTCTACGAAATGATCAAGGACCAGTTCGACGCCCTCTACCGCGAGGGCGCGACCCAGGGACGGGTGATGGCCATCGCTTTGCATCCCTTTCTGACCGGTGTACCCTACCGGATCCGGTGGCTGGACAAGGCGATTCACTATATCAAAGGCCACGAAAAAGTGTGGTTTGCCACTGGCGCCGAGATCATAAACTGGTACTCGGGTCAGAAGTGACGAGTGAGAAGCGGGAAGTGAGGGGAGTCCCGACGGGCCGGGCGGGAGTATAATAGAGGAGTCTGGCATTCAACTGCCGGCCGATCCTCCCCGAGGGGCTTTTAGATTGGAGGTCTGCCATGGAACAGGGAAACGAACTGGAAAAGATCAGGCAAGCGCTGTCGCAGGGCCGCCTCACGGTACCGGACCCGGTCACCGGGTACCACCGATCCATCTATGGCCGCTGTCCCGGAGACGGGAACTTCTCCTCCAACGTTAGCCGGATCGAGCGGTCCGGTCAGGCCATCACCCGCGTGGTATTCAATTGCACCGTGTGCGGCGCGGACTTTGACGCCGCCCCGGAAGCGATGCTTCTCCGGTAGCTTTGCAAGGCGTCGCCTTGCAAAGTAAGGGCGGGTGAGGCAGGCCGGACAACCAATCTCCGATCGCAGAGTGTGTGCAGCAGCCAAGCCCTGCCCGTGGCCGGTCTGCCGTTTCAGTGGTTGGCCGGCAGCGCCTGAATGACGGCCGCAAGAGTTAACGTGTTTTCCTCTGCTATGGAGCGGTGGCCTGTGTACTTTTCGTGCCGAATTGGTATAATTGCCCAAACGCAGCGACCGGGGTATCCCGGAACTTGGTTATCAGGACACCAACGTCCACGAGTGAAAGGCTACCGGTCCATTTCCTCTAACGAACATGACTACCCGGGTTGACAATACCAAACCAGACACGACCAAGCCCCGGAGCGTTAACCGGCTCGCGGCGTATTTTGCCGCCAAGAACGGGAAGGTTTCAGAGAGCGCGGTAGACACTGCAGGCGCTGCCAGGGAGGTGGTCAGGCGCTGGCTCAGGGACAATTTCGACGGGGTTCACCTTGAACTGGGATTACCCGAGGTTGACGACCGCTACGAGGCCTGGCGGGTGGCGTTGCTTGATGGATCTGGCGAGGCTGTGGGTGAAGTCATGATCAGGTGTCGAGACGGTGAAATTGTCCAGGCAACCAAACCGGGTCTGATACGGGTCAGGTTGTTCAATGCCGAAGAAGGGGAACCCGGGCCGGGTCAATCGAGGACGGAATTCACTCATACAACGATAGGTGACTCCGCAGTGGTATGCGGAGATGCCAGGATAGTTCTGAGACAACTGCCGGAAAACTTCTTCGGACTGGTGATAACGTCGCCCCCATACTACAATGCTAAGCCGGAATACAGCGAGTATTCGAACTATTCGGAATACTTGTCGCTTCTGGAAGATGTCTTCAAGCAATGTCACAGGACGTTGCAGGAGGGCCGGTTTCTCATAGTGAATGCTTCGCCGGTTCTTGTCAGACGCCCGTCAAGGAACCGAAGCAGCAAACGAATTCCGGTACCCTTCCACATCAACGGGTTGCTCGAGGAAATCGGCTTTGAGTTTATCGATGATATTATCTGGGCCAAGCCGGCTGGCGCCGGGTGGAACACAGGTCGTGGGCGCCGCTTTGCCGCCGACCGTCATCCGCTCCAGTATAAGCCAGTGCCCGTCACGGAATATTTCCTGGTCTACCGCAAGGAAACGGACAAACTCATCGACTGGAACATCAGGACGCATTCGGACCAGGAGGCAGTCAGGGCGTCTCGCATCCAAGGTGAGTATGAGGTGACCAACGTCTGGTATGCCAGGCCATCACACCATCCGGAACACCCGGCAGTCTTCCCGGTTGAGATAATCGAGAAACTTATCAGGTACTATTCGTTCAAGAATGATCTCGTGCTCGATCCGTTTGCAGGCCTCGGGACTGTTGGTAGGGCAGCGCTTCGCGCTGGCAGGCGCTTCTTTCTGATAGACACTGAACAGAAATACTGTGAGATAGCGATTCAGGAGTTAGATGGCGGATTCGCAACCACCTGATTCTCGTTTTGATATGAAGGTTAGCGAGCTTCAGAATAGCTTGGAGTCCGCGGCGGCCGCGTACTCCCCCGCCGAAGTTCGCGAGATCGTCGGCGCTTTATTCACCGGACAAAACTACAGGAGGCTGACCGAGAAGCCCACCAGACAGGCTATTTCGGTATTCGCCGGGTGGATCCTGAACGTCACCCATCGCGCGGTGCTGGAATACGGCTCAGACTGGCAGGAGCGTTTGCTCGCGGTGGTGTCTCGTAAAGGAGCCGCCTCTGTTGAAAAGTGGCTGGGGTTTTGGCTACTGGGTTTGACTCAGAAGACAGCGGTAAATCTGGGTGTAAGGACCGGCATGCAGGCAGATTACCAGAAGGCCGTGAAGGCCGCGACCCAGGACCTGGTGAAACTGCTGGGATGGGAGCCCAGCACCATTGAACTGTCGGCTCGCGCGATGCAGCCCGCATCGCTTTCTGCGGCCGATAGTCTGTGGTTGCTCCAAATAGCTGGAGCGGCGGTTCTAACCATCAGGGGATCGAAAAAGTCCATCGCTGGTAAACGGCTTGAAAAGGCGATAGCCCGCGCCGCTCTCAATGCACTGGGCCTGACCGAAGGCCAGCACTTCTGGCTGAACGTCGAACGAGACCGGGAGGTCGAACGTGAGGTTGACGCGGAAATATTGACGCGGCGGGGACGCATACGGATGGACATAGCTTTGATCGGGACCGGCAATCAGGAAGTATCCGAGGACAAATTGGGGCGGGTGGGTCGTCATGGAGTTGTCCTTGTTGACATTCTGGGTCCCAAATCGCAGGTCCTCAAGAACGCGGCAAGGCATGAGATCAAGGTCATACAGTTGCGCAACAACTTCGCGTTGAGCGAACTCTACAACCATCTCGATCCCCTGATGCCCGCGGGGATTTCTTTGAGCAAGCCGGCGGCAGGTGAAAAGCGGCTTAAGCAGGTGCTGCGGCGTTTGCCTGACAGCGTTTTTGCGCTTCCCACCTGACTGAATTCTTTGGTGGTGAGGTGACAGCGGTTTCCCATCGGCCTGATCAGACAATGGAGGCAGGTAATCATGACCAGCATGGCGAAGTACGGTTCGGACTACATCGTAGATATCCTGAAGGCTCTGGGCATCGAGTACCTGGCTTTTAACCCCGGCACTACGTTCCGCGGCATCCACGAATCCCTCGTGAACTACGGGAGCAGCCATCCCGAAATCGTCCTCTGTCTCCACGAGGAGATCGCCGTGGCCATCGCCCAGGGCTACGGCGTGGCCACGCGCAAACCCATGGCGGTGGCGTTGCATGACCTGGTGGGGCTGCAACATGCCACGATGGCTATCTACAATGCCTGGTGCGACCGGGCGCCGGTGCTGCTCCTGGGAGGCGGCTCGCCCCTGGATGCCACGAAGAGGAGAAACGCGCCCGAGTGGCTGCACGCGGCCATCGTGCCCGGGAACCTGGTGAGGGACTTCGTGAAATGGGATGACTATGTTATCAACTCAGCCAGCCTGACCGATTCCTTTATGCGGGGCTATCGCCTGGCTACCGAACAGCCCCAGGGTCCGGTGTTCCTTTGCCTGGATGCCGTCATGCAGGAATTGCCGGCCGGTGAGGCTCCGGAATTCTCGTGTCCCCCGGATGGGCTGGCAGCCAGCGTTCTGAACCCTGATCCGGAGGTTCTCGACCGGGCGGCCTCGCTCCTGGTCAAAGCCGAAATGCCCGTCGTTCTGGCCGACCGGGCAGGGCGGAACCCCGGAACGGTAACTTCGCTGGTGGAACTGGCTGAGCTGCTGGCGCTGCCGGTGCTCGATCTCGGGAAAGGCCTCAATTTTCCGGCGACGCACCCTCTTGACCTCACCGGCGATAGCGCTGGTCTCCTGGCCCGGGCCGATGTTATCATGGCCCTGGATGTGGAAGACCTCTGGGGTTTCTTGCACCGCATGGAAAGCGACCGGAAGAAAGTGACCGACTGTCTGAAACCAGGGTGCAAGATCATCGACGTTTCCCTGCGAGACCTGGCGACGAAGGGCTGGGTGCAAGACTACCAGCGCCTCAAGGTCGCCGATGTCTCTCTGGTGGCGGACACGGCGGCCGTTGTCCCGCAACTGGTGAAGGACTGCAAGAAGCTGCTGGCCGGCGGCGCCGGTCCGGCCAGGGATGAGAGGAGGCAGTGGATTGCGAAGAGGCACGCCGGGTTGAAGAAGCAGTGGCAACAACAGGCCGAAGGCATGTCGGCAGACGACCCGATAGCCTTGCCCTGGATGATCCGCCAGATATGGCCGGCCATCCAGCACGAGGACTGGGTGATGACTACGGGACACGGGGCGCTGGCGGAGTGGGCGCGCCGCTTGTGGGTCATGGACAAGCCCCATCAATACGTCGCCAGCGGCGGGATCGGGCTGGGGCGCGATATGGGCGTGGCGATCGGCGCCGCCCTGGCCAACCGGAAGCAGGGACGGCTCGTCATTAACCTGCAGCCCGATGGCGACTTGCTGTACACGCCGGGGTCTCTCTGGACGGCGGCCAATATGCGTCTCCCTGTGGTCTCGGTAATATACAATAACCGGTGCTATGGCAACTCGGAATACCATTTCGGATTGGTGGCCAAAGCAAGGGGAAGGTCCGAGGAGACGCGGGGCGCCGGGACGTATCTGGACAGCCCGGTGGTGGATTTTGCCTCCGTGGCGCGCGGCTTGGGGGCCTATGCCGAAGGGCCGGTGAACCGGCCGCAGGACATCGCCGGCGCGGTGGCGCGGGCGGTCAAAGAGGCCCGGAAGAATAGCCTTCCCGCCGTGGTGGACGTGGTCTGCCGCCGCACCGACCGCCGGACAGGTTTTATGTAGCCGGGGGCGTTCATGAGCGCTTCAAAGCTCTCGCATGGACGGCTCCGGGCGCTCGATAATCTGTAGACTTGTGAACTGGTGGGGTGATAATTGGAAGTGACAAAACTCAAGGAATGCTACGTAGTCACAGATATTCTTTGCGATGTTTGTGGTGAAAGCTGCAAAAAGGATGATGACGTCTTTGAGTATGCCACTCTGGATCAAAGGTGGGGTTACTACAGCAACAAGGACGGCGAATACAGCAAGCAACATATCTGTGAGTCGTGCACTGATAAGATAATGGCTTTCATAGAGAGCATAAGGAAGAAATGAAGAGGCTGCATTGACGTGATTCGGCCCGCGCAGGCAGGGACGCCTGCGGTACCGCCGGTCTATTTGAACAGACGGGCGTCATAGCCGCCATCGATGACCAGGGCCGTCCCGGTGACGAACGAAGCCTCGTCGGAGGCCAGGTACAGGGCGGCGTGGGCCACATCCTCCGGTTGCCCCATCCGACCCACCAGCGTCGCCGCGGCCATCCGGTCAAACCGGCCCGTCAGCAGTTTCTCCAGGGCCGGGGTCCTGATGGGGCCGGGACAGAGACAGTTGACACGGATGTGCCGGGCGCCGTAGTCTGCCGCCATCTGGCGGCTGAGGTTCACCACCGCGGCCTTGGCGGCGCAGTAAGCCGCCATGCTGGGTACACCGGACAGGCCGAAGATGCTGCCCATATTGATGACGGCCCCGCCGCCGCTCCTGATCATATGGGGAATGACGGCTTTGCTCATCAGGAAGGTGCTTTTCACGTTGTTGGCGATGACGGCGTCGAACTGGGCTTCGGTGGTGGTGGCGGCAGGTTCGTTGACACCAAGGGAACCCCCCGCCACGTTCACCAGGACGTCCACGCGTCCGTGATTTCGGATGGCGGCGTCCACTATTGCATCTACATCCTTGCTGACTGAGACGTCCCCCTCTTGCACCGAAACCATGCCGCCCTTTTGCCTTATCATTGCCGCCGTCTCCTCCACTGCATCACCCCTCCGGTCGTTGGCGATGACATTGCTCCCTTCCTGTGCGAACAGGATGGCGATGGCGCGGCCGATGCCGGAGCCGGCGCCGGTGACCAGCGAGACCTTGCCTTCGAGTCTGCCCATGGCTGAAATCTCCTTTCACCTGGGGGAGTCGGACGAAATGGTGGGTTGGGCTCGCAGGACCAAGACGGCGGCCCGGGAGCGCTGGTGAGCCTGGTGGAGGCGGCTTATCCGGGCTGTCAGTCCGCTTCACCCACCGCCGGGAGGGACCCACGGGCGGGGACGCCGGTGGCATCCCGGGCGTGTCAACGGAGCTCCTGACCGATACGGAACAGCCTGGCCACCAGCCCCACCACCACGCCGCCGAAGGTCCCTCCGGGCACCCCGCCGGTGAGCCGGATTTTCAGGTCGTCACGCTTCTCGGGAAAATAGGCATGGGTGAACCTCAGTCTGCCGGCGAAGAGGGCCTCCAGTGCTTCCCTGGTGGTGGTGAACCGCGCCGGCTCGGGCAGGCCGCCCGGTGGCAGCATGCCCTTCTTGACTTCAAGTCGCCCGTCTTTGACATCAAGATAAAACGGCTCTTCGCCCTTTATCTCGAACTGCACCCGGCGGTGATGTTTCTTCATGGCCAGTTGCGCCTCGGACGATTCATTTACTTTGCGGAAGAATCTGCTGGCCGCGCTGAAAAGTTCCTCCGGCATAGCTCGCCTCCTTTCCTCGTGTTTCTGAGAAAATGTCACCCTGAGCGCAGTCGAAGGGCCTTTGGTCCCCACCCCGCAAAGATTCTTCGACTCCGACTCGTCCCGATAGCATCGGGACTCGTCTTCGCTCAGAATGACATTTTCGTCCTTGCCTACGGCGTATCCGCCAGCAGCTCTTTGGGATCGCCGAACTCCCGCGCCAGGGCGATTATCTCCGGGTCGTCCAGCACCAGTAGCCTGCCATCCTGGATCAGCGGGACATCGTCAATCAGCACGGTGGGCTTGATGACGATGCCGTCCCAGTGAAAACCCTGGCCGCCGCGGCCGATGCCGAAATGGAGAACTCCGGCGTGGCGGGTCATCTCGGCTTCACGGATATGGATGTAGTTGAGACCGCGTTGGACGCTGGCCTTCGGGTTGAGCCCCCACATGGTTTCCGCCCAGATATCTACCCACTGGACTCCTTTTGCCTTGGTCCGGTCTATCAGGTTGTGGAACCAGCCGGCTTCCCAGCCGCCTTCGATCCTGGTGATGAAGGTATTCTCCACCGTCAATTCGACCTTTTCTTTCAGCAAGCCGCGAAGACCGAGGAGGGCGTCGTAGACCAGTGTCCCGTTGGCCGGGTTGATGGGAATGACTCCCAGGACGCCGAAGGGGAACATGTTGAATTCGCCGGAGCCCGGGGGCGGAGGGCCGGGGTTCCCCGTGTCGTCTATGGGGACGCCCAGGAAGCCCAGCGCGTCGGGGACCCGGGAGACGCAGTTGGTGCCGTTCTCACTGGTAACCTTGATGACCTTGCCGCCCTTAACAAAGTCATAGCTCTTTTTCATGATGGCCCAGTACAGCTCCGGAGGGAATCTGGCCCACTCGGAGGACATCAATTCCGCGGTGTTGGCCACTATGCCGGCCAGCTTGACCCCGTATTCCAGCATGGCCACCCGGCAGGCCCGGCTGTGAATTGGCGCCTCGGCGGGCAGGATCGAGAACAGATGGTTGCAGGCGTAGATGGCGTTGGTCACCACCGCCGGTGGGTCTCCCAGGCGGTATTCGAAACCCGGACAGGTAATGGTGGTGACCTCGGCGCCGGCATTGTGGCAGACCACAGCCAGGGCGTCCACGACCAGCGGGTCGGCAAAACCCGTCCGGTCGGTCAGAATCAGCACCCGTTCCCCTTTTTGCACCTGCGCCCAGCCCTTGACCAGGTTTTCAGCGCCTTCGAGCAGGTCCAGGATCTGTGTGGTGGTCATAAGTTTGTTGACTCCTTATCACGTCTGCGTCGCTCGCCAGCCCGGAAGAAATGGCGGGTTCGTCCCGATCACCATCGGGACTTAACCCACCCTACTCCTACCTTCGCCGGACTCGGCTTCCCGGGCGACCTTTTCCGCAATGTCCTTTTGCAGTGACTTCTTGTCTACTTTTTGAGTGTCGGCAACCACCGGCATGTGGTCGATTATTTCCAGTCTCTCCGGCAACTTGAAGGAGGCGATCTCCTTTCGCTTTAGATATGAAATCATCTCGTCGAAGGTCAACTTTTCGCCATTACGCACCACCACACAGGCGCAGGCCTTTTCCCCCAGCACCGTGTCCGGCATACCCACGATGGCCACGCCGGCGATTCTCGGATGGGCAAACAGCATTGCTTCGATCTCGGCGGGATAGATGTTCTGGCCGCCGCGGATGATTACATCCTTGCTCCTTCCCATTATCACGAGATGACCGGACTCGCTCCGCTTGCCCACGTCCCCGGTGTTGGTGTAGCCATCTGTGGTCCAGACCTCCCATGTCTGTTTCTCGTCCCGGTAGAAACCGGAAGACAGACAGGGCCCCCTGGCCCAGATGATGCCAGGCTCTCTGCTTTTCAGTTCTTGTCCCGAATCGTTACACAGCTTGATCTCGGTGCCCGGAAAAGGCACGCCAACGGTCCCGAAGCGCATCCCCGGGGGGTCTTCCAGGGGAGTATAGGTTATGGCCCCCGAGTCCACGCCGCCGTAGGACTGGACGACACGGCAGGCGCTTATCGCTGCCTCTGCTGCGACCGCCAGCTCGCGTGGCAACGGCGCTCCCATGCAGCATACAATTTTCACCGAGCTCAGGTCATGCCGGCGAAAATCGGGGTCGTTGAGCATCATCTGTAACTGGGCAGGGACCAGGCCGAGCACAGTGATCCTTTCTTTCTCGATCGTCCTCAGAGTCTCGCGGGCATCGAAGCGTTCCAGTATCACTGTCCTGGCCCCGACGGCGGGCGCAGCGAAGTAGCCGAAACCGTTGTAGGATGCCGGGGCCGGTCCCAGGATGGAAACGGTGTCTCCGGCCGTGATGCCGTATTCCCCTGCCAGGTGCCTGAACGTGGACAACCGGCTGCACATGGGGTGTTCTGCGAACTTGGGGAAACCCGTTGTGCCGCTGGTATGGATCACCAGAAAGAAGTCTGTTCCCGGGATGGTCCTCCGGCTCAGTTCCGCGGGGCTCCGTAGCGCCGCCGCGGTCTCCATGACTTCCCGGAGCGAGACGGCGCCGGGTGGGGGTCTGCCGCGGTCGACAAAAATATGTCTCAGGCGGGGCAGACAGGAGCGGATGTCCCGTATCATTCCCAGGTAGTCGCGGTCCCCATGGGTCTGGGGCACCACGACGCCGGCGGGTTCGACGCGCTCGAGTATTCCCTCGACTTCGTTGCGGCGCAAAGCAGGCAGCAGTTGCATGAGCAGCACGCCCGCTTTTTCGCAGGCGACGCGCAGCAACGACAGCTCCACGCAGTTAGGAAGCTGGGCCACGATCATTTCGTCCCGTTCCAGGCCCATGTCCACCAGTTGCGAAGCCAGCCGGTCGATCCAGGTCCTGGCGCCGGCCCAGGTGAGACGGGTCCGGGAATCCACGATGGCTTCCACGCCGGGTGATATCCGGGCATTCCTGTCCCAGAGTTCGGAGAGCGGCGTGGGGCTCCAGTAGCCCTTCGCCGTGTATTCGGCAATCATCTGCGGCGTAAATCTGGTTGGTTTAGCCATGAAGAATCTACTGTGTAGAATACTCAGAGAATGTCATTGCGAGCGAAGCGAAGCAATCTCCTTCGCTGTGCGAGAGTCCGCAAGGCGGACGAGGCGGACCCGGGAGGCAAGCCCAACTGGGGGATTGCCAAGCTTCGCTCGCAATGACGGGTCATTTCAGGGTTTGACCGCGATCCCCCTCTTCAGATAGTCCTCTTCGAGCAATATGCACTTCAGCAGTTCCCCGTTGGCCAGTTCAGGTAGCCCGTATTTCTTCCAGCCGTCTCGCGCCTTTTCCAGGTACTTGGCGGGCGGCAACGAGAGGACAGGGTAGGGGGTATAGGGCCGGGTGGCGTCTATGAAGACCAGGTCCTGGGGCCAGGCAAAGTCAGGCCGCTTGTTTTCCATGTGCTCTTTGAGGGACGGAGACGATGAGTAGTCCAGTGAACTGGCAGTGAACCCCTCCATGAAATGGACCCCGCGGCGGGTGGGCGCCATGGAGGTGCGGCAGACCATTGCCCACCACACCATTTCCAGGTCACGGATGTCGATATCTTCGTCGGTGACGATCAGGAATTTGCTGAGCCGGCTGTAGATGCTGGCTATGGCGCTGGCCACCCGGGCCGGGTGGTTGGCGCCGGATTTCTTGATAGAAGCGATGATGACACCCATCTGGGTCATTTCAGGTACGTGGACGTCCACCACACCCTCTATCCCGATGCCGGCCAGTTGCCGGAGCAAAAGGGCTTCATGACCCAACTGACGGAGCTTGCTGCTTTCACTGGGCGGCATCTGACTGACGAAGGCCTGGTAAATAGCATCGTTCCTGTAGGTGATGCATGTGATTTCGTAGACCGGGCTGAACTTGGCGTCGCCCTGATAGCCGACGCCTTCACCAAAAGGCCCCTCCGCTTCATAGGCCCTTTCCTGAGGCGGAGGCAGCCGGCCTTCGATCACGATTTCCGCCGTCGCCGGCACTTCCAGGTCCACTGTTTCGCATTTGACCAGCGCCACAGGGGAACCACGAAGCCCTCCGGCAATGGACAGCTCGTCAACCCCGGTGGGCACCCTTGTCACCGAAGCGATGCCAACCGCCGGATCGCAGCCGATGACGGTCGCTACCTCGGTGGCCTTTCCCCGCGCCTCGTTTTTGCGAATGTGGGCGCGGATATGGGCGGTGCTGGTGACCATGATACCCATCTCGTTGGGCTGTTTCCGGAGCATGCTCCGGTAGGTCCCGACATTGCGGATACCGGTGTCCGGGTCTTTCGATACGTGGTAAGGCGAGGTCAGGAAACCAAGACCGAGCTCCGAGCCGGCATCCTTTTCCGGAGTCCAGACCGGCACCGGAAAGCGGTGCAGGTTGATCTTTTCGCCTTTCAGGATGTTCTGTTTGCACGGGCCTTTTTTGACAGTCTTTGGAGCGATGGGATGTTCCAGGGCCGCTCCCCATCTTTCCCTTATCCGGGCGATGACTTCATCCCGTCGACCTCCCGGATCGATTCCCAGGCTCAAGGCATAGGTCTTGTACGAGGCGCCGATGGCCCCGGCCAGGACCGGGTGGTTGTGGCCCTTGACCCGGTCAAATATCACCGCGAAACGGTCGTCTTCCGGGTAGCCCCGATAGATCCAGCGCATCACCGAGCTGATTTCCCAGTTTTTGTCTACCTCGGCCTTAACATGCCGCAGAAGGCCTTTCGCCTCCAGGGCGGCCACAAATTCCCTCAGGTCCGCATAAGCCATTGTTCTTGTCCTATCTTTCCAGCAATCGTCCGTGCCTGCTTGGACAAGCACCGTGAAGGATGAAAAATTGCGGCTCACAGGCACGGCGGCCTGTGGTACTGGTCGCAGTTCGGTCTTTGCGAGACTGCAACAGTGTATCACGCAATCCATTGGTCTGCGGTCTGCGTAACTTCTTCACTGAAGAACCCCCTCCACGATGAGTTTGTTGATCTCTTCTTCCGGCAAACCGAGCAACTTCCCGAGAACGTAGTCATTGTGTTCGCCGAGGAGGGGAGGTCTCTCGTTCCGGGTGTGGGGCGCCGCCGAGAGTCTGAAACCCCATTCAGCGCCGGTGAGCTTACCGGCTTCGGGGTGAATGGACTCTTTCCAGTAGCGCCGGCGACGTAGCTGGGGGTCGTTTAACAGGTCCTGAACGTTTTGCACGACTCCTGCCGCTATTCCGGCGGCCTGGAGTAGCTTCATGACGTCCTCCGCTTTTCGCTGCCCGGTCCAGTTCTCAACAATCACGTCCAGTTCCGCGGCGTGCTTCAGCCTTTCAGCCCGGGTGCTGAATTCGGGTTTGCCGGCGAGTTGTTCCTGGCCGATGGCGCGGCAAAGGCTCCGCCATTCATCGTCCGAAAGCACGGCGATGGCGCACCACCGGTCCTCGCCCCGGCACCGGTAGACCCCGTGGGGTGCGGCATAGGGTACCTGGTTTCCCGCCCTGGCCGGCAATTGTCCGTTGACCATGTATTCAAATAGGCCCAATCCCGATAATGTCAGGCTGCTCTCGTACAAGGAAACTTCCACGTACTGGCCCCTTCCCGTCCTGGCTTTATGGTAGAGCGCCGACAGCAGGGCCAGCGCCGAACAAAGGAAACTGCTGCTCTCATCGGGGTACGAATAGCGGGAAGGCGATATGGGCGGCCTATCGGGATAGCCACTCATGTAATTGAGCCCGGACATCGCCAGCAAGTTCCAACTGACGCTGGTCTGGTTTTTGTAGGGGCCGGAGGTGGCTACGGTGGGCATCCTTAACATGATGATATCGGGGTTGAGTCGGGTAAGCTCCCCGTAGGTCAGGCCCCAGCGTTCAAGCACCCTGGGTGTGAAATTGTCGATGACCACATCGGCAGCCGGGACCAGCTTCCTTACCAGTCCGATTCCCTGCGGAGTACCGAGGTTGATGGTCACCGCGAGCTTGTTGGTGGCCACCTTATTGAACAGGTGGCCCAGGTTCAGGCTGGTGCGGTCCCTGGCGACCCGCCCGGGTTCTCTGGCCATTCGCCTGGTCTGGTATTTCAGACGGCTCTCAACGATGATAACTTCGGCGCCGTAGTCGGCAAGAATCTTGCCGACGTACGGTCCCACCACAGCCGCGGTGAACTCCAGCACGCGCAGCCCCTCGAAGGGCAGTCGCCGCTTTAGCGGCGAATCGCCCCCGGTTCCTTTCTTCACATTCTCCTTTCCGGGCAAGTTGTGAAAAGCCCGGGCTCGGGTTGAGGAAGCGATTTCCTTTCAGGTGGCCGGGTTTCTCCCCTGTCCCGCGTGGTCACTGACGCGATGAACTGACACTGGTGAAATCCACCTCCCACAGGCAGGGACGCCTGTGGTACCGGGGGAGCGCTCATATGACGCCGGCTCTTTTCAACCTGGAATATTCTCGTTTGGTGATTCCCAGTTCCTGTTGATAGACCTGCACGTTGTGCTCTCCGATCAGCGGCGCCCTTCGGGGCGGGGAAGGCGGGCTTTCGGACAGTATGGGAGAGAACCTGAGGTAGTCCGAGGTCGTAGCCAGATATTCGTGTTCCACCGGAACAAAAACGTTCTTTGATGCCAGTTGCCGGTCAACGGCAATATCGGCGACGGTGTTGACCGGGGCCACCTCGAGTCCCCTTTTTACCGCTTCGTCATAAAGATGTTGTTTCTTCCTGGTGATGGTGAAATTCGCCAGCACTCTGTCGATGACTTTGACCGATTCCGGCTGGACCCGGTACCAGGGGTCTTTCCACTTATCTTCCGCCAGCTCCCCCGCCATCCCTTCGGCATCCAGCCATGCAACGAAGTTGTCCCAGGTGGAGCCCCACAGCCGGATATCGACATAGCCATCGAGGCAGGGGAAGATGCCGTTGGCCGGCAACCGGCGCTCGTCCCCTGTCCGCTTGCTGATTTCTCCGCTTTCAAGATAGCTCGGTATAGTGCTCATCAGGACCGGAGGAATACATTCATGCATGGAAATGTCCGCAAGTTGCCCTTGACCTGAGAACTCCCGATGGTACAGGGCGATAAGGATAGCTAAGGCGGCGTTAAAAGATGCCAGGTAATATGCCTGATCGCCCGCTATGCGCACCGGGGGTCTATCGGGCCAACCGCACACGTACAGGAGCCCTCCCAGGGCCGACGCCACCAGGTCTGATGACTTGAAGTCCCTCCACGGACCGTTCTGACCGAATGGCGTCAACGAAGTGAATATAATCCGGGGATTGATACCTTTCAAGTCCCGGTATCCCAGTCCTTTCCCTGCCATGGCGCCGGGGCGGCCTGTTTCTACAAGAACGTCGGACACAGCTACCAGGGACTTGAAAAGCTCTCGTCCCTCGGCCATGTCCAGGTTCAAAGTGATGCCGTGCTTATTGCCGTTGTAGTATGTCCAGAACAGGCTTCTTTCGGGGTGGGCGATGCCCCCGAGGAAAGGGCCAAGCTGCCTGCCGGGGTCTCCAACGGGAGGCTCTACCTTGATAACTTCAGCGCCTAGCTGCGCCAGAAGTTTGCCGCAATACTGTCCCGCGGCGGCTGCCAGGTCGAGAACCCTGACGCCGCGCAGCGGCGGCGGTTTGTTATCCCGTCCTTGCGAGTCTATATTTCTCTCAGGCATGGTCCAGTTGGTCAACATGTCCCCCCTTCGGCCAAAGGGGGACTAAGGGGATGCGAGAAGGATGGCGGTGCGGCCGGTCAGACGTTGACGCGGATCCCCAGACCAGGCCCGGTGGGCACGCGCATCATGCCGTTGCGGATTTCCAGCCCGCTGGTGGGGTCGCCGGTGAACCTGGCGAATTCGCCAAACTGGCAGGCATAATCGACGCCGCTGGTGGCGGCAACAAAATGCATGGAGGCCGCCGATACAATGTGGGTCCCCATGCAGACAACTATGAACTTAACTTTCCCCACACGGCAAATATCGGCGGCCGTCCGCATCGCCCGGAGGCCGCTTTGAGTGGCCGAAACGCTGATGCAACTCGCGACCTTCTTGTGCACTAGCTGGAAGATGCTCTCCAGGGTGTTGGCGCTCTCATGGGCCTCCACCAGGCAGTTCACTCCGCGGGTTACCTGCGCCAGCGATTCCCAGTCATCCGCCGGCGTCGGCTGCTCCGCGACTTCAAGACCGTATGATTCCATCTGCTTGATAGCTTCTATCGCTACTTTGGGGTCGGTATAGCTACAGTTACCGTCCATGGTAAGGTGTATGCCCGGACCCACGGCCTCCCTGACTGCCTTCACTCGCTCCACATCCTTTGCCGGATTCCCTTCCAGCTTGATCTTGAGGTAGGTGTAACCCTCGCGGCGCAGCTTGATGGCGCTCTTCGCCATTTCTGCCGGTTCTTTAATCGCCAGGATTCTGAGGATGGGGACTTCCTCGCGGACGAGGCCGCCGAAGAACTGATACAGGGGTATGCCAAGGGCTTTGGCAACCAGGTCGTGAAGCGCGATATCGATCGCGGCCTTGGCCCTCATCCTGGCGCGGAAGACCTCTATTGCGGCAGCGCCGGCGATGTCTTCCAGAGGCGCCGAGTCCACCGAGGTGAGGATCTTCTCCATATCAAAAGGGTTCTGACCGGTCACCCATCGATAGAGTTTACCGAGGACCTGCTGCAAGATGGCGGAGTTGCTGCCTCGAAATGGAGCGTCGGCGCCGGCATATCCGTAGCCGGTGTGCGGCCCATCGGTGAATAGCTGCACTACCAGGCCGTCAGAGGCGGGCGAAGATCCGTGCGCCGTCCGCCACGTCGGGTCCTGTTTGGGCATGGTGATCGGTGTTACCATGACTTTCGTGATTTTCATGTTGAGGTTGAGATTCCTTTCCCCGGGTGTGAATGGGGCCCGGCCGCGCCGGGCCGGTTGTCACTTCAGCAAATGGCCGAATATTTCTTTGCCGATCTTGAGGTATTCTTCTTTCTTCAAGTTGAATTCGAGGGTGATGGTATCATGGTACTTGATCCCGGGATGGCGAACGGAGGTCACGTCAACGAGGTCCGTTGGCACGTCCTCCCTGGCGCTCTGGTAGCCTTCGCCTTCAGCCAGTAACGTCTGGCCTTCTTTCGTCAGCGCCCAGTTGAAGTAGAGCCTGGCGGCGTTCGGGTGAGGAGTTTTATCCGGCGGAAGGAGGCTCAGGGCGCCCCGGCTCTGGGACAGCCAGGTCCCCTCTTTTGGAGTGATTATCTCTATCGGCGCGCCTGCCCTCTTGAACGTGGCGATTTCCGCCGAGCTCTGGCCCAGGCCGATGGGATATTTCCCCCAGGCTACCCATTCCACTTCCTGCCGTCCGTTGCGCAGGATCAAAGGTTCCTGTTTGGCCAGCTCCCTGAGGAAGTTTAAGTCCATTATCTTCTCGCCCATGGCGGTCAGCCAGCTATTGCCCCCGCTGCTCACCGTAGGGTCATCCAGGATAATCTTGCCCTTCCACTTGGGGGCTAACAGGTCCCGCATGGATTGTATCTCACCCTTTTTGACCAGGTCTGTGTTTACGACAATCGCCGGCATCGCAAAGGCGGAGTAGGCGATGTGGGTGCGCTCCTTATCTACCCACCACAGCTTTCCCATGAACCACTTGCTGGTATCCTTCACGTCGGGAAGTATGAGTTCCGGCTCCAGGGGCCGCAGCACACCCCTGGGTTTGAGATAGTTCATGGCGCTCATGGTAAAATCGGTCAGGACATCGGCCAGGTAGATGTTGTTTCGCTGCTCATTGAGCAGTTTCTCCAGGACTTCGTTGGTCCTGCCCACCACCCAGTTTACGCGGATGCCGAACTTCTTGTAGAATTCCCGGCCGACCAGTTGAGTGGTCTCCGGGGCGATCGCCCCGTAGATGTATAGCTCCCCCTCATTCCTGGCGTTCCGGACCAGGTTGTCCCACTGTACCTCCCAGTCTGCCTTCGGGGCACCCGGCGAAACCGCCGCGCCGGTGGCCGCGGGAGGAGGCGTCGCCTGGGGCGCGCAGGCAACTGCGAGCAAAAGCAGGAGCGAACACAAAATGAAGTTTGTTTTTCTGGTCGGGCGCATTCATCACCTCGTCAGTGTTTGTGCTAGTGCTTAATTGCAGAATCCCGCGAAAAGATTCTTCGCTTCGCTCAGAATGACAGATCTCGCCGGCTGTCACCCTGAGCGCAGTCGAAGGGTCTTTCCCATCGTTACGCTTTCTTCCGCAATTGACTCTTATCGGGGTAACAGAGAGCCAAAGATTTCTCTGGCCAGCAATATGTCCCGTTCCCCGCTTACCATGTCCTGCTCCGTTTCTTCATAGTATTTTTCCCCGGGTTGGGGAACGAAAACCGGCAGTATGCCTTCGGCGGGCACATCCAACCGGCGGCTGGGTACCCCGAGGGCTCTGGTCATCACGGTCTGGCCTTCCCTGGTCAAGAGCCAGTTGAGGAACAACCTGGCTGCGTTGGGATGAGGGGCGCGGTTGACCAGCATGACCTGGCCCGACGCGGCACCCAGGACCCGGCTGTCTCTGGCGCCGACCATGGCCACCGGGGCCCCGTCTTTAACAAAGTCGGCAAGATTCGTGGGATCGCCCGCAACCAGAATGCTGTACTTGCCGCGGGCCAGCCATTCCACACACTGACGGTTATCCCGGAGGACTGCCGGCTCCTGCTTCGCCAGGGCTCGCATGTAGTCGTCACCCAGATTCTTCCGGTGGCCCCGGAACCACGACGTGCCTGATCCTACGATGGTGGGGTCTTTCAGCAGTATCTTCCCCTTCCACTTTGGTTCCAGGACGTCCCTGAAGGAAGTTATCTCTCCCTCCCTCACCATGTCGGTGTTAATCGCCAAGTGGCTGTCCAGCTTGGCAAAGAATTGTATCATGGTGCGGTCGTGGTCGAACCAGGGGAACGCTCCTCCCAGCCATACCTTCGGGTCTTTCGCTTCGGGCAGGATCAAGGCCGGCTCAATGGGATCGAGGACCCCTTCTGGTTTCACATAGCGGATGCCAAAGCTGCCGCCGTGCACGGCAATATCATAGTTGTAGAGGCCCGCCCGCCGCTCCGCAATGACCTTCGGCGCCGCCTCGGAGGCGCCGGATGTCGTTACTTCCACCTCCAGACCGTATCTTTCTCTTACCGTCCTGATGACCGCTTCTCGCGGCTTAGGTCCCCAGTCGGAAAGAACGCGCACCACGCCTTCCTTTCGGGCCCCGGCCACGGCCTTGTCCCATTCCAGCCGCCATGGTTCGGTCTGGTCGAGGGACCTGGGCCCGGAAACAGGCCCTGGCGACGGCGGCGGCGCCGTGGCGCCGGCGCAACCGATGAGGGCTAACGCAGCCAGGTAGACCATCACACAGCATATTCTTCTTCTCATCCGTAACTCCTCTTGCTTCAGACCAGCCTGACCGGGACAAGCGGGAACCAAAATGACGTATGACGAAACTCGAATGACGTATCAATGCTCAAAACTCGAATCTCAAAACAATCGGCCATCCCGACGAGTCGGGACAATGAACGATGAAAATGTCATTCTGAGCGAAGCGAGCGTAGCGAGCGTAGTCGAAGAATCTTTCGAGGTGGGGTGCCGGACGAAAGACCCTTCGACTGCGCTCAGGGTGAC
>JACQUA010000249.1 GCA_016210565.1 Chloroflexota bacterium
CGCTCAGGGTGACAGCCTATTTTCAGAGCAATCACCCATGCGCCGATGGTGCACCATGAAGGATGAAAATGTCATTCTGAGCGAAGCGAGCGCAGCGAGCGTAGCCGAAGAATCTTTCGGGGCAGGGCGCGGGACGAAAGACCCTTCGACTTCGCTCAGGGTGACAGCCTATTTTCAGAGCAATTAGTTACCAGCCTGGTTCTCAGTGCGTCCACTATGCACCACTATTTACTGCCTTCATATTAGTTCGTTTTCATCCTTCATTGTCCCGACTCGCCGGGATGGGCGGTTGTTTGGAATTTGTAATTTGGAATTCCTCTGTACTATCAGATAGGGGCAACCTTACCCATCACCCTGGGGCTGAAGCCGAGCCGGATGTTTTCAAATTCCGAGACGAACTTCGGGTCAACATCGCCGACGTTCACGTTGGTCCCGAAGTGCTCCACGTAGAACGACATATACGGCGAAACGGTCTTCCACTCGTTGATGGGCACCTCGAACATTATGTTATCGGCGCCCACCGAACCGGCCACTTCCAGGAGGACCCCCAGCCCGGCGCCCTTTTCGTAAATGTCCTCCACTTCGGTGTGCTCGTAGACGATCTTGAACGCCCCGGCATTGAGGCATTCCTTCATCTGCCTTATCACTTCGGAGATGGGCATGTGGCTCTTCGGGCCCCCGGCGCCGATGAGCTTCTTGCCGACCTCGGCGAAAACAGTAAACCCCATCCCCCGGGCCTTCCCGATCAGCTTGACCTTCTGGGCCATGCTGAGAGGCTGGACGGTGTCGGAGACTTCAATCGTGTCAATGCCCAGCGCCTTAGCCTCTTTCCACATCTCCTCGTGGCAGGCCTGGCGGATGGCCTCTTCCGTGGCCGAGCCTCCCAGGTAAGCGTGGACGTCGTCCTCTTTCAACAGCGCGAGTTTCCCGGTGACCAGGTCCCGCGGCTGGGACATCATGCCCACGCCGACCTTGTAGTAATCGATGCACGGGCCGGCCCACTCCATCAGGTCCTCCACATAGCTCATGCCGGCCACCGCCAGCATGAAATCCCCCTCGACCATGGTCAGGCCCGAAGTCCGCGGTTTGCTGGTCCGGAAGGGCCTTTTCAGGAAACTGAATATCCCGGAAGGCTGCGACGCCGGCCCGTTTCTCCTTCTTTTTCCTGGCATTAGATTGGGGCCACCTTCCCGATCGTCCCCACGCTGAGTCCCACGCGGCTGCACTGTATCTGCATGACATGGCGCGGGTCCACATCGCCGATATTCACGTTGGGGCCAAAATGCTCGATGAAGAATGAAGCGTAGGGTGAAACCTCCCTCCATTCGCCCAGCGGCACCTCGAACATGATGTTATCGGCCCCCACCGAGCCCGCTACCTCCAGCAGGGCGCCGAGTCCCTCCCCCTTCTCGCGGAGGTCTACAATCTCTGTCAGTTCGTACACCACCTTGAAAGCCCCGGCGGCAAGGCATTCCTTCATCTGCCGGACCACCTCCGAGATAGGCATATGCGTCTTGGGCCCGCCGGCGCCGATGAGTTTCTTTCCCACTTCGGCAAACACTCGGAATCCCTGCTTCTTCGCCAGGCCGATCAGCTTGACCTTCTGGGCCATGCTCAGAGGCTGGACCGTGTCGGACACCTCTATGGTGCCGATGCCCAGCCCTTTCGCCTCCTTCCAGAGCGATTCGAAGGCCGCCTGCCTGATGGCCTCCTCCGTGAAGTTTCCTCCCAAATAGGGCTGGACATCATGCTGTTTGAGCAGGGCGAGTTTCCTGGCCACCAGTTCCCGGGGCTGGAATATCATGCCGGGTCCGACCTTGTAGTAATCGACATAGTCCCCGGCCCACTCCACCAGGTCCTCGACATAGTTGGTCCCCGCCACCGCCAGCATGTAGTCCCCTTCGACCATCGTGATGCCGCTCGTCCTTGGTTTGGAAGTCCTCTCGGGAAGGCAAAAGAAGCTGAAGATCCGGTCAGATTGTGGCACTGGTCTGTTCCTCCTTCGTTAGATTTCAGTACTACGGGCATCCTGCCCGTAGTGAAGCCTCCTGCACCATCGGGCAACGACAGGGGCAAGCCCTGTCGCTATGGGCCATGTTATTTCACGAGCGGCCTGAATATTTCAACCACCCTTTTTACATAATCGGCCTCTTTGGACAGAAATTCCTGGTCCACCGACGAAAGCAGCTTGAAGCCCGGCTGTCGCACCGTCATCGGGTCGAGGTGGTCAGTAGGGGTGTCAACCCTGGTGCTCTGATGGCCCGTGGCCTTTGAAGACAGGGTCTGTCCCTCCTTGCTGAGCAGGAAATTGATGAACACCTTGGCCGCATTGGGATGGGGAGCTCCCTTAGGCATATAGACGTTGCCAATGCCGGAGATCATGTAGCCGCCCTCGGTCGGCATTACCTGCCTCAGGGGCACACCCTCTTTGATCCAGTTGTACATCAGTTCCGAAGACCCATCAATGGCCAGGGGATATTTCTCCTTCGCCACCCATTCCACGAGAAGGCGTTCGTCCCGGCTGATAACCGGTTCCTGCTTGGCCAGGGCCTGGACATAATCCCAGTCCAGGATGCCGTAGGCAAGCATCACCATCGCCCGCTGCCCTCCGCCGCCGATGCTGGGGTCATTGATGAGTATTTTGCCCTTCCATCTGGGATGGAGCAGGTCCTTCCAGGCTTTGAAGTCTTCAGGCTTCACCAGATTGGTGTTAATGGTGACGGACGGTTTGACATACAGGTAGAAGTGAATAGCGGTCCTGGTGTCAGGGTCGAAGTAGGGCAAACGGCCCTCCCACCACATCCTGGGGTCCGTGACCTCCGGGAGGACCAGCGCCTTGTCCAGGGAGTCCAGGACCCCCTTGCCCTTGAATATCTGCGCAAAGGCCGAGGAACCTACCACCGCCACGTCCGAGGCGTAGGCTTTGTAGCTCTGCTCCCTCATAATGCGTTCCGCCATTTCTTCGGACCTTCCGGACAGCGGCTCGAGGGTAATGCCGTACTTGGACTGCATGGCGTCACCCAGGGCGGTTCGCCACGGCACGCCGTAAGC
Organism: Chloroflexota bacterium; assembly: GCA_016210565.1. Classification (GTDB taxonomy): domain Bacteria; phylum Chloroflexota; class Dehalococcoidia; order JACQUA01; family JACQUA01; genus JACQUA01. The sequence continues at coordinate 3,052 of JACQUA010000249.1, forward strand.
GGTATAAACTACCACCTTGCTCTCCTTTTTGGCTTCGGCCAGCGTGCGGTCCCAGTCCTGTTCCCAGGCCGGTTTGGCCGCCGTCCCGGCGCCGGGCTTGCCAGCCGGGGTCCCCGGCTGCTGGACGGCCGCGGGTTCCCTCACACAGGCGAACACCACCACGGACAGCAGCAAGATGACCACGACGATTAGACTTCTTTTCATTTTGTTTCCTCCTTAGAACAAATATGCTCAAAACCACCAGTGCCACAGGCGTCCCGCCTGTGTTTGGCCGGCATAGCGCCGGCGCCTGCCCGCCGGCGGGCGAACACGCTCCGCTCTGCGATCCCGACGCATCGGGACGGGTCCGCCCCTATGAGATTCGGCGCGGCACGCTAATTTCCTTGACGATGCGCCTCCCCCGCTACTTCGAAAGCGGCCTGAAGATCTCCACCACGCGTTCTCTTAGCTCCATCTCTTTCTTCATATATCCCTCTTCCAGCACCGAAAAGTACTTCATTCCTGGTTCACGAATTGAAAGCAGGTGGTCGGTCGGCACGTCGCTCCGGGAGCTCTGGTAGCCGCTCAGCCGGCTGTAAAGCGTCTGTCCCTCCCGGCTCAGAAAGAAATTAAGGAATACCCTGGCGGCGTTGGGATGCGAACTGGTCCTTAGACGCCCGGCAAACCCTGTCCCCGTGCCCAGATAGGTGCCCTCCGCGGGGGTGTAAAACGCGGCCGGAGATCCCGACTTGATGAACTCGGTACCCACGTCCGTCCGTCCCCCGACCAGTATGGGGTTGCGACCCCGGGCAACCCACTCCACCATCAGACGGGAGTTTCTCACCAGAATGGGTTCTTGTTTCACCAGGCGGCTGATATACTCCCAGTCCATAACGCCGTAAGCCAGCACCGTCATGAGCCTCTGGCCGCCGCCGCCGCCTTGCACCGGATCGTCCAGGACTATCTTCCCCTTCCATTTTGGGTCCAGCAGGTTGCTCCAGGACTTCAGCTCTTCGCGCTTCACCAGGTCCGTATTGATGAGCATGCCGGGGTTGGGGTACTCACGGAAATTGAGAAACGTCCTGGTATCGGGGTCCAGCCAGTTGAGTTCGCCCCGCCACCAGGCCTTTGGATCCTTGACCTCGGGGAGCAGCAGCTCCTTCTCCAGTGGCGTCAGAACACCGGCAGGCTCCAACGAACCCTTGAACTGGGACGTCCCCATGAATATCACGTCGGCGTTGTAGATTCCCTGTCGTTGCTCGCTCATCACCCGCTCCATGACCAGTCCGGTATTGCCGGTGAACATATCCAGGGTGATGCCGAATTTCTTTGACAGTACCTCGGCCATCTGTTGCCGCCAGTCGCTTTCGCTCAGGTAGACGGCGACGGAACCCTCCTTCTTCGCTTCAGCCAGCGTGCGCTCCCAGTCCTGCTCCCATCCCGGCTTCGCCGGCGCTGCGGCGCCCGGCTTCGCCGGCTGGGTCGCCTGCTGCTGGGTGACCGCGACTTCCGCACAGGCCAACACCGTGACGGATAGCAGCGAGATGATAACGATGACTGCCAGATTCATTCTCATGTGACTCCTCCACAAACATTTACCCGGATTGGCGCTCCTTTGCAGCGGCCATTTTGTCCAGGCTGGTCTATCCTTTCTACAACGATGGGTAATATCATAGAAATCCCCCTTGGTCCCCCTTTTTCAAAGGGAGAGAGGACGACTCAATCCCCTTTTTTCAGAGGGGGAGAGGAGATGACAACCTCATCGCCCTCCTGGGAAAACTCGGCGTCCAAGTCTTGATTGTTGCATAGCCACTTCATATAGTCAAATACCTCGGCGCTCCGCTGGTCGGAGGCGGGCAGCACCTCCGGCTGCGACTGTTTGTTGATCATGACCGGCAAGTATGATACCTTTTCGATCTTCTTGCCGGAAATGACGCACTTTGCGATGACGGTCTTTCTGGAATCGGCGGGATACGGATAGGATGGGTTTTCGGGGTCCAGTTTCCACCTTAGCTCCTTCCAGGTCGGGTCGCGGCGTATTGCTTCCAGAGGCCGGCCGTCCATGGCGAAATTGCCCAGGCTGTAAAAGATGACCTTCCCCCTGTAGACCTCGATGCCTTTGAGGATATGGGTGTGATGCCCCAGGATAAGGTCGGCGCCCGCGTCGATGGCGGCGTGAGCCACCTCTTTCTGGTACGCGGCAACCACCGCCGGCACAATGTGAACGCCCCAGTGCATGGACAGCACCACCACGTCAGCCAGGGGTCTCACTTTACGGATGTCGCCGGTCAGACACTCCAGGTCTTCCCGGTCGGCGAAAGAGAGCACCCTGGGAGGCATTCCGGCCTGCCAGTCATATTGCTCATAGGCGGTCGAGGCCCGCATGGGAGCCGAGCCAGGCTTGTTCCCGGTTGCCTGGTAGCCCCTGGGCAGGACGGAGCAGTACCCGAGGAAGGCTATCCTGGCGCCGTTCCGCTCAAGGATGGCCGGCCGGCGCGCCTCGTTGATGTCCTTCCCCGCCCCGATAACCGCAATGCCGTTCTTCCTCAACACAGCGATGGAATCGAGAAGGCAGCTTTCCCCGAAATCCAGGCAGTGGTTGCTGGCGGCAGACATCACGTGATAGCCCGCGTATTTCAGGGCGGATACCTTCCAGGTGGGCGCCGGATCCCCACCCCCGGAGTGCATTTCCGGCGCCCGGTCAGAGAAAACGTTCTCCGTCTGACCAAACAGGATGTCGGCCTGTTTGAGAGTCGGCGCGGCCAGGGCAAAGAGCGATTCGGGATTTTCCCGCCGGGCCAGAAAATCCCCCACGGCGTACAGGGACACTTTGGCCTGATTCAATTTACCTCCTCATAGCGATGGTCCATGGTACCGCTTGAGTCCGAGATTATCACTCAAAGGCACAAAGCCTCAAAGGGTAACCATACTCAAGACCGTTAACCTGGAAAGGCTAGAAACAACACGAAAAAAAGAAATACGGCGGCTAGAACTCACGACTCCAGACTCTAGACTCCTATCCCGGGCGCTACTTTTCCGGCGGTGCGCGTGCCAAAACCCAGGCGGTAGCAGTGTACCTGCATCGCGTGCTTGGGGTCGACATCGCCGATGTTAACGTTGGGGCCGAAATGCTCTATGTAGAAGCCGAGAAAGGGTGACACGATTTTCCAGTGGTTCACAGGCACCTCGAACATTATGTTGTCGGCGCCGACAGCGCCCGCCACCTCCAGCAGCCGGCCCAGACCGCCTCCCTTGTCGTGCAGTTCCTCCACCTCGGTGTGCTCGTAGACGATCTTGAACGCCCCAGCGTTGAGGCATTCCTTCATCTGCCTGATCACCTCGGAGATGGGCGTGTGCGCCTTCGGCCCCCCGGCGCCGATCAGTTTCTTCCCCACCTCAGCAAGGACGGTAAAGCCCTTTCTTTTGGCCATGCCTATCAGCTTGACTTTCTGGGGCATGCTCAGGGGCTGGACGGTATCGGAGATTTCGATGGTATTGATGCCCAGGGCCTTGACTTCTTTCCAGAGTTGCTCGTAGCTGGCCAGCCTGATTGCTTCTTCGGTGGTGCAGCCTCCGAGGTAAGGCTGGACATCATGCTCTTTCAACAGGGCGAGCTTCCTGGTCACCAGGTCCCGCGGCTGGAACATCATGCCGGGGCCAACCTTGTAGTAGTCGATGCACGGCCCCGCCCACTCCACCAGGTCCTTCACGTAGTTCATCCCGGCCACCGCCAGCATGAAGTCACCTTCGACCATCGTCAGCCCGGAAGTCCGGGGTTTGGTAGTCCGGTAAGGTGTTTTGAAGAAATTGAAAAGCCCTGAAGATTCTGGCATCGGCTAACTCCTCGCTAAATTCAAAGGTCAAAAATCAGACGCCTGTCATTGCGAGTCCCGATTTCGTCGGGACTCGCAATGACGGCATTCATCGTCATCCGCTGATCACCACCTCATCCCCGTCCCACGAAAACCTGGTGTCCAGTCTCTGGTCTTTGCATATCCGCTCCATATAGTCATACACCTCGGCGCTGCGTCCGTCCGAGCGTGGCAGCACTTCGGGTTGCGACTGTTTGTTGACCATGACCGGTAAGTAAGAAACCCGCTGGATTGTTCCGCCCGAAATGATGCACCTGGCGATGATTACTTTTCTCGAATCAGGGGGGAAGGGGAAAGTGGGATAGTCCGGGTCAAGCTCGAACTGGTAGAACTTCCAGGTTGAGTCGTTACGCACCCTCTCAATGGAACGGCCATCGAAAGCGAAATTTCCCAGGCTGTAGAAAATGGGCTTCCCCTTGTAGACCTCGATCCCCTTCAGAATATGGGCGTGGTGCCCCAGGATAAGATCAGCGCCGGCATCGATGGCGGCATAGCCCACTTCTTTCTGGTACATGGCGATGGCCGCCGGAACATAGTGAATCCCCCAGTGCATGGACAGTACCACCACATCGACCAGGGGCCTGACCTTCTTGATATCATCGACCATGGCCTGCAGGTCTTCCTTATTGGCGAAAGAGAGGACCCTGGGCGGGGTCCCCGGCTGCCAGTCCGCTTGCTCGTAGGATGTGGTGGCCCGCATCGGGGCCGCGCCCGGCTTGTCCCGTCTGGCGTCGTAGCCCTTGGGCAGCACCGAGCAGTAGGCAAGAAAAGCGACCCGCGTCCCCGTCTTCTCGATGATGGCCGGCTGGCGGGCCTCGTCGATGTTCTTCCCCACCCCAATCACCTTGATGCCGTTCTTTCCCAGAAGGTCCATGGTGTCGAACAGGGCATTGTCACCCCAGTCCAGGGTATGGTTGCCTGCCGCCGACATCACGTCGAAACCGGCATAGGTGAGCGCGGCCACGTTGCGGGGATGGGCGCACATGCTCGGAAATACGTGGGCCTGCGGGACGCCCCTCTCCGACAATATGTTTTCCATCTGGCCGAACCTGATGTCCGCGTTCTTAAAGGTCGCCCCCGCCAGGGCGAACATCGACTCCGGTTTTTCACGCCGGACCGAGACATCACCGACTGCGTGCAAGATTATGTCCTGGGGCATTCTTTTCCTCCTGGTGGCCGGACCACCGTAGGGGCGGTTCGTGAACCGCCCGCCGGTCTGCGGCAAGGCGTCATTTCAGCAGCGGCTGCATTACTTCCCTCAGCCGGCGGTTGGTGGCACTGAATTGCTGGAGATGCTCTTTGGATGCATCGGAAAAGGATTTCATCCCTGGTTTACGTAACGTCGCCGGGTCCAGGAAGTCGGTGGGGACATCGACCCGCGCGCTGGGGAAACCGCCCACCTTCGCTGTGACCGTCTGTCCTTCCTTGCTGAGCAGGAAATTCAGGAATATCCTGGTGGCATTGGGATGGGGATTGCCCTTGAGCACCGCGATGGTACCGGCGCCGAAGGTGGTGATGAGGCCGTCCTCAAAGTTAACGTATCTGACAGGAGCGCCGGCGTTGATGAAGGATTGAGCCTCTTCCTTGCGCGGACCTATCATAATGGCATACTTGCCCTGGGCTATCCATTCCGTCATCAGGCGGTAGTCCCGCTGCACCGAAGGCTCCTGGGCCAGCAAGCGGTTCACGAAATCCCAGTCCTTGATGCTCGATGCCAGCATGGTCATTACCGTGTTACTGGCGCCGGCCAGGGTGGGGTCGCTCAGGATTATCTTGCCTTTCCATTTTGGGTTCAGCAGGTCGTCCCAGGTCTTCAAATCCTGAGCGGAAACCAGGTTGGTGTTAATTATGACAGGAACGGAAAGATAGTCGCGCCAGAAAATGAGGGTCTTCCTGTCGGGATCAACCCAGGGGATTTTCCCCCCGACCCAGGCCCCGGGGTCGGTAACCTCCGGCAAGACCAGCATTTTCTCCAGGTGCTGAAAGACCGCTTCCCATTGCTCGGCTTCATTGTAGTAACGGTTGCCGGGGATCGCCTGCATGGCATCCGCCTGGTAGACCCGGGCCTGTTGTTCTTTGAGTATCCGAGCCAGTATCTCGTCCGATCTCCCCGACAGAACACTGAAGGCTATCCCGTACTTTTTCGACATGGCTTCGTTCATGGCCACCCGCCAGTCCGGTCCGTAGGTGGTGTAGACGGTGATCTCGCCTTCCTTTCTGGCGGCGCTGAGCGTATCCTCCCATTCCCTTTCCCACGCCGGTTTCGTTGACGCCGGCGCCGTCCGGACCGGCCCGGTGGCCGGTGCGGGCGTCGGTCCCGGCCCGGGCGCGCAGGCCAGTGCCGCCACTGCCACGAGCATGAATGCGATGACTGCGATGCTTACGATGTTGCGCACTGGACGTTCCTTGTCTTTGTCATTGGTTGTTCTAAGACCGTAGGGGCGGTTCGTGAACCGCCCACCACAGTGAACCGCCCGCCATGGGCATGCGCCGACCGGGCGGGCGGTTCGTGAACCGCCCCTACACCACCACGGTGGAGATGGCCTCCCGGATGTCCGGTATCTCCTCGATACGCGACCACACCTTCACTGCCTCCGGGACTCTTGCCTCCGGCAGGGCCTGCCGGGCATTGGTCTCAAACTTGGCGCGGATGTTCTCAAAGCCCCACGGGTTCTTCTGTGCGCCCAGGATATGGTCCACCGGGATCGTCTTGCTCAGCACCTTCCCGTCTCTGAGCCGCACCGTCACCGGCCTCCCCGTGCCACCGGTCGTTCCGCTGCCCGGCCACCGGCGTTCCAGGTTGGCCAAGCTTACCTCCCATTTGGAAAGCACGCGGACGCGGACCCTCCCCATGGTTTCCCGGATGCGGGGGTCGCGGACCGTTTCATCGGAGAAAGTGTCGATGTCAATCTTCCCCAGGACCAGGGCAGCCGCGGCATTGTACGAGATGCTGAATTTGCCGTGAAGCCCGGTGCGGGGATTCTCGTAGATCGGGTCGATGTAATGCGAAAAGTAGGCCTGTTGCACCTCTACTTCGGCGACATCACGGTAATCAAACCCGTGCTCCTGCATCAGCTCCAGTATGGCGTCAATGACATAGTGGTTGGCAAACCCGCAGGGATACTTCTTGAGCATGACGATGTCCTGGATGCGGAAGGGATTCCCCAGGCGCTGACCGAGCTCCAGCGCTTCCTTCCCCGGGAAGAAGGCTTCGACGAAGCCGCTGGGATGCTCGACTATTTGGGACCCCGCCGTCCAGCCCAGCGCCGCCAGCTCCGCGGCCATCACCCCGTCGCGGGCGGACAGACCGGCGTGGAGCGGCTTGGTCATGCTGCCGTGGTTGTGGTTGACGCCGGACGCCATGGAGCCGGCGATACCCAGCGCCATCCGCACCCGGTCCCGGTCCAGTTTCAGGAGCCTGGCGCAAGCAGCGGCGGCGCCCATGCGCCCGCAGACCGGCATCCGGTGGAAGGCGCTCTCCTGCAGTCCACCCCGGGGCATGAGCGTATCGCCTACCTCATGGCCGACGATGTAAGCGTCAACAATCTCCCGCCCGGAACCCCCCCTCTTTTCCCCCAGGGCCAGCAGCGTGGGAAGGAGAATCGAAGCGGAATGGGCAAAACCGCTCACGTCGTCGTAGTCCAGAGCATGGGCCAGGGTCCCGTTAACGAAGGCGGCGCCGGAAGCCGGTACCTGTTCCCCCGTCGGTATGATGGTGGCCTCCGCCTTGCCGCCGCATTCCTGAATATAGCGCATGATCAGCCGGCCGTGGGGTTGGGCGGAACCCGCCAGCATCACGCCCAGGCAGTCGAACGCCGTTTCCTGGGCGACCTTTTTCGCCCCGGCGGGCATATCCTCATACCGGGTATTGACGATCCAATCAGCGATGTGTTCGGTAGGACCCATAAGAAATCCAGAAATCAAAAGCCAAGAATCAACACGGCAAAGAAACCAGTAGTCAGAATGGGACAGGCAGGGACGCCTGTCCTACCGGGACCACACTACCATTTCGTCCGCATCGGGGGTCAGTTCCGTCCCCAGTTCCTTACACCAAGGATCGATGTAGCCGACTACCTCCGCCCACCTGGGGTCGTTCCGCGACAGGAACTGCGGCTCCGCCCGCTGGTTGATCCAGCACGGCAGGAATGAGACTCTCTGGACCGCCTTATCGCTTATCCGACATCGTACCATCATGCTGTACCGCTTGTCCGGCGGGCCTTTGTACCGGTCCCAGCCCGGCTCCTCCTTGAACTTCCGGTACACGCCGGACATGTTCCGGGGCTTTACGCCGGGCGGCGGCTTTTGATGCCAGGGCGTCTCCTGGGCGAAGTTTCCCATGCTGTAGAAGATGGGGCGGCCTTTGTATATCTCTATGCCTTTGAGAATGTGAGGATGAGTGCCCACGATGAGGTCGGCCCCGGCGTCGATGGCTTTATGTCCGACGACAGGCTGGTAGTCCGCGAGTTGCCCGGGGACGAAGTGGATACCCCAGTGCATGGACACGATGAGGACGTCCACCTGGGGGCGGAGCTGGCGAATGTCCTGCTCCATGGCCTGCACTTCGCCGGCTCTAGGCATAGTCACGATTTTGGGCGGGGTTCCCGGCTCGAACTCCTGCATCTCGTAGTAGGTAGCTATCTTGATGGGGCAACAGCCAGGCTTCTCTTCCCTTGCCTCGTACTCCGGAGGTAACACGGAATTGTAGGCCAGGAAGCCGACCTTTGTCCCATTTCGTTCCAGAATGGCCGGTCGTCTGGCCTCGGCGATGTCTTTCCCGATGCCGATGGGGTTCAGCCCGTTCTTGCGCAGGGTCTCCACCGTCTCGATCACCGACTCCGGGCCGTAGTCGAAGCAGTGGTTGCTGGCGTGGGAGACCACGTTGAACCCGGCGTGGAGGAGGGTCTTCACGTTGTCGGGATGGACTCTGCCATACCAGGTGGTGGGGCGGTCCCGCCACTGCATCCAGCCTCTGGTGGCCAGATCGGCCTCAAGCTGGCAGAAGGCAATGTCCGCCTCCTTGATTTTCTCGTGCACCATGGCCACCAGCGATTCCGGCGGCTCGCCGTATTCAATCCGCCTGGGCAATACGTCCCCTACCAGGTGGACCATTACTCTGCCATTCGAAGTATTTGCCACTGTTTGCACCTTTCTTCCTGGGCAACTGTCAAATCTACTTGCGCTGCGCGATCAACTCCTTGAGCTCCGCGCCAATACGATCATGTTCACGGCGGATTTTAAACCAGCCGTTGCTGGCAGTTCAATGATATTCCTCAATCAACCGCATATGCCTGGGCCGCACCAGGATGAAGGTGTCATTCTGAGCGTAGACGAGTCCCGATGCTATCGGGACGAGTCGAAGTCGAAGAATCCTTCGCTTCGCTCAGGACAAGTTCTTTCGTCGGCCGCTCACCCCGGACGAAAGAGCCTTCGCCTGCGCCTTCGCTTCGCTCATCGCTCCGGCTCAGGGTGACAGGGCGCCGGCCTACTTACCGAGAACCACCTCGTCTCCTTCCACGCTGAGAGAAGTACCAAGCTCCTTCGACCAGCGGTCGATGTAGCCCACCACTTCCTTGAACCTCGCATCACTTCGAGACAATATCTCTGGCTCCGCGCGCTGGTTGATCCACACGGGCACAAACGACACCCCGGCGATGCCTTGCTTGCCGGCGATGCACTTCACCATCATCGAATAGGCCTTGTCGTGGGGGCCGCTGTAGCGTTCGGAGCCTGATTCGACCTCGTATTTGCGGTAGACGCCGGACATCCGTTTGACGAAGGCCCCGGGCGGCGGCTTCAAATGATGGGGCGTCTCCTGGGCGAAGTTCCCCACGCTGTAGAAGATCGCCTTTCCTTTGTACACCTCGATGCCCTTGACCAGGTGGGCATGGTGCCCGATGATGATGTCGGCGCCGGCGTCGATGGCCCGGTAGCCGACGGCGGGTTGGTACGTGGCCAGCACTCCCGGGATGGCGTGTATCCCCCAGTGCAGCACCAGCACCAACACGTCAACCTGCGACCGCAGCTTGCGGATATCCTCTTCCATAAGGCGGACATCACCTTCATTCGGGACTGTTATGACCTTCGGCGGCGTGCCGGCCTGGTATTCCTGGGCCTCGTAATAGGTCGAAACCCTGATCGGATTGCAGCCCGCTTTGCCTTCCCGGGCCTCGTATTCCACGGGCAACACCGAGTTGTAGTCCAGGAACCCCACCTTTACCCCCTTCCGCTCGACAATCGCTGGCTGCCGGGCCTCGGCAATGTCTTTGCCCACCCCGATCACCTGGAGGTTGTTACGGCGAAGCACCTCAATGGTTTCAAGCAAGGCATCAGGGCCGTAGTCAAAGCAGTGGTTGCTGGCATGGGCGACCACCTGGAATCCGGCGAACAGCAGCGACTTGACGTTGTCAGGGTGGGCCCGGCCGTACCACGTCGTATGGTCCCGGTACTGGAGGCAGCCTTTCGTGGAAAGGTTGGCCTCGAGCTGGCACAGGGAGATATCCGCTTCTTTGATTTTCTGGTGCACCCCGGCAAAAAGGGACTCCGGGGCTTCCCCGTAGTCGATGCGCCTCGGGGTGACATCCCCGACGGCATGAATCAAGATGGTGTCCTTTGACTGGCTGCTCAAGATTCCTCCTCGGAAAACAATGGGTGGCGCAGGCCTCCGTGCCTGCGCAGGACTTGATCTTCGCGCCCGGTGGGGGCATGTGCAACGTGCCCCGGGATGCCGGCGGGCGAAGGCCGTACGGGCACGTTGCACGCGCCCCGGCGGGCGGACACATGGGTCCGCCCCTACTTCAGCAGGGGCCCGAGCGCCTCGCGGCTCATGTCCCTCAGGGCGTCATAGGTCTTCTTGTGTTCCTCGTCAGAGATAGTGAAGGGCTCCCCGGGTACGTAGACGGCGTCTTCGAACCCCTCGGTGGAGACGTCCAGCCGCCAGGACGGCATTGCCGCCGCCTTGCTGTAGATAGTCATTCCTTCTTTGGTCAACAGCCAGTTAATAAACGCCCGCGAGGCGTTGGGGTGGGGCAGTGGCCCGGAGGGCAGGGTCATGGCCGCCGGACCCGGGCTGATTATTCCCCCTTCAGCCCCCCGGATAACGGCTATCGGCGCGCCCATCTTCTTGAAAGTCGATATCAGGGTCATCTGCAACCCTATCCCCACGGCGAACTTGCCCTTGGCTAGCCCCTCGGTCATCACCCGCAAATCCCGGCTGATGGCCACCTCTTGCTTCGCGAGCCCGCGAATGAAGTCCCGGGTCTTTTGCGGACCCCAGCGGTGGTACAGGATGTTGAGAGCGGAGAGGCCCCCGCCGCTGCCGGTGGGGTCGTTAATGACGATCCTGCCCTTCCATTTCGGGTCCAGGGCGTCCGCGAAGGACTTCAGTTCGCCTTCCCGGACCAGCTCCGTGTTGCGGGCAAAATACGGGTCGTAGCCCCCGCTCAGGGGGATGATGAACTTGTCCTCGACATCAAGGAAGCGCCTGCCGCCTATTAGCAGCTTCGGGTCCTTGACGTCCGGCAGGATAAGCATGTGGTCGATAGGGGCGACCAGCGGCCGGGGTTCGGTAACGGAACGGACGCTCTCCGAGGCGCCGCCGATGACATCCGCCAGGTAAAGGCCGGCTAGCTGTTCCCGCTGGAGCTTGGTGGCGAGCTCCAGTCCCCGTCCCATTGAAGTGAACTCAACCTTGATGCCGGTGCTCCCTTGAAACCCCTTCCGCAGCGCGGCGTGCAGGTCGGGGGACCAGGTGGTGTACATGGTAAGAGTCCCTTCCCGCTTCCCCGTCTCCAGCGCCCTGGCCCAATCCGCTTCCCAGCCCGTCGCGGCGGGACCGGCGGTGGCACCCGGTCCTTGCGGGCCCGGCGCCGCCGCCGGCGACTGGTCTTGTCCGGGAGCGCACGCGGCCAGCACCAGGCCAGCCAGAACAATGGCCAACACGGCTACGGACACTACTGTTTTCATGTTTGTTCCTTTTCTACCAGAACCAGTCCAGAGTCTTGAGTCTGGAGTCCCGAGTCCACACTCCTGACTGCTAACTTCTGGCTACTGACTACTCACTACTCGCTACTCACTACTCACTGCTAACTTCACTTCCTGGCGCTGTGCTCGTCAATAAGCTGCTTGGCTGTCTTCGGCATCTCGCCGTTTTTCAGGATGAAATCCTCGGAGTCCCAGTACAGTTTCAGGTCAGGCCGGGGTAGGAAGATGGAGATAATCCCTTCGGTGGGCGTATCGATCCTCCGGCTGGGATTGGCGGCAGCCTTCGACAATGTGGTCTGGCCTTCCTTGCTCAGCAGCCAGTTCAGGAATACCTGGCCTGCATTCGGATGCGCCATGCGGGCCGCCACGCTCAACCCGCTGGCTGCCCCCGTGGTAACCGTAACGCCTTCCTTGGGAAAAGCTATCTCTATCGGCGCCTTGAGCTCAATGAACTCGGACAGGGCTGCCGAGTTAGGGGAGATTCCTATGGCATACTTGCCCCGGGCGACGCTTTCCACCTGAAGCCGGCGGTCCTGCAGGAATACCACATCCTGCCTCAACAACCCGCGGAAGAACTCCTTGGCCTCTTCCAGGTTCCAGATATGTTCGGCCAGACAGGTGATCAGGGTAACGCCGCCGCCGGAGGTCGTCGGGTCGTCCATGACCATCTTGCCTTTGTACTTCGGATTGAGCAGGTCCTTGTAGCCGGTGATTTCCCCCTTTGTGATCATGCCGGTGTTATAGATAATCCGGTGTTGAATGGAGTAAATCATGCTCAGGGCCTTCTTATCTTTGTCGAGGAAGGGCAAGCGCCCGTCCAGCCATGCCTTAGTGTCCAGCACCTCGGGAAGAACCAGGAGAGGCTCGATGGGACCGGAGATCCCGGGCTCCCTCAGAGAGAACATGGTGGTGCTGCCGCCGCCGAAGAAGTCCACCAGGTATAGCCCTGCCCGCTGTTCCATGTTAACTTTTGCCAGCAGTTCCGGTCCCCTGGAGTACGGCGTGAATTCCACGTCGATGCCGTGCTTTGCCTTGAAGGCCTGGGTTAGCGCCATTCTAATGCTGGGGTCCCAGTTGGCGTACACTGAAACCGTCCCCTCTTTCTTCCCTGTGGCCAACAGGGCGTCCCATTTTTGCTGCCATCCCGTGGCCGCGGGGGCCGGCGCCGCCCCTTTGGCCGGGGCCGGGGTTGCCGGGGATTTTTCTCCGGGCCCGCAGGCGACCAGAACCAGCGCCGCTACAATCAAAAACCCCATTGACCATGACAACCTGTTCACTCTTGGACCTCCTTTTTCACCAGGAATGAAATCAGTCACCCCCATGCGCCGTCGGCGCACCATGAACGATGAAATCGGCCCGTCTTTGCGAGGAACGAAGATACGAAGCAATCCCATGGCCGACCAGTCCGGGAGATTGCTTCGCTTCGCTCGCAATGACCGGCTTTACTTCTTTGCGTTGAACTCGTCAATAATGTCTTTGGCTACTTTCTGCATCTGCAACTGAAATAAGATAAACTCCTCCGAGTCCCAGAACAGCTTCATGTCCGGCCTGGGTACGAAAACAGGGTTGACCCATTCTGTGGGCACGTCAACTCTGCGGCTGGGATTGCTGACGCTCTTCGATAAAGTCGTTTGTCCTTCCTTTGAAAGGAGCCAGTTGAGGAATACGACTCCGGCATTGGGATGCGCCATGCGGGCCGCCACGGCCAGACCGCTGGATGCTCCCGTGGTGATCATCACGCCTTCTCTGGGAAAGGCGATTTCTATGGGCGCCTTCAAATCAAGGAAATTGGCCACGACGGCTGAATTGGGAGCTATGGCGATAGGATACTTCCCGCGAGCAACGTTTTCTACCAGAAGCCGCTGGTCTCTCAAGAGCAGGACGTCCAGTCTCAGTAGCTGGCGGAGGTAGTCCTTGGCCTCTTCCATGTTCCAGATAATCTGGGCCAGAGAACCCATCAAGCCGTTACCCGCGCCCGACACGGATGGGTCTTCCATGATCATCTTGCCCCTGTACCTGGGATTGAGAACGTCTTTATAGCTCGTGATTTCCCCTTTACCCACCATATCTATGTTGTAGACGAAGCGGTGCTGTATGCTGTATATCATGCTCAGCGCCTTCTTGTCCTTATCGAGGAATGGCAACCGCTGGTTCAACCAGGCATTGGTATCGAGCACCTCGGGGAGGATCAACAGGGGCTCGATGGCAGTGGAAATACCGGGATCCCTCAGGGAGAACAGGGTCGTGCTGCCGCCCCCGAAAAGGTCCGCATAGAACAGTCCTGCCCTGTGTTCCGCGCTGGCTTTGGCCAGCATCTGCGGCCCGCCGGTAAAGGGAGTGAATTCGGCGTCGATTCCATATCTGGCCTTGAAGGCCTGGGTGAGCGCCGTCCTGGCCTCGGCCGACCAGCCGGCGTAAATGGTAACTACCCCCTCCTTCCTGGCCTCGGCCAGGATGTTGTCCCACCTCTGCTGCCAGCCTGCCACCACGGGGACGGCGGAGGGCGCCTCTTTGTCCGGTGCCGGGGTCGCGGCGGGCGTCTCCCCGGGGGCGCAGGCGCCGAGGGCCAGCGCCGCTACAACAAAGAACGCCATTGACCATAATGCCTTCTTCACTTTGTACCTCCATACAGACTAACACGGTTTCTCGCTGTCGGGTAAATTCCTAACAGCATAGCATATTTGCGCCGGCCTGCGCACTCAATCCTTTGGTGGACTGGTGTCGCAAAGCAATAACACGTAGGGTGGGTTTAGCGTCCCGATATAATCGGGACGCTAAACCACCATTCGGCCTGGTTGGCTATCGCAGCTTTGTTTTCCTTCTCTCGATGTGGTGGGTTCGCACAGCCACCCAGCTTCCCCGGCGCCCCGCTGCGCTTAACCCACCCTACGTTGCTCCCGATCTATCCGGGCCCCGCCAGCGGGTGAACACATCCCGACAAGTCGGGACCCCTACGGGAGGCTGGAGACGACAACCTCGTCGCCCTCCACGCTCAGGGCCGTCCCCAGGTCTTTGCAGAAAGGCCCGATGTAGTTCAGGACTTCGTCGAACCTGGGGTCGCTCCGGGACAGGAGTTCCGGCTCCGCCTTCTGGTTAATGAAGCCGGGCAGGAAGCTGACTCTGTGGACTCCTTTCTTGCCGGCGACGCACCGGACCATCATCGTGTACCGTTTGTCCTTGGGCCCCTTGTAGCGGTCCCACCCCGGCTCTTCCTCGAACTTGCGATAGGAGCTCGAAATGTTGACGGAGTGCGCGCCACCCGGAGGGGGCTTCACATGCCAGGGGGTCTCCTGGGCGAAGTTGCCCAGGCTGTAGAAGATGGCCTTCCCTTTGTAGACCTCGATGCCTTTGATGATGTGGGCGTGGTGCCCGACGATGAGGTCCGCCCCGGCGTCAATGGCCCGGTGCCCCACTGTGGGCTGGTACATGGCCAGCATCCCGGGGACGAAGTGTATCCCCCAGTGCATGACCACCACCACGACGTCGACCTGTTTGCGGAGATTGCGGATAGCTTCTTCCATGGCCAGGACGTCGCCTTCCAGCGGGATGCTGATTACCTTCGGCGGCGTGCCGGCCTGGTATTCCTGGGCCTCGTAGTAGGTCGAAACGCGAATGGGATTGCAGCCGGCTTTTCCCTCCCTGGCCTCGTACTCTGCGGGCAGGACCATGTTGTAAGCCAGAAACCCTATCTTGATCCCTTTCCGCTCGACAATCGCGGGTTGCCTGGCTTCGGCGAGGTCCTTGCCCGCACCGATGGGCAACAGGTTGGCCTTCCGCAGCACCTCAACAGTTTCGATCAGCGAATCGGGGCCGTAATCGAAGCAGTGATTGCTGGCGTGGGACACGACTTTGAAGCCAGCGGATACCAGACATTTCACGTTATCGGGATGGTTCCTCCCGTACCAGGTAGGGAAGTCGCGGTACTGGAGGCAACCTTTGGTGGAGAGATTGGTCTCCAGTTGGCAGACAGCCACGTCGGCTTCCTTGATCTTCCCGCTGACCTTCTCCATCAGGGATTCGGGCGGCTCCCCCGCCTCCACCCGCCGGGGAAAGACATCCCCCACGGCATGAATCAGAACGGTGTCTTTTGAGCTCGCCTGGTCACTCATTGTCTCTCCTCAAGAATTGTCCGCAAATAAGTTGAACAATAAACCACGAGATTAACACAAGATTTTCAAGGGATTTGCTTACTGACAACCTTCCTCTTCAAATCTGGTGTTCATCTCGTGACATCTTGTGGTTCCGCCTGTAAAAGCGCCCGCAATTTACCCTGTGGTCACCACCACCTCGTCGCCGTCGACCTGAAAGCCCGTCTTGAAATCATCAGATATGTCCTTCACATATTGTACAACCTCTTCGAAGCGAGGGTCTCTCTCCCGTTGGACCACCGGCTGGGCCTGCCCGTTGATGTAGGCCGGCAGGAAAGAGACGCGCTCGATCCTCTTATTTCGAATTACGATTTTGGCCACGACGGTGCGGCGGGTGTCCGGGGGATAGGCGTACCTCGGATAAGCCGGGTCGATTTCCCACCGGTACATGTGCCGCAGGCGCTGCTTCAACCACTGCTCCTCCGGCGCTTCCATCCCGAAGTTACACAGACTGTAGAATATCACCTTGCCCCTGTAAACCTCGATGCCCTTAAGAATATGGGCATGGTGGCCGAGAATGAGGTCGGCGCCGGCATCGATGGCCGCGTGGCCGATAATGGGCTGATACTGGGCGATAACCTTTGAAATCAGATGTATCCCCCAGTGAAGGGAAAGGACCACGATGTCGGCCGCGGCCTTCGCTTTGCGGACGTTGTCCAGCAGTGGCTTGAGATCGTCCGCGTTAGGAAAGGTTATGATTCTTGGCGGGGTCCCTGCCTGGTATTCCTGGGCCTCGTAGAAAGTGGATATCCTGACACTGGCCACCCCGGCCTTGTCCTCGGTTGCCTCATGCCCCGGGGGTGTGACGCAACTGTACCCCAGGAAAGCGATCCTGGTCCCCTTGCAATCGAACGTTGCCGGCTCCGTCGCCTGTGCTACGTTCCTGCCCGTGCCGATGGCTTTGATGCCGTTCCGTTGCAGCACCTCGATGGTATCGAGAAGTCCTTCGGCGCCCCAGTCCGTCGCCTTGTTGCCGGCCACTGAAATCACATCGCAGCCCATATAGGTGAAAGCCTCGACGTTACCCGGCGGCACCCTGATGCTGGCGCTGCCGGTCATCTGCAGACAGCCGCGGTCAGACAGTATCCGTTCGAGTTGCCCGAAGGTGATGTCGGCGCTCCGCATAAGCTCTGCGCTGGGTTCGAAAATGGTCTTTGGGTCCGGCCGGTAAGGGCCCATATCGCCCACCGCCAGGATGGTTACGGTGCTCTTTTCCCCGGTGTATTTTGTGCTCAAGAACGTTGCCTCCTGATTGCTCAGAGAATGTCACCCTGTCCCGACACGTCGGGACTCTCGGAACGGAGCGTGCTCCGTTTCGGAGAGCCGGAGTCCTGAGCGAAGCGAAGGACCAGGCGAAGGGCCTTTTGCCCCCACCCTCGAAACAGCTCGTCCTGAGCGAAGCGAAGGATTCTTCGACTCCGACTCGCTTGCGCTCGTGTTCGCTCAGAATGACATTCACCCCGCTCCACAGACAACCACCTCGTCTCCTTCTACGGTCAGGACGGCGCCGAGCTCTTTGCAAAAGGGCTGAATGTAGCCCACGACTTCTTTGAACCTGGGATCGCCGGCAGACAGGAACTCCGGCTCGGCGCGCTGGTTGACCCAGCCGGGCAGGAAAGAAACTCTCCGGATGCCGCCTTTGTCCGCCACGCATTTCGCCATCATGGTATACCGCTTATCGGAAGACCCTTTGTAACGCTCCCAGCCTGGCTCCTCCTGCCATTTTCGGTAGCTGCTCGAAATGTTGGTGGCATGCATCCCGCCGGGAGGGGGTTTCTGATGCCAGGGAGTTTCCTGGGCGAAGTTTCCCAGGCTGTAGAAAATAGCTTTGCCCTTATACAGCTCTATCCCCTTGACGATATGGGCGTGATGCCCGACGATGAGGTCGGCTCCGGCGTCGATGGCCCGGTGGCCCACCGTGGGCTGGTACATGGCCAGCATCCCCGGCAGGAAATGGATGCCCCAGTGCATGGAGACCACCAGAACGTCAACCTTCCCCCGCAAGCTGCGGACGTCCTCTTCCATGGCCCGGACGTCGTCTTCCCTGGGGACCGTTATCGTCCTGGGAGGCGTCCCCGCCTGGTACTCCTGGGCCTCGTAGTAAGTCGAAACCCGGAGGGGGGCGCAGCCGGCTTTGCCCTCCCTGGCTTCATACTCGGCCGGCAGCACCGAGGCGTAGGCCAGAAACCCCACCTTGACTCCCCGGCACTCCATTATGGCTGGTTTTCTGGCCTCGGCGATGTCCTTTCCGGCGCCCACCACCTGGATGCCGTTCGCACGGACCAGTTCGATGGAATCCACCAGGGCCTCGGGACCATAATCAAACGAATGGTTGCTGGCATGGGAAAGGACGTTGAACCCACCAAAGACCAGCGTCTTCACGTTGTCAGGATGGACCCGCCCGTACCAGGTAGGGAAGTCCCGGTACTGGAGACAGCCCCTGGTGGAAAAGCTCCTTTCGAGTT
The DNA here is from genome assembly GCA_016210565.1 of Chloroflexota bacterium. Classification (GTDB taxonomy): domain Bacteria; phylum Chloroflexota; class Dehalococcoidia; order JACQUA01; family JACQUA01; genus JACQUA01. The sequence goes on from JACQUA010000249.1 coordinate 21,496, forward strand.
GACAGAAACGTATGTCCGCCTCTTTGATCTTCTTCTGCGCCATGGCCAGAAGGGATTCCGGAGGCTCCCCGTATTCGATACGCCTGGGGCCGACATCGCCCACGGCGTGGATGGTTACGGTCCCATCCAGGTTAGTTCCGGTTGGCATGGCTCCTCCTGAGTCCGAACCGTAGGGGCAGACCCGCGTGTCTGCCCGCCGGCGGGCGAACACACTCCGCTCTGCGAGAGTCCCGATGCGTCGGGACGGGTTCGCCCCTACGGTTGTCGGACGATGCTCGTTCATTTTGCACTTTGATATTTGAATTCACGGATCGTTCACATTAGCCATCGCTGTATCAGGCTGTCGGGCCAGGGAATGTGGACTATGTAATCGAAGATTATCCAGATGAAAAGAGACAGCGCCCCGCTGTAAACCAGGCAAAACAGCCATTTCTCCCGCCCCCAGAACATCAGATACAGGAACACAAAAAGAAACAACGAAATGGGGAAACTGCCCACCCAGATGCCCAGGAACAGGGCGAAGATCCAGCAATACAACCTGAAAGCCTGTCTGAACGTGGCCGGTCTTTCTGCCGCGAGTTCCGGCGCTTCTTTCCCGGGCCGCGCGCGGCGGCGCAGGACAAACAGAATTTGGGCGAAGGTAAACAGGACTCCCGCTCCCGCCACAAACGAAGGGAACCAGCGGGCGCGCACCGGCCATGCCTGAGCGCTGATTATGACAAAGGCAAAGACCAGCAAGGCCGAGATTTCAAAGGCAAGGCTCTTCAGCAGTCGCATCTTTTATTTTTTCTTCCTCGCCCTTCGCTCCATCAAACCCGGCGCAAATACTGCAACCAGGGTCACCAGGAACAGGATTATGACCCACGGCCGGGTAACCCATTCTGCGCCATGTACCTGGTTGGAAACGAAGAAGTATTTGGCGGTCAAGGGGCCGAGGACAAACGCCAGAATAAGGGCGGGGCGGGGGTAGCGCAGGCGCTTCATCACCAGCCCCAGCGCCCCAAACACCATGAGAAGGACCAAATCCACGATATTATACCTGAGCGTGAACACCCCGACGAAAACGAACACGATAATGAGAGGGACCAAGCGGTGCGCCTGCACGATGGATGCCTTGGCTATCCACTTGGCGGCGACCAGGCAAACCCCGGTGGCGGCCAGGTTGGCCAGAGCCAGGCTCCACACTATGGTGAAAGTGACATCCAGTTGTTTGGTAAGCATTGCCGGGCCGGGGACGAGGCCGAGTATGGTAAAGGCGGCGAGCACGAGGGCCATGGAACCACTGCCCGGGACTCCGAAGGCTATGGTCGGGATCAGGTCACCGGCCCGGCAAGCGTTGTTGGCGCACTCGGCAGCCACCACCCCGCGCGGGTCGCCTTTGCCGAAGTTTTCCTTGCCCTTTTCGGTCTGGACCGCGTGGCCGTAAGCCATCCAGTCGGCGGCGCTGGCGCCCAGTCCGGGCAGAAAGCCGACCCACACGCCGATGCTGCTGCACCTGATCAAGAGGAACCAGTGCCGGAAGGTATCTTTGATCCCGGTCCAAATGCCCCGGTAGAGACGACAGTCGATGGCGGCCGAACCGGCGTCTATGTTGCTGCGTCCCATGTCCACCAGCTCCGGGATGGCAAAAAGCCCGGTGGCCACAGCTACCAGGGGGACCCCGTCCAGGAGAAAGGGCTGGTCGAAAGTCCATCGCAGGACCCCTGTTTGATCGTCGGTTCCTATCATGGCCAGCACCAGACCGAGGGAGGCGGCGATAAACCCTTTATAGACCGGCTTGCCGCCAACGGCCGCCAGCATGCTTATCCCCATCAGGGTCAACATGAAGTATTCGGCCACGCCGAACATCAGCACCAGCGGCCTGAGGACCGGCAGAGACAAAGCCAGGACCAGGGCGCCGAATAGGCCGCCCAGAGCGGAGGCGCTGAAGGCGATGCCCAACGCCCGTCCGGCCTCCCCCCGCTTTGTCATTGGGTAGCCATCCACCACCGTGGCCGCCGCGCCAGCCGACCCGGGGACGCTGAACAGTATGGCGGGAATGGAATCTCCCGTGAAGTCCGCGGCCAGCATCCCGATGATCAGCGGTATCGCCGCATAAGGGCCCAGGGTGTAGGTGAAGGGAAGAAGGATGGCAAGACCGGCCAGGCCTCCGATTCCGGGCAGGGCGCCTATTACCAGCCCCATGAGCACTCCGGCAACCAGGAGCAGCAGGTGGAAAGGGCTAAAAATGGTAACCAGCGCCTGCGAGGCCGCTTCAATCATTGGCTAGTCTCAATCCTTGGCTAGTCTCAATCCTTGTTCTTGGGCCAGTGCCACAGGCGTCCCGCCTGTGTGGGCCGCGCCCGTAGGGGCGAACCCGTCCCGACAGGTCGGGACCTGCCGGTGGGCACGCGACAGGCTGGAAAGCCTGTCGTACTGGCGGGAGCCGCCGGCGGGCAGACACATGGGTCTGCCCCTACGCCCACCCCATTACTTCGGCATGGTGGACAGGTTCTTGTAGAACGCCAGCACGTCCGGCGGATAGGAAAGGACTTCCCGCATGTAGCTTTCAACCTGCTCCCAGCCTACCGGGTACAAAGAATATTCGAGGTCAGCGCGTTTCACGTCTGCCAGAAACGCCTCGTCTTTGGCTATCCGGGTGAAAGCATCTCTCACGGCCTTGACGCGGTCTTCCGGCACGCCCGGAGGAAATACATAAGGCCCGTACCAGTCGGTAGGCGTGAGTGCGCCCCTGAGCTTGGCGTGGTCTTTTTCGGGCACGAGTTCATAGATACTGGGAACGTCAGGGAACAAGGGATGTCTTTCCGGAGAACTTTGCGCCATCACGCGTATAAAGCCTTTCTCCAGCCATTCCTTGTTTCTTTGCCAGACGACGCCCAGGGAATTCGTTCTGCCTTCGATTTCGCCCCTCATTATCGCCAGGTCGATCTCGGGAGCGGGCAGTCCCAGGATATGTTTGAAGCGGACTCCCATGGCCTCCTCGACGACCCTCGACCGGTAGAACTGGGTGCTGCCGACTTCGGGCGCCCCGATCTTCGCCTGCTCCGGCTTGGCCTTTATGTCGGCGAAGGTTTTCCAGGGCGAGTCGGTCCGCACGTAGAAGAGCCAGCCGCCGCCGCTGAGGTTCCCCAGCCAGACGAAATGTTTGGGGTCATACCGGATACCTTCCAGACCGCTTATGTATTCCATGGATACCACGGTGGCCACCCGCCCCAGGATCAGTCCGTCAGGCTTGGCGCTGTATACGTAGTTCGCGCCTAGCCGGCCGCCCGCTCCTGGCATATTGGTCACGATGACCGACGGGTTACCCGGGATCAGCCTCCCCAGGTGCCGCGCCATGGCGCGCGTGAGCAGTTCTATGCCGCCGCCGGGCGCCGTGCTTTCAACAACCGTTACGGTCTTACCGGCGTAGAACTGGGCCGCGTCCTCAGCCGGGGCCGGTTTGGCGGTGGGCGCCGGGGTGGGTTTGGTCGTTGGCGCCGCGGTCGGCTTGGCCGGTTGCGCGGGCGCCGGGGTGGTGGTTGGCAATGAAGGCGCCGCAGTAGTAGCAGCCGGCGGGGCCGGCGGCTTCGGCGTGGGCGTCGCCGGCTGGCAGGCAGCCAGTACCAGGGCGACGACCGCGAGAGCTGAAACAGCAACTAAACGTAGTCTCTTCATTTTGAGCGTAACCTCCTTTGTGCTTTGTCGGCGACAATCCCTCTGGAATGAATTCAGCCAGTCTGGTCAGTGGCGGCTGGACCGGAAGTCCTCTTCCCTCACGGCAACTTCCTTGTCATGAACTACTGTGATTGTATAACATAGTCATCACCTTGCTGTCAAACGGAGGCCGACCCGCCAATTCTACCCCCGGCTCCCTATGCTTCTCCAGCATAGGCCCCCGGGTCAACCGGTGTCCATGACATTGCTCAATCAAACCTGCCGATACCACCCCGATGCATCGGGGTGAGCCATGGATTTTGAACAAGGCAGACCTAAATCCTTAACGACTAATATCACGCTTCCGATTCGGCCTCCGATTGTGGGCATTCGCACAACGAGTCACCGTCTCTAAGTCCGGGGCTCACAGGCACGGTGGCCTGTGGTACCGGTTATCCGCAACGTTGCCTTAGAGTAGCCAATCTACTGGCCAGCCCGGGCCACCACCACCGTCAGGCGCATGAACGGTTTGTCATTATCTCTGTCTTTTGACACGTTTTCCGCACCTGTTGTATACTGGCGGCATCGAGGGGAGTAGACTTCGTTGTGTGGCGGGTTAGCTTTTCCCGTCTCGCCGGACGAAATACCCGGACTTAAAGTTTGTTAACAACAGTGGTTTCAGAGCAGATGATTTCAGCGAATGTCGTCGAACTGCCGGGGTGGATCCGGATCCTGCGAAAGAATCTGGGACTCACTCAGGACCAGTTTGCGGAAAGGCTCGGCGTTACTTTCGTGACCGTCAGCCGGTGGGAGAACGGGCAGGCCCGGCCCAACAAACTGGGACTGAGGACGCTGTGGGGTCTGGCCGAAGGGACCGGCGTTGCCCGGTGGGATAGCTGCACGGCGGGAAGAAGCGCGGGCAGGGAAAGGACCTCCCGGGCCGGTTTACCCCCTCCAGTCGCCGGCTTCCCGCCACGGGGAGGGGCGGCCAGCGCCCACGGGGTGAAAGACTTCAAGCCACGGCCGCGCGCGGCCGACCAGGGACAGGTGGACCTACTGGCGAAATCCGCTGTATTCTCCAGCCTGGATACAAAACAGCTTGTGGAGCTCTCCCGGCTCGCTGTCGAACGTCGCCTGAAGCCCGGCCAGTTCCTTTTCTTTGAGGGCGACGCTGTGGAATACTGCTATCTGGTGGCCTCCGGGATGGTGAAGGTTTTGCATCATTCTGCCTCGGGGACCGACTTCATCAGCGCCGTTTACGGTCCGGGGGAGTTGCTGGGAGTTATTCTCCTTCTTGCCGGCAAGCGACGCCATCCCACCACCGCCCAGGCTGTAACCGACGGCCGGGTGCTGGTTATCCGGGGCCGGGAATTCGCTGCCTTCCTGAACAGGTATCCCGGCGCAGGGTTCAAAATCTCCCAAAAGGTCCTCAGCATTTCCAGCAAGCGACACGCGGCGATGGTGCGGCGGCTCAGCGAGCTCGCTGCCGCGAGGACGGATTACCGCCTTGCGCACGTACTGCTCGGTCTGTGCCTCGAATTCGGGTCCACGATTCCCCTCACGCGCCACGAGATCGCGGAGATGGCCGGGACCACCACCGAGACCGCTGCGCGGTTTGTCAGCCGTTTGAGGCAGACAGGCGTCGTCAGTTCATTCCGGGGAAAGGTGGTGGTGCTCGAACAGGAAAAGCTCCGGCTGCTGGCCGGGCTCCCTCCAAAATAGAACAACGGGCCGTTGTGTGTAATACAAACGCAAAAACAAATGCCGCACCCGGTAACACCCGCCGACAGGGGACGCATTCACCGCAGAGGACACAGAGGCTCACAGAGACTCGTCATTCACTCTATGCCGTCCCCTCTGCGTCCCTTTGTGTCCTTTGCGGTGAAACCTGTGACCCCTGCGTCTATCGTCGCGCCACTTTTATTGCCTTTGTGCCAGCGCATACCCTGAGTCCTGCGCGCAGGTGTGGCGTCCAGACCGACATAACCCCTGTGCGGTTGATTGAGCTTTATCATGGACACTTTCTCCGAAGGAGCCTTACACTGGTGAAATCCCGGAATCCCCCTCGCCTGATGGGCGCGGTCAGGAGAGGGTGAGAATCGGGCTGAACATCAGGAATTATTCATTTGATTCGAGCCAGGTACGGAGAGCGCAATGAAAATACAGAGAACAGTCTTCTTCAGCCTATTCATCCTCACAGCGATGCTTCTCGGCGCCTGCGCGCCGCAGGCTGCTGAGGTCGCGCCGGCGATTCCCTCGCCAGGCGTGAGCGGGTCCCTTCCGGGAGCCGCCGCGGAGCCGTGGCAGCAGCAGTGGCAACAACTGGAGGCGGCGGCCAGGAAGGAGGGGCGAATTGTTCTGTACTCCTCGTCCGGGCCGGGCCCCCGTGAAGCGCTCGCGCAACGGCTCCTGGAGAAGTACGGCATTGAAATAGATTACCTGACGGCCAGGAGCGCCGAACTGTCGCCGAAGATCGACACGGAACGCCGGGCGGGTCTGTTCATCCCCGACGTTTACCAGGGGGGCGGCGGCGTCCTGGTGCAGGACTTGAAACCGAAGGGATTCCTCGATCCCATCGGGCCTATCTTGTTGCTTCCCGAGGTAACCAACTCCGCCCTCTGGGTGGAGAACTCCCTGAACTTTATCGACAAGGAGCGGACGGTAATATCGTACGTCGCCACGGCCACGACTCCCATAGTCTACAACAGCGATCTGGTGCAGGTACCGGAAATAAAGAGCTACAGGGACCTGCTCGCGCCCAAATGGAAAGGCAAGTTGATGCTCAATGACCCCACGGTCAACGGACCGGGGATCGAGTGGTATGGGGTGGTCAAGAACATCATGGGCCTGGAGTTCATGCGCCAGTTGGCGGCGCAGGAGCCTTCGGTTGCCCTGGACCACCGCCTCCAGACGGAATGGCTGGCGCGCGGAAAATACTCCATACTCATCGCCCCTAACGACGCCATCGTGTCGGATTTCGTCAAAGCCGGGGCGTCCCTCAAGGGCATCATTCCGGTGGAAGGAAGCGTCTTGAAGACCGGGGCAGGCAGCGTCGCGCTGATGAACCGGGCGCCCCATCCCAACGCCGCCCGGCTCTATATCAACTGGCTGCTCACCAGAGAAGCGCAGACGCTCCTGCAAAAGGTGATGGGGCAGCAGAGCGCCCGCCTGGATGTTCCCACCGATTCCCTGGAGCCGGACAAGGTGAGGCAGGAGGGCGTGAAATACGTCTACGTTGGCAGCGAAGAAGATTATTTGAGCCGGCTGGACTCCATGGGGGAAGCCAAGAAGATCTTCGGGCATCTGATTATTAGATAGGCAAAATGTCATTCCGAGCGAAGACGAGTCCCGATGCTATCGGGACGAGTCGGAGTCGAAGAATCCTTCAGAGGGGCGGGGACGAAAGACCCTTCGCCCGCGGCCTTCGCTTCGCTCAACCTCCGGCTCAGGGTGACAGGGCTTCCAATGTCATTCTCAGCGTAGTCGAAGAATCTTTCGCTTATTTCTGTAACCAAGCGCTAGCAGCGGCGCCGGAAATGGAACATTGCCAGGAAAGCAGACCGGTACCAGAGGCCACCGTGCCTGTGAGCCGTTATTTTCATTCTTCATGGCGCCTGGCCGACCGGGCATGACCGATTGATTCATCGTTCCGGCTTCAAGAAGAAGGAAATACTGTGGATTTTCGACCGATTCCCAGCGACTCTATCATAATTCACGCGGTGGGCGACGTTGGTCCGCGAAGGGTGGACTACGGCGAACCGGTGGAGTCCTTGCTGGCCGCGGTGCACGAGAAACTCAAAGAAGCCGACTTGCGCTTCTGCCAGTTGGAGTGGAATCTTTCCACCCGCGGCTGCATGAACTGGGGAAAGCATACCACCTGGTACGGGCGGGTGCACCCGGATAACGTCAAGTCGCTGCTCCACGGTGGTTTTGACGTGGTCTCTCACGCCAGCAATCACTGCTTCGACTACGGGCCGGAAGCCCTGCTGGAAACCATTGAAGTCCTCCGGCGCAACAGGATTCATGTCATCGGGGTGGGAAAAGACCTCAAGGAAGCCAGAAGGCCGGCCATTCTGGAGCGGAAGGGCGTCAAGGTGGGTTTCCTGGCCTACAACTTCGAGTTGACTCCCGAATGCGAGGCCCGCGAGGAGAAGCCGGGATCCGTCCCCATCCGCGTCTCGACTTATTATGAGGCCCAGGACTGGGGGCCGGGACAGCCGCCCAAAATCATAACCATCCCCTTGGAAGACGACGTTCGGACGATGGAGGAAGACATCCGCCAGTTGCGGCGCCAGGTAGACGTTCTTGTCGTCTCCATGCACTGGGGCGTGCATTTCGTCCCCGGGATGCTGGCCATGTACCAGCCCGCCGTCGGACACCGCGCCATCGATGCCGGCGCGGACCTCATCGTCGGGCACCATCCGCACCTCATCAAAGGCATCGAGGTGTATAAGGGACGGGTGATCTTCTACAGCCTGGGGAATTTCGCCATGGAGACCCCGCGCCATCTCAAACCACCACCGGGGGTCAAAGGCGACCGCATTTCGGCTTTATACCGCAAGTGGCGGGTGGAACCCGGATGGGAGCGGTACGGCGCGCCCCCGGACACCCGCTACTCGATGGTGGCCAGGTGCGCCGTCAGCAAGAGCGGAATCCAGAGGGTGTCATTCCTCCCGGTATGGTGCAACCAGCGGGCTGAGCCGGAGATACTTTCCCCCGGCGACCCGAGATTCCAGGATGTGCTGCATTACGCCGAACCCTGGTGTGAAGAACTGGGCACCACTCTCACCGTGGAAGGAGACGAGGTGGTGGTCCACAATCTGGAGGCGAAGCGATAAACATGGAAATCAATGCGGCGCTTGAAGAATTCAGAAAGGGCCTTCAGTGGCTCTACAGGTTGAAAGATCCTCCTGCGGGGCTAAAGCTGTGCATTGCCCACCGGCGGTTCGCAGGCACGGCGGCCTGCGGTACGGGTTGACTTATTTCCTATGAGAGAGGCAACAAAGTGACAGCAGCGAACGATACCATGGTGATACATGCCGTCGGGGATATCAGCCCCCGACGGGCGGACTACGGGGAAGACCCGGATTCCCTTTTCGCGGCGGTGCACCAGAAAGTGAAGGAAGCCGACATAGTCTTCGGCCAGCTCGAAAAGAACTTTTCCAACCGCGGCGGTTTCCAGTTCCGGGACCACACCAACTGGTATTCGCGGGTCCGCCCGGAGAACGTCCGGTCGCTGGTCCACGGCGGGTTCAACGTGGTCTCGCATGCCAGCAATCACTGTTTCGACTACGGTCCGGACTCCCTGGTGGACACTATCGACGTGGTGCGCGCCAACAACATCCAGATCATCGGCGTCGGCAGGGACATCGCCGAGGCCCGGCGTCCGGCCATCTTCGACCGGAAAGGGGTCAGGGTCGGGATTCTGGCCTATAACTCGGTGCTGCCTACCGAGTACGAAGCCCGGGAGCAGAAGCCGGGTTGCGCCCCCCTCCGCGTCTCCACCTACTACGAACCGGTGGAGTACCAGGCCGGCACTCCGCCGGAGGTGGTCACGGTCCCCATGGAGCAGGATGTACTGGCCATGGAAGAAGACGTCCGCAATCTGCGCAAGCAGGTGGACGTGGTGGTCGTATCGATGCACTGGGGCATACACTTCATTCCCGGAATGCTGGCCGATTACCAGCCGGAGGTCGGACACCGGGCCATCGACGCCGGAGCCGACCTCATCCTGGGGCATCACGCCCACATTCTCAAAGGCATTGAGGTGTACAAAGGGAAGGTGATCTTCTATAGTATTGGAAGTTTCGGATCGGAAGGGCCCAGGCACAAGCCGCCGCCGGGGGTGTTTACGAAAAGATCGTCCGACGTCTACCGCAAGTGGCGGGAAGAACCGGGGAACGAGCACCCCGGCGCCAAAGACAAGCACTACAGCATGGTGGCCAGGTGCCTCATCAACAAGAGCGGGATCGAGAAGGTCTCCTTTCTTCCGGTCTGGACCAATGAACGTTCCGAGCCGGAATTCCTGCCCGCGACGGACCCCCGGTCGGGAGAGGTCTTCCAGTACATGGACTACTGGTGCCGCAAGCTGGGCGCAACGCTCACCCGGGAGGGAGACGAGGTAGTGGTCAATGTGCGCCAATGACGCAGGACGAGGGAAGTCATTCTGAGCGAAGCGGCGACGACGCCTGTCATTCTGAGAGCTTGTGAAGAAATTGGTTAGTCCCTATCTAGCGAGTTGTCTCGCTCATATCTGGGTTTTCAATAAATTCACAAACTCTGAGCGAAGCGAACGAAGTGAGCGCCGTCGAAGAATCTTTTCCCCCAGGGAGCGAAAGACCCTTCGCTTCGCTCAGGGTGACAGCACAACATGGTATGTACTCGTCATTCGGACTTCGTCATTTGATCTTGATTTTTGATTCTTGAGGTTCTTCTATGGGTCCTACCGAATACGTCGCCAACTGGATTGTCAATACGAAATATGACCAAATCCCAGCGGCGGCGAAGCGCGTCGCCCAGGAGACCATATTCGATTGCATGGGCGTCCTGCTGGCCGGATCGGTCCAGCCGCTGGCAAACCTCATCACCACCTACGTGAACGAGTTCGCGGGCCGGGATGAGGCCACGGTCATACCCAAAGGGCTGAAAATGTCGGCCTGCAATGCCGCGCTGGTCAACGGGACCCTTGCCCATGCCCTGGACTACGAGGACTCCAGCGGTTTTTCCCATGCCGTCTCGGTATTGCTGCCTGCCCTGCTGGCTGTGGGAGAAAAGGCCGGCGCTTCCGGGCGGGACCTGGTGGATGCCTACATCGTCGGGCACGAGGCCGGGGAGGCGCTGACGCCGCGGGGGAAGCGATCGGGCGACTATCCATTTTTGAATCTTTCGGTGGCGGGGCGGATAGGCGCGACCGCCGCCTGTGCCAGGCTGCTGAAGCTGGACCAGAAACAGGTCCGGATGGCGCTGGGGGTCGCCGCGGCGATGGCCTCGGGGGTCCACCACAACCTGGGCACGATGACCTGGCCGCTGGTGGCGGGACTGGCGGCGCGCGATGGCGTGATGGCTGTCGAACTGGTCAGCCGGGGTTGGACCGCGGGCGAGTTCATCCTGGAACATCCGGGAGGGTTCGTCGCGGCCTTTCTCGGCTCCGGCTATGACGCCCAGGCCCTGGCCGCCCGTCTTGGCAATCCGTATCGCATCCAGGACATGGTCACCATCAAGAAATACCCCTGCGGGGCCTCAAACCACTACACCATTGACGCGCTGCTGGCGATGATGAAGGAGCACCACTTCGATTACAGGGACGTTGAGGAGGTTGAGGTGTCGCAGCCCTACTACTCGCACTACGCCGACCCGGTCTACCAGCGGCCGGAGACCGGTTTGCAGGCGAAGTTCAGCATGACCTATAACGCCGCGGCGACGCTGGTCCAGGGGAAAATCGATATCGACACCTACACCGACGAGCGGGTGCGCGACCCCCGCATAGTGGAGACCATGGACAAAGTCCGGATCCGCATCATGACCAACGCAGAAATAGCCTACGAAGAGGGCAATCGCGGTTTCCCCACCGGCAAGTCGACCGGTTTGACGGGCAGGCCGGTGGTGGTGCGCCTCAAGAATGGAAAGACCCACAGCAAGGCGGTTCTCCCCGGCGAGATCCTGGGCAGCCAGAAGAACCCGTGGGGATTCGAGAACATCAGGGCCAAGTTCGAGACCAACGCGCGCCGGGCCCTGCCCGAGGCCAGGGTGCAAGAAGCAGTACGCCTCTGGTCCAACCTGGAGCAGATAACAGATATCCGGCAGGTGATACCGTGCGTGCTGGCGTGACCACCCCCGGTACGACAGGCCTCCGTGCCTGTCGGGGCGGCCAAGCCGGTACGATAGGCCTCCGTGCCTGTCGCCGCGGCCAAGCCGGTACGATAGGCCTCCGTGCCTGTCGCGCCCTGGAACCTGCCTGGCCGGAAACGTGGGACCATCCCGATACATCAGGACACACAAATTGAACACTGCTTATGTGTACCTGGTCTTCGTATTATCATAGATGGGTCGCGCAAGATCACGACACCCCTCGTACCTCTGTTCGTGTCTATTCGAGTTTATTCGTGGCTAAAGCGAAAATCCGGCTGTCACAGGCAGGGACGCCTGCGGTACCGGGCTAAAGGAGTATTGAGGTGACCATTAGCGAAAACCTAGCCGACATCCTCCTGGGGATGGACTACAAGCAAATTCCGTCCAGCGCCGTGTCCAGCGCCAAGAAGCTGCTGCTGGACCATTTCTGCGTGGCCGCGGTGGGGCGGTCGACCTCCTGGGCGCAGGCCGTGTCCTCGGTCGTGGGCCGGCTGGGAGGCGTCCCGGAAAGTTCCGTTTATTTCACGGGGGCGAAGCTTCCCGCCATGCGGGCGGCCTTCGTCAACGGGACCTATGCCCACGGCTTCGAGCTGGATGATCATGGCGGCGTGGGGATGCATGCCGGGGCGGTGGTGATCCCGGCGGCCCTGGCCACGGGGCAGCGGCAGGGCATCGACGGCCGCGCCTTCATTACCGCCATGGTTGCGGGTTACGAGGTGGGCGCCAGGTTGTCCACGGCCATGGGTTCAATCAGCGAATTCGGATTTCACCCCACCGGCACCATGGGCGCCTTGCCGGCGGCGGCCGCCGCGGGCAAGGTGCTGGGCCTCGACCGGGAGCAGTTCGTTTCCGCCCTGGGGCTGGCCGGCAATTTCCCCACCGGGGTGAAGGAATTCATTCACGGCACCCAGGAGAAGCGGGTTTTTGCCGGGCGGGCATCAGAGTCCGGCATCCTCTCCTGCCTGCTGGCCGCCGCCGGCATCACCGGCGCCCGGACCATCTTCGAGGGCGAATTCGGGTTCTGCCGGTCTTTCAGCAAGGACCCCGACCTGAACAAGATAACCCAGGGCTTCGGAGAGCAGTTCCTGATAGACAGGTGGCTCATCAAACGCTACCCCTGCGCCGGGGCCATCGACCCCTACATCGAGGCGGCGACGAGGTTACACCAGCGCAATCCCCAGGCCTTCCGCAAGGGTGGCGGCCTGAGCGCCATTGCCATCGCCGGCAGCCGGGTCAACGCCCAGCGGAGCATAGTCGATGTTCACGACGTGATGGCCGCGCAGTACAGCATTCCGTATGCGGTCTGCGTCACTTTGCGCCACGGGCGGCCCGCAATCTGGTCATTTTCGGAAGAGGCGATCAACGGGGCCGGGGTCCAGACCTTGCTGAAGCGCTGCGAGGTAGGCGGGGAGTATCCGGGCAAGGGAAGGATCACGGTCCGGCTGGCGGACGGGACGGCGCTGGTGGAAGAGGTGATCGAGACCCAGAAGCGCGTGGCCGAGATGGACCAGCAGGAAGTTATCGACAAAGGCATCGAGATGATCACTGCATCAGCCGGCGCCGAGGCGGCGCGGGAACTCGTCCAGAGGCTGGACAGGATGGTGTCCGGCATCGAAGACGCGCCCGATATTCGAAAAGTAATGGAGCAAATGCCTGTAATAAAATGACGAAGTCCGAATCTCCCCCTTTTTCAAAGGGGGATTAAGGGGGATTTGAAAAGTACCGCAGGCCACCGTGCCTGCGAATGCCGGATAAGGCACTCCAGTAC
>JACQUA010000263.1 GCA_016210565.1 Chloroflexota bacterium
GGGCGCGAAGAGCGAAGCATTGGCGAAGGGTCGCGCCCAGATAAGGTCAACATAGCTAGCCGGTGAAAGTCCGGTCAGGGTAAAGGCCAGACTGCCCTGTAGGAGCCGTCCGGCGTCAGGAGCAATCCGAGCGTCGAAGCGACGTCACTCCAACCTAGCAGTCCGTAACATGAAGTGAATCCTGCCGCGTCGAGACAATGCACCGCTGGAGCGGACCAAGAGGGAGCCGAGCCTGGTCCTTTGGGGCGAAGGCGAAAGAAGGCACCGTGAGAATCTGGAGTTGCAGTGCCGAAGAACCCTCCGGCGTACGGGGAGCGGAATGTTAGGAGAGTTAAGTTGGCAACTGGGGAGACCCCTCCTAGTCCATAGGGACACCTATGGTAACCGCTCCTATAAGCGAAAGTGAAGTGGAGGGGAAAGCTAGGATGGGGAGTCGGAGGGGTTCATAGTACCGAAGAGAGCAAGGACAACAGAACCTTGCAGGAGGGAAGGGACCCTACTTTGTCGAAGCGTCTGAAGGAGGTACGAGCGGAAGAATGCGAACAGCTAAAGACTCCGTGACAAAGTTCAAGAACTTCAGAGGGCGCTATACTGTACAGCCAAGCGGAATGAAAACCGTGAATGCTGACAGATGAACGACATCGGAGAGCCGGATGAGGGAGAACCTCACGTCCGGTTCGATGAGGGGGAGCAGGGGCGGCCCTCTGGGCCATCATGGTGAGACGACTACGCCCTCCATCCGAAAGGGGGAGATAAGGCTCGTCGCTACCTACGGTGGCTGGGAGGTAGCCAAACCTGTTCTCTACTCTGCGCCGTTTTCTACACTACATCGGATTTTCGCCACACCAGCGGGTTCCAGGCGGCGGTGGAGACATCCAAGCGCCGAAAATGAGCCTAATGAGGCCAAAATACCCCTCATTGGGCCGCCTTACCGACCATCCGGGGCCTTCTAAGCCGTTGGAGAACTCGCAAAAAGATCTTTCGCTATTGAACTGCGGAAGTTGGGCTAGGATATTTGCCTACCGTAGGAAGGGCGTCCTCGGAGTTCCAGCAAACGATCGTCAGTGGAGTGCCACCGCCATAAGCGGGATAGCAAACAAACACTCGGTTTACGGGAAGTGTTAGGGCCAGTCTTGCCGGCCGGGCGGATTCAAGTATCCGTTTGGCCGGAAATGGCTATGAAAGGCAAAACCAATTTGCAACCATCGGGGTGATCGGCGCTGCCGAGGCATCTTCTTATTGCCTCACTAGATACCCCAGTTATCGGCTGATCCTCCGAATCGACCAATCGTCAACAAAATGCTTCTTGAAAACAAACTCGATATCGACCATCTTAAGCTCCCCCCTTCCTCGAGACCCTCGCTCAGGATGTCAGCCTTCTTCGCTGCCTTACCCTTGTTTTGCTGACGACCGTGATGGCGTGCGACGGCGAGTTGAGGTCGAATGAGTCGAGGAACGATTCGAAGAGGGACACGACAAGGTTTTGTAGAGGGAGAGGAACTATGCAGCCACCTCAATCGTGATCGTCTCCGCGGGCAGTTTCTCCTCAGGAATGGGCTCGCCATGCTTTTCGGCCGCCTCAATCCACCCGGTGATAGCATCTCGGGCCATGGCTATCGCCTGTTCGAGGGTGTCCCCCTCTGTGACACAACCCGGCAAGGCAGGAACTCTCACAGTGTAGCCGCCCTCCTCGGAATCGGGAATTAGAATCAGCGTATAGCGCCTCACAGCAGCCTCCTAAACTCGTCGACGCTCAGACCGGCTTCTTCCAGTATGCTGGCAATAGTCCCAAGTCTCAACGTTCTACTCGAATGCATGGGCAACGTAACGCGCCCGGATTTGGTGGGATGCAGGAGGTATAGGTGAGCCCCCGTTTGGTGATCCCTATACCAGCCATCATGCATCAGTGCCCGCAATGCCTCCGAGGCTGTTACCCTCGGCAGTTTCGGGCTCATGCAGTTCCTCCGTCCGCAAGAAGAAGACCCCCAACTTTGGGGGTTTGTCCGGCACGAGTGGAGGGACTCGAACCC
>JACQUA010000253.1 GCA_016210565.1 Chloroflexota bacterium
AATCCATGCCCCCGGGACTTGCCTTGCCAGAGCTAATAGCTTTTCTCGGGTTACCTCGGTGTGCTCTATATGCAAAGCCTTCATGGGGCCGATTATACACCACTTCTGGTTAATGTACAACTATTTACTGCGTTCGTATTAATCTACCACGGCCACGACGTCTATTTCAATCAGGAAATCGCTCCGCACCAGGCGGTCAACCACCACCCCGGTCGAGGCCGGAAAATCTTCTCCCAAAAACTCCCGCCGTACCGCGGCCGTCCCTTTGTAGCCGGCCAGGCCGTCAGGGACAATGTAGTCCGTTATTTTGACAACGTCATCGAATGTTGCCCCGGCTTTTACCAGGATTTCCTGAACATTGCGGTATGCCTGCCTGGTTTGGGCCACTATGTCCCCCCGTCCCACCACTTCACCGGTCTCGTAATCGATCCCGGTCTGCCCTGAGATGAACAGCAGGTTGCCTTTCCTCACCGCCGGGGAATAGGTGACTCCCCGGTAGTGTTCCCAGGGCATCTCGATTACTTCTTTGCCCATTCGTTTCACCTCTCCGCGAGTTCTTTGAGTTATTGGGTTATTGAGTTATCGGGTTATTGAGTTCCTCCCCTCCCCGGCCGCCGGCTGCCGACTTCCTGACTGCTCAGACTGCTTGACTGGTCTCTGCTTGACTGGTCCCTGCCTGACCGGTCTCTGCTTGACTGGTCTCTGCCTGACTATTTCCTTAAACGCCTCGTACAGGCGACCCCATTCTTCGAGGCTCAGGGTCTGCGCCCGCCGGCGGGCATCTATCCCCGCTCCCTCAAGGCGAGCCACGATTTGTTCCCGGTCCAGGTCAAAGCCCCTTTCCAGGGCATTGTGGACCTGTTTCCGCTTGTTCTTGAAGCCAGCGGAAACCAGTCTGAAAAAACAGGCGATATCGTCGACGGCTATGGCAGGGTCTTCCCGGACCTCGATTCTGACTATGGCAGACTCGACCTTTGGCGGCGGATAAAAGCTTTCCGGGGGAATCACCCTGACGATCGAGGGCCTTCCGTAAAACTGGACGCTCACGCTGAGCAGGCTCATGTCACCCGGTCCGGCTGTGATGACTTCCGCCACCTCTTTCTGTACCATGATCACCATAAGTCGAGGCTTCAGACCGGCCTCCAGGAAATGCCGCAGGACCGGAGAGGTGATGTAGTAGGGAAGATTGGCCACCACCTTGTAGACCCCTCCCCCGCTGCGCAAACCGGAGCGGCTACACGCCACACCACGGGAGGCGCGTTCATCGGGCCCCACCAGCACCTCTGGCGGCATGGCCAGGATATTGCCCTGGATGATCTCCACGTTGGCATGGCCAGCCAGCTTCTGCTTCAGCAAGCCCGCCATCCGCTCGTCGAGTTCAACCGCCACCACCCTCCCGCACCTCCGGGCCAGCGCCTCCGTCAGGATTCCCAGGCCGGGCCCGATTTCTACAACCAGGTCGTCGGGCGCAAGCTCCGCGGCCTTCAGGATCTCGGCCAGCACTTCCTCGTCGACGAGGAAGTGCTGGCCCAAACCCTTCCGGGCCCTCACCCCCAGCCTCTTCAGTAAGTCGCGAGTCGAGAGTCCGGAGCCGGGAGTCACCCCACCCCTGCCGACCTGAGGGCCACGATTGCGAACCGCCGGGGGGCGGGGAATCTTCGAATCCTGCAATCTTCTTATCTTCGAATCCCTCGGGTCCTGAGTCATCCCTGCCCCCGCAGGCTAAAGACCTGCGGCTACCCCCGGGGGGGAATCTGCTAATCTTCGAATCCCTACAGCGGGATGTTGCCGTGCTTCCGGCCCGGGAACTCCTCCACTTTGTCCTTCAACAGGTCCAGGGCGCCTATCAGGTAGGGTCTCGTTTCCTGGGGCCTTATTATCACGTCAATGAGCTGGCGCGACGCGGCATAGTACGGAGTATTGAAGGTGTTCTTGTACTCGTCTATTTTCTGCTTTCTCACGGCCTCCCTGGCTTCCTTGTCCGGGGCCTCGTCAAGCTCCTTCTTGTAAAGCAAGGGCACCGCTCCATCGGCGCCCATGATCGCCACCTCAGCCGTCGGCCAGGCAAACATGATATCGGCGCCCATGGACTTTGTCCCCATCGCGACCTGCGCCCCTCCGTAGGCTTTGCGGATTACACACACTATCTTCGGCACCGTTGCTTCGCGGTAGCCGTAGAGCATCTTGGCCCCGTGCCTGATGATGCCTTTGTGTTCTTCCTTGACCCCGGGGAGATACCCCGGCACATCCACGAAAGTGATGATAGGGATGTTGAAGCAATCGCAGGTGCGGTAGAACCGGCCCGCCTTGTCCGAGGCATCGCAGTCCAGGGAACCGGCATAGGACATGGGGTTGTTCGCCACGATGCCGACGGAGTAGCCGTTCAACCGGGCGAAACCGGTGATCATGCTCTTAGCGAAAGCAGGCTTGACCTCAAAGAAAGTGTCTTTATCCACTACCCTGGTGATGATCTGGTGCATGTCGTAGGCGCCCCTGGGATTATCAGGGACGACTTCGATCAGACTATCATCCGTTCGCCCGGGGTCATCGCCGGTATCGATGCGCTTCGGCTTGTCGCGATAGCTGTCCGGCAGATAAGTCAATAGCTTCTTGATGAGGTTCAGGCACTCCTCGTCGGTTTTCGCCACGAAGTCACAGACCCCGGAAACCGTGGAGTGAGGCCTGGCGCCGCCGAGGTCCTGCATGCTGATTTCTTCGTTGGTCACCTGCTTCAAGACCGCCGGGCCGGTGATGAACATCTGGCTGGTACCGTCCACCATGAAGATGAAATCCGTCAGAGCCGGTGAATAAACGCCGCCGCCGGCGCAGTTCCCCATGATGGCTGAAATCTGGGGGACAACGCCGGAGAGAAGGATATTCTCGCTGAAGATGAAGCTGTAGGTCCCGGTGCCTTCCTGGATGCGTCCTCCCCCGGAGTCGACCAGCCCCACCACCGGAGCGCAGGCCCTGGCGGCCATTCTCATGATATTGCATATTTTCTCGGCGTGATTGGTCCCCACCGTCCCACCCAGGACCGTGAAGTCCTGAGCATAAACATATACTGTCCGCCCGTTTACCTTGCCATAGCCGGTGACTACCCCATCGCCATACGGTCTCCTTTTCTCCATGCCGAAATCGTGGCAGCCATGCTGGGCAAACATATCCATCTCGACAAAGGTCCCCTTGTCGAAAAAGAGGGCGACCCGCTCCCGGGCCGTCAGCCGGCCTTCAGCATGCTGTTTGTCAATGGCTTTTTGTCCCTCGCCGAGTCTGGCCTTTTCCTCTTGTTCTTTCAGCTTTTGCAGCAGGTCTTGCATTGGCACAGTGGTTTCTCCTTTGTATTACCCAACAACCGTAGCACGGGCTACCCCGTGTCCGGCAGACCAGCCCACGGGCATTCTGCCCGTGGTATCGACGTGGTCTCCTTTACCCGTTTCTACCAAAAAGGCTTTGGCATGACCTGCCAAAGCCTTTTCAGTCGCCGCCCAGTTCTACTCCCCCTTTTTTAAGGGGGAGAAAGGGGGACAACCCCCCTCTATCCCCCTTTGCGAAAGGGGGAGGGGATGTCCGACGGGATCAGGCTCTTTCCCACTCCTTCAGGCTCACCCCAACTCTTTCCAGGTCCTCTCCCAGAATCCGGATGGTGTTCTTCCAGAACATCTTCTCCAGTACCCCCTCGCGGTAGTCCTGGAGATAATGCTGATAAAGAATGCCATCCAGCGGAAACAGATTGTACTCCGAACCGAACATGTACTTGTCCTGCTGGCGCCGGTTCAACTCGTACCAGGTGCGGGGGACATTGACCGGCAGGTACTCCGGCCACATTCCCGACAGCTCCCGGTAAACGTTCCCTTTATGGCGGCAGATGAGGACGGCGTCTTCCTCGCGGCCCTCGGCGTGGTGCAGCATCACTATCTTGAGATTCGGAAAATCGGCGGCCACGTCATCGAGACAGGGGATTAGCTCCATAGTATATTTTAACTTGATGCCCAGTCCCCCGGGAGCGCCCCCGCCCAGTCCGGTGTAGCCGCAATGGAACTGCACCGGGGCGCGCATTTCCTGCAACAGGTCCCACAGGGGATAGAACTGCGGGTCGTTGATCATGAAAGCCTGTCCCGTCTGCTGGAACTTCAAACCGATGAGCTTCAGTTTCTTGATAGCCCTCTCGGCTTCTTCCAGCGTCTTCTTGCCCTGCCAGGGGTCAACGGAACCCCAGGCCGCAATAACCACATCGGGGAAGCGGTCTCTCAAGCTGGCCATATCATCGTTATAGTTGGAGCGGTAGGACGGGTCGGGACCATAGGGGGGACGGATACCCATCGTGGTATCGGCTTCCCAACCAACCGGCGTGGCGGCGACGCCGAGTTCGCGGTATGCGCTCACCCATTCTTCGTCCGTGGGTGATTCCGCAGTCACAGTCTCGGGAGTAACCCCCTTTTTTCCGTATAGATAACCCTCCAGGTGGGTCCGGAACTGGCCCAGGCTCCTCCAGCCTACCTTGGTATAAGGATGGCAGTGGACGTCAATGGGGCGCGGCAGACCTTTCCGCTTCTCCTTGATCAGCGCCTTCAATTCTTCGTTAACCTTGTGGAACGGCTTCCCCCGCATCTCTTTGTCCAATCTCAGTTTGGTCTTTTCCTCCAGCTCGAGTGAGCCGAAGCGTTTCTTCTGGGTCATTTGTGCTCCTTTGACTTGAACGACTAATGATGCGGATACCGCGTTTACAACATGGAGAAGCCGCCGTTGACGCTGAGCGTCTGGCCGGTGATATAACTTCCGGCATCGGAGGCCAGGAAAATGCAGGCGTTGGCGACATCCAGAGGCGTGGTGAACCGGCCCAGGGGATACAGCTTCGCCCAGGCGGCCTGTCTCTCAGGAGTCATGAAACCGATGTTCTCCTTCCACATGCTCTGCTCCCCAATCTCCTCGGGTTTTTGCGGGACAGCTACGGCGGGACAGACAGTATTGATTCTGACCTGGTAACGCCCGTATTCTTTGGCCAGGGCTTTGCTCAACGCTATGACGCCCCCCTTGGCCCCGGAATAGACCGCCTCTCTGGGCTCGCCCACCCGCCCGGCATCGGACGCGATATTAACAATGGCCCCCGCCTTTTTCTCAACCATGTGCGGCAACACCGCCTTAATGCAGTGGATCACACTCCACAGGTTCAGAGCAATCTCCCTATCCCACTCATTCTCGGGCTTCTCGAGGAAAAACAGGTCCCGGGTCCACCCTACGTTGTTGATCAGGATATCCACCCTTCCGGTCTTCTCAATGGCCTGCTTGACCATGGCCTGGACCGAGTCCCTCTTGGTAACATCAGTCTGGACGAATATGGCGTTGGCCCCGGTTTCCTTGTTGAAGAAATCGGCAGCGGCCTGGCCCTGCTTGGCATCAATGTCGGCCACGATCACACTGCATTTCTCTTTGCAAAAACCCAGGGCGATGCCGCGACCTATGTTCGAGCCGGCCCCCGTGACGATAACCGTTTTGCCTGCTAGACCGAGTTCCATTTTTTCGCTCCTTAACTAATAGATTAGAAAAGTGGAAACAACGAACGATTATTGGCGTAGCCGGACTCCAACCCCCTTTTTCCGAAGGGACTTGTGGACTCCTGTCCCCCTTTTAGCGAGGACTTTCCAGACTCATTTCCCCCTTTCGCGAAGGGGGATATAAGGGGGATTGTCAATGAACCCATAAGAATGGCCGTGCACCTGCTTTCGACCCCCTACCGGTGGCTTATCCGGGCCAGAAAGCTCGGGCCAAGCGACCCTGCGGCACCCAGAAGTTTCTATTTACCGCTGCTTCCTTCCGGACCTGACGGGGTTCATAGGCCTCTGCCGCGCAGGACTTAGCCTTCAACGCTCCTGCTCCCGGGCAGTCCCACCAATAAGAAAGCCTCTAGCAGGAATTCGACCCCGCTATAGCGGATTGCGGGTTCAGGGCACCGCTAGTTCCCCGTTTAGCACGACCTTGAAAATCATATCATGGGCCATAATTCGTGTCAAGGCAGATAGGGGGAACAGCTAACAGCTATCAGCAGTCAGCTAATAGCAAACAGCTATTAGCAGCCAGCTATCAGCACACAGCTAGGAGCAACCAGCCGCGAACCCTTCAAACCTTCCAACGTTCCAACGTTCAAACCTTCTAACCTTCTAACCTTCTCAACCTTGCGAACTTCTTAAACCGTCCCTGCCACCCCGTTTTTTGCTATAATGCGTGCCGGACTCAAACCACTGCCCAACCCTTCCCAGCCTGGCTCCCAGCCCCGCTGGTCGCAGAAACGGGGGAACTACATGGAACCGGACGAGACAGAAAGGCGTTTTCTGGAAAACAGGTTGGCCCAAATAGAAAAGGAACTGGAGTCGCGGAAGTTCCAGCTCGCGCTGGACTACCCGGCGGAAAAACCCCTTCCCGACGGGGCCGGGTCCGAGATATTCCGGTACGAAGTTGAAAAGGAACTGGTCAGACATTTGCTGGCCGGAGGAAGCACGTTGCCCCTCGAGGAAAGACTGATAAAACTCATCGAGTCGAAAGCCAGGGACCAGGTGGAACTGGTGGAAGAAAAGGTGGCGCGCCGCGCTTATCCCGACCAGTTCTGGTCGGACGAGTTCTATATAGAGATACTGCGGGACCTGCTCGAGGACTGGGCGGACTTCAGGGTGATGGAATGACCACCATGCCCTCTTCCCGATTCACACCGGGGCAACAAGTGCCAGCATGAAAACGACCGCGCAGGCCGCGCGGCCTGCGCGGTCGTTTTCATGCTCCGTGGTAGACTGTAGCCTTTACAATACAACCCCGCAGCCATATAATTGAGGGCATCCAGTCCGGACGCTGTGGCGCCGTTAGACCGGGTGCTACCGGCGGGCGTGTCTCGAAAGAAATAGCGGCAAAATAACCGCAAGACCAGACATAGCGTCAGTCCCCGACTGAAAAACAAATACGAATGCCAGCGTAGCTCAGGGGTAGAGCAGCGGTTTCGTAATTCTAGGCCAGGTGTGCCGGATGGTGTCGCCAGATACAACACAGTGTGTTCATGTTAAGCGGCAAGACCCCGTTTTGTATCTGGCGTGTTTTCTAGTGACATCCCATTCTTTTCAGTTTAACACCAAAATAACACCGCTTTCCCCCGTTCAAACACACAGGGGCTGAAAATCAAGAACGGCCCTGGCACCGACCCAGGACCATCCCCGGGTTCCTGGAACTTCTCCATCAACTTCATCGTCTTCCCCCTCGTCATCCACCGCCGCATGGAGGGGATCAAACTCTACCTGCCACAGGGGGATGATCTGCCTCACCATTTCCGCTCCAGCATTTCTTCGACCCCCTTTATGGTGATTTTCCGGGGGATGAGGTCCATCTCCTGGGCCTTCGCCTGGACCATCTCTGGGGTCAGGTTGGCCAAGAACTGAGCCGCCATGTCCTGCTTGACCGCCTGCCACTCGTGGGCGTGCTCGCAGGTCCCGGACTCGCAATGGGCGATGAACTCCCGCACGCCGGGCAGCGGGGGCGGTTCAGAGGCCGCCCGGTCAATCTGTGCCTGGAGGGACTTAGCCATGCTTTCGGCGGCCTCCCGCGCGGTACGTTCGGCCACCACTGCCCGATGTTCCCGGTCCCGGTCGGCCGTGACCACGGATAGCTCTGTCGCGGCTCTCTCTGCCTTGTACTTGTTCAACTCACAGTGGAAGCACGGCTTTTCCGTGTGACTCGCTCCGTTCATTGTCGGCGCCGTTGGGGGCGTATGGTGGGTGATACCGTTTGATTCCGTAGGAACTTCTGATCCCGCCGATTCCCTGCGACTCCCTACGGTACGCGGTTCCAGTTCGCCCACGCGGATATGATCTGACATATGCACAGGTAGGCCGCGGCGGTTCTTGAACTCCCTACCGCAGCCGGGGAAGGGGCAGACCACTCCCTTGCTTTCCATATTAACATCATATGACCGTGCCGGGGATTCGTCAAGCAGTCTTTCCCTATGACCCTCTACGAATCACCACCGACAGCCTGCCAACTCCCTATCGCAACTCCTCATAATTCCCTATGAATACACACACCATGCGTAGTACAATGTACCTGAGCAAACGTGGTTCTCTTGGGAATACGGTACCGTCTGATTGGAAAGAAGCATGGCGAAAACTGAGAAAAACAAGAGAATGGACAACGACTCGGGCGACTTCCGACTTATGCGTACCCAAACCGCAGAACCATTCTTCTGTTTCCGTTGCCAAACGGAGAAGAAAAGCAAACTAAGGGCCGAATGGCAGACCGCTCAGGGAATGAAGACCATATGCAATGGCTGCTACGGGTTCTTGCTTTCCAAACGGACAGGACGGGCAGGGTAGACGTAAGGTAAGGGGTAGACCGGAAACTCCGTCAGAATCGCAAAATCGCCAACGGGGATTTTCCGGCCCGGCGTCCGCCAGCTATGCCGTGAAGCTGGAGGGTAGGAAAACGGCCTGGTGCTTTCCCCGCCAGCTTTGCCGCCGCATGGACCGTCATTTTGCCCTGGTCTACCAGTGCGACGGCTTCCGGCACGGCGTTTTCCATGACGGATTTGGCTTGCCAGACTGAACGGGGCGACACGTTCAATAGAGTGGCCGCCTGTTCTTGAGACTTTTCGCAAATTTGCGAAAGGTCCGTTCGTGCGCCTTGCGGCATATTCGCCAATCTTGCGGCAATCATGGCCCTCTGGCTTTCGTTGAGGTGACGGACGGAGCGACCGCCATTTCCGTTTTTCTGCGAACGGTTCGCGCTATTGCCGGAAATGGTAATAAGCGGCAGTTTATAGCTAAAATCGTATCTGTTCTGGTCTTGCGTCGGGGCCTGAGAAAGCGGAAATGGCGCAGAAAGTCGGATTTTGTAACGGTCTTTGGAAAGGGGTAAAGCATGAAGCCTTGTGACGTTCACAGTTGGAAGAAGATAGGGAAGGGTCCGAAGACTACCAGGTATCGATGCTGCGAGTGCGGAAAAGGGAAGCGCCGGTATCGGCCCGGTTGTAGGCCTGAGAGCAGGCGGTAGCTATCGCCAGGGCGCTCAGGCCAATGGAAGAAGCGAAGGCAAGGGCAAGACAGATAGGCGAACTCAAACAAGGCGATGAAAAGCCCGTTAAGGAAAATTTCCTTAACGGGGGAGGCCAAGTCCGTGATCGTGTAGCGGCCTACGTGGGCGTGTCTGGCCGGACGCTAGAAAAGGCCGAAGCAGTGGTAGAAGCGGCGGAACGAGAGCCTGAGACGTACGGCTCGGTCCTTGAGCTCATGGACACCACAGGCAAGGTAGACCGTCCCCATCGGCTAGTCTGCCCTATGGAGCCTTCCACGAAAGCTGTCCCCTGATATCGTCCAAAAGGATGAATCCGTTACCCGAGCCGCTAATCCCTATTGTGGCGTGTGGGGAGAAGATCATTCGCCCTGCGCTCTCAACCCAAAAATCCTTTCTGGAAAGGCCCACGGATGCGCCCCTGTACGGGCTTGGAAGAAATCCTAAGCTGATTTCAAAGTCCCCGGTTCTGTCAATTAGGCGCACCCCACCACCGTTGGCATTCTGCCGAAGGGTGGCAAGCTCCGAGCCGTTGTTATCAGTGAGTTCTATGAACGGCCCATATTCGGTCGTCCCGAGCCGGATCCTGGCGCGTCCGTCGGCATCCGTTACAGCAAGTTCTTTGATAGCCAACTGCTGCGGGATGTATGCCGGCGCCCCCCTGGGACCTTCCGGACCTCTCGGTCCCTGTGGGCCTGGCGAACCCTGTGGTCCGGGCGAACCTGGAAGACCGGTTGGTCCCTGAGGCCCCGGCTTTCTTTCGAGTTCCGCCAGTTGTTTCTCCAGGATTTCCATCCTGGCCACTACTTTGGCGTAGTTCTCTCTTTGGTTCTGGATTACGCCATACTGCATCCAGGAAAGGTACCCAAGCCACACCGCTGCCAAAACCACACCAAAAACAATCAGGCCCTTGCTAGAAATCCTTAAGTCGTTTGCCATGTCTTTACCTCCAGCATGAAAACGATGCGAAATGCCAGGCCGAGACGGAAAGGATTATCGCATATTGGTAGGGGCATGACAACATGCGAATTGCTTCGCCGAGCTGTCCTGGGTCAGCAAGCCATGCCGTCAAGCCTGTCGTCGGGAAGGCTGCTCTTAGGTTATGAGTGACCCGTGCTTCGTGGGATAGGCGCATAGCTGACAGCCGCCGGGCCGGAAAATCCCCGTTGGCGATTTTGCGATTCTGACGGCTTTTCCGGCGTGGGTCGAGGGGATGGTCTACCTGCTTGTGCCTGGCCAGATCGGGGAGGCCACGCCTAACCGCTTGCCGCGCAAGCGCCGGGCGATGTCTTGTTCACCACACAAGGGTCTCCGAGCCTCACCATTCGATGATGGGTGTCGCGCAGTCGGGGTACCGGAGGCGGGCTTCTTTTTCCAGGCGGGCTGCTTCTTCCAGGGTACGTTGTCGGTCAGGATGGAGCATGATCCAAACAGAGGTTATCGTTACACCCTGCGGATCGGTGATTTGTTCCATACGTTCAATTCGTCCTTCAAGACTCTTAGACATTGTTCTCCCCCTTGTTCCGGACTTCCGGCGGGTATAGGAAGTAAATCTCCTGGCCGGGGTTCTTTCTCATGGCTTCGGCTACAAGCCTGTCAATTTCCTCCGGCGCAAGCTCCGGCTGTCCCTCATAGCTGAAAACTAAACATACCGGCGCCTTGCCCCCAGCTTCGAGATTCTCGATTCTTCCCTCAAGATTCTTGGACATGTTACCCTTTCCTGTTCTTTGAAGATTCTTCAAGGCTTCGTACTCGCTCTTCTAACTCGCCGACTGCCAGAAGCCGGCACATGGCGGCGGCCACGGTGGCCATGCTGGAACCTATGCGCGGGTCCAGCTTCCGGGCGTGAAGCTCGTCAAGGACTTCTTCGAGGCGGTCAAAGATGGGCGCCAGCCTCGGCGGAATCAAGCGGCGAAGTCTGACCGCTTTGGCCTTGTTCTGGCCGCCCCTTCTGGCAGCTTCCCGGCGCTTGTCTTTCAGGCCGGGGTCATGCGCCAAACAATAACCGCTTGGCATGGGTATACCGGCGCATGGCGTACCGTCCTTCTTGCGCACGGCCCGGCAAGTAGCAACTGGACTATCAATGACCATTTCCAACTATCTCCCTTTCGCCATGATCGGCCTGGCGTTGCGCCAGGCTGTCCAGGAAAACAGCTTCTTCCACCAGGTAGTAGCGTTTCTTTGCCCCGGCTTCCTGCAACGCCAGCACCGGGGTCTTGCCTTCCTTCCTGGCGGCCTTTTCCACCTGCTTCATAAGGCTGACAATGGCAAACCGCTTGCGGTACTTCACTTCCACGTAAAGGGAAGGGTGAATCACATCTCCGGCGGTGTGCTTTGAGTTGTTGCCGGAAAGCGGCGTCCTTTGGCCTCCCAGGGCGCGGGCAACATGGCGCTCGGCTGCTTTCCATGCCTTATCCATGGGCCTGCCTGCTTCGGGACAACTGAACGCCCTTGCTGGCGCTTTCCCTTGCCGATTCTGCCTTTCGATAGGGCATTTCAGGCCGGTTCCGGCGCAATCTTTCGATGGCCTTAGCCCGTGCTTCCGGCGATAGCCTCCGGGGCGCTGCCGGGGGCCGGATAAGGCGCTTGGGAAGCTCGTATTCCTTGCCGCCGTGCCCGTTGTCCAGGACGGGCTTAAGCCCTAACCGTTGTTCAAGGTGGTTCTGCCACGTCCTTTCATACGTGAAGATAGAGGCGGTAGCTTCGGCCTTGTTGAAAACGATGATCGTCTCTTGTTCAAAGGCTTCCATCGGCAACTATCCTTTCTGGCGCACTACGGGAAAGTCCTGGGTGAACCCGGTCTTGCCACATTTCGGACACCGGCGCAGGCTGCCGCCTCGCTGGTGGTAGTGGCCGGGTCCGAAGCGAAGGGGTTTGAGTTGACCGCCAGGGAAGACGGCATGGCAGGAAGGACATTTACGAAAACGGCGTATCGGCATTGTTGCCCCCTTTCCTGAAATCAATAACGCGGGCATTGGCGATCTTCTTGGCCTGGTGAATCAAGCGGCGCTGGGCGTCCGAAGGGCCTTCAGCGGCCCATAGCGTCTCAATTTCTTCTTTGGTGTAGACCACGATACCAACCGGGACGCTGGCCCGGAAGCTCTCATCCTTGATGAAGGCCACCGGCTCGCCGAAGGTCTCAGACCAGAAAAGGCAGCAGCCTTCTTCGTCTACCCGGCGGGCCACTTCTTGGCCGTGCCGCCGCCTGTCGAGATAGCTAAGCAACTCGGGTTTATTCGCCCGTATTTCTTCCAGCAAGGAAGGCGGTAACTTGGAAGCTGGGGTAAGTACCAGCTTGTCCCCGGAAGGTGTCACGCTGATTCCTAGTTCGGTCAGTCGTTCAAGAATGGCGGTCGCGTCCATTGTTCGATGCTTCTTTGCACTGTTTGATAATCTGATAATCTGAATCTGACGCTTGATAATCTGAATCTGACGCTTGATAATCTGAATCTATCTGAATCTGAATGAAGCCTCAGTCAAACCGGTGGTAATCAGCTTCGGCTAGATTCAGATTATCAGATTATCAAATGGACTTCAGCTATCAGATTATCAACTATTAGATTCAGATTATCAGATTATCAACTTTTTGAGCACACGGTAAAGGCTCCTGCTTACTCTTGGCCCAAAACCAGACGCCCTCCGGGTTCTGGCGCGAAATGTAGCCCAGGTCCTTTTTGGCCCGGTCGAGGGTGGGCTTGCAAATCCCGTCCTGTTTCGCCCAGGCCACCAGACGCTTGGATTCTACCGGCCCGTCTTGAAGGGCATCCTGCAACCAACTTCGTGCCTCGTCTCTCACTGTACCGGCGCTTTCGTTTTCGGCCGCCAGAATCTTCGCTGCCGTCAGGTCGCAACTGGCCTTCCAAAAAAAGCGGCCGTCCTTCAGTTCATAGCCAATGGCCGTCCCCGTCGGGGCCAAGTTGCTTTTGATGTGCACAAGGCCACGTTTCTGGCTGTCCTCGGGGTCGCACCCGGCCAAGAGGACTGAGCGGCAGGCCGCCGCCAGGTCGATGCTGCCCAGGCCCCGGTATATGGCCTTCGTCATGCTGCCTTTTGTGAGATGGCGCACAGCCAGTATCGCCGCGTGGTACTTCGCGGCAATGTCTGCCAGCGCCGCCATGATTGCTCTGGTTTCATTCGCCCGGTGAATGTCAACGCCTGCCCCAATATAGGCCACCAGGGGGTCAATGACGACGAGCACCGGACCAACGGTTTCGATGTATGCCTTGACGACTTCGAGGCCGCCATTGCTCAAATCGACGGGTCCCTCAATGGCGAAAACGTTGCCGATGTCAGCTTGCATGGCGTCAAGTCGGGGTCTTATGGTATCCCCCAGGCCGTCCTCGGCGGAAGCAAGAAGTACCTTCTCCGGCGCGGTGGGTTGCGTTCCCGGTAATCCCCGGCCCAGGGATACCGCGGTTGCGATGGCTAGGCCGATCCAGGACTTGCCGATGCCCGGGTCTCCTTCCAGCAGGGTTAACTTCCCCTTTGGGATGTAGGGAGGCCAGAGCCAGTCAACGGACTCCGGCGCGACATCTTTCATGTGGACCAGTCGGACGGCGCCGGGGCGGTCTTTTGCCGACTCCTGCACCTGCTTTTCGACAGTGGCCCGGTCAACCTCTGGAAGTTCCGACAATGCCTTCGTGAAGCCTTCGCCATGACACCATAAAAACAGGTCCGCAACATCGGCTTTTTCGCCCAGGTACTCCGGCAACTGCCGGATTTTCACCTTGAAGTCTGCCTTCAGGACGTTGTAGTACGTCAGGGCCGATGCCTTACCCGCCGGGTCCAGGTCAGGGATGATATTGACAACTTGACCGCCCTTGTTTTTCAGGTCCTTGACGGCATCATCAGGCAGTTCGCCTTCGCCGTAAATGCCACAAACAGCCGGTATTCCAGCTTGCCAGCATACCCAGACCGCAGGCTCCCCGTTGACAAGCCAGGCTTCCATTGTCCCGTTCTCGACATCGGCCAGTCCGTACAGTTGGTTAGGAGTCCCTTTGGTGGACCAGTATTTCCCCGGTCCATGGCGGCTGTATTTTTTCCAGCGATGTCCGCCAGCAACCCGGTACGTCCAGGCCTGCGCTGTGTGGTCAGGCTTAATCGCGAAATGCTTCACGGTGGCATCGGTGAGCCCATAGGACTGCTTCAGCAGTGCCATAGCCTCGGCATCGGACAGCTTGGGGAACGGCTGTTCGTCTGGCTTGCTGCCGTTGGTGCTATAGGTAAGGGTATTGAAGCCAAGCGCGGCGAAGATTTCGCGCCAATCATGCCCACCCTCCGGCCAATGGTATATAAAAGCCCTGGTTGGCAGGTCTTTGACCGTCACATGCCCAGCAGGATGTTTATGGCCTGGAACCGGGCAGTCGGCGGTCCAGTGATCGCCGTCCCGCTTAACGTTGGTCAGCCGGGACAGGACAGCTTCAATATTTGCAGGACGGGTGTCAGACACGGCCGCACTCCTTCCCGGCCGGCATCGAGGAGGTGGCCTCCCCGAGCAGCCTCAAGAGTTGATTCCTGGGGACCAGTACGCGGCGGCCACATCTCAAGACTGGTACCGGGAACTTGTTTTGCTTGGCCAGGGTAAAACCAAGTGTGCGTGAAATCCCCAACAGCTTGCTGGCGGCCTCGACGGTCAGCGTTAACGCTTCATCATTTTCCGCCATTGGCCGCCTCCTCGGGAAACAGCTCAGTCTGAGGCGCTTTGAGTATCCTGGACAAGGCCCGCCTTAGCTTCGGCCAGGCTACCCGGGTCCCGGTTTCGACGGCGCTCAGGTTCGTTGACGCTATCCTGGCCCGCCGCGCAACTTCGGTCTGAGAATAGCCCATCTTCCTGCGGTATTCCGCTACTCGGTTATTCGTCACGGTTTCACCCCCTATTGACAAAATGGCTGCTTATCATTTATACTTTAGGATAATGCTACCATAGCTTCGACCATCGTGCAATAACCGTCTGATATGCGCGCAATACAAACCAAGTGAATATGCGCATAGGATTAAGAAAATGGGACTAAAGCCGAAAACACCCGAATGGATCGAGCAGGAAATCAGGGCCACGTGGTCCGAAGCGAAGGATGAGGGGCGGGACCTTACCGCAAGGGAATTGCGCGAGAACCTGAAAGACTTACTGAAGTCAAAGGAACTGGTTCACTTGTTGCCCAGCTTGCGCAAAGTCCAGTTGGTCTTGACGAAGGCACGCGCGGACTATCCGAAGATTGTGGCACAAGGGTTAGATACGGAATGGTCTCTCGCGGCCTCCAAGAAGCACCGAATCCCCCCGGAGGCGGACGGTGACCTTCTCAGAATATGGCGGTTCTGCAGGGTAGTCGGGCGCCGTTTTACCATCAGGGAAGCGCTATGGGCCTCGCGGCTGCGGCAACTCGTGCCCCTCGGCCAACTGCTTTCCCAAGCGCTCGACTATTCCCGGAGGGAGCGGTTCTCAGACAACTTCCAGACGGCGGACCTGGACGCCCGGATTGCTTTCATCGAGGGGGGAAAAACGCCGTGGCTCCATTGCGTCGCTGATGATGCCGGGGTTATGCCGCCGCACGACCTCAATCCGGGAGAACTTAGTAACTTTGGCGCTGATGACATGATGGTCAGCTTTCTAGATGTCGAGAAGCCAGGGCAAGCGGTTGAGCGAAAATTACTTCTAGACCTGGTAGACCAGCCGGACGCTCCGCTCAATTTCAGCCATGACGAAAGATTGTCCGAAGAAGGTGATATGGTCTACGCCCTCCGCCTGCGGAAGTTGTCTGAAGAACTTCGATGGGACGGCCTGGACTGGAACACCATGCAGAAGGTAGCGAGACACCTTCACAAGGCAGTAGCAGGTGAGGAGCAGGAGATAAAACAAATGGGTGTCCCCTGGCTGCTCACGGGATTCCGCGGGCCGTCCGGGGAGGACCGCCCATCAAAGCAGTCCCTGGACGGCATCCTGGAACAGGTCAACAAGACGCCAGCGGTTGACAAAAAGCCCACGATTCGCAAAAAAACAACGAAGAAGGGAGAAAAATGAGAGGCCACATCACACCAAGAGGCAAAAACACCTGGCGGCTTCAAATCTACACTGGAACCGCCCCGGACGGGAAGCCGAGCCGCCATACCGAGACCGTGCATGGCGGAAAGAAGGCGGCGCAACAGAGGATGAATGAACTGCTGGTCAGCCTGGAAAAGGGCGTCTACACCCCACCGGGACGGCTTACCGTGGCGGAGCACCTAAAGAACTGGCTTGAAGGGTACGTCAAGACGAATTGCACGGACCGCACCTTTGACGGCTACCAATCCATCATTGACCGCCACTTGATACCGGCCCTGGGACACCTTCAACTAAAGCAGCTACTTCCGCAGGCGATACAGTCTTATTACGGGCAGGCGGTATCAGACCTATCCCCCCGGACAGTTCACCACCAGCACCGGGTATTGTCTCAGTCCTTGAAGTATGCCGTTCGCCAGGGGTACCTGGGCCGCAATCCCGCCGAACTGGTGGACCCACCAACGCCGCGCAAGAAGCCTATGCGAACGTTGACGCCGGGTGAAGTTGGCGTCCTGCTGGAAGCCGCCGCCGACAACTACTATTACCCCGCAATCTACACCGCCGTAAGCACGGGGCTTCGCCAGGCGGAATTGCTGGGCTTAAGGTGGCGTGATTGCGATCTTGATATGCTTTCCCTGTCGGTTTCTCGGACGCTGTATAAGCGCCGGGGCGTCTGCCGGTTCAAAGAGCCTAAAACGGGTCATTCCGGGCGCTGCGTGGCCATGACGCCAAAGCTGGCCTTGTTCCTGCGGGAATACCGTCGTGAGAGTGAAGCGATTTACTCCCAATTGGGAAAGCAGTTAGGTCTTGATGATCTGGTCTTCACCTCGGTGGAATTCAAGCCGGTCGATCCCGGGGTTCTCAGTCATGCCTTCAGCAGAATCGCCAGGCGCGCCGGGCTGGAAGAGGTGCACTTCCACACCCTTCGCCATACCTTCGCCTCCCTGATGCTGCTGCGCGGCGCGAAGCCAAAGGTAATCAGCGAGGCCCTGGGCCACAGTTCGGTAGCCTTTACAATGGATGTCTACTCCCATATAATTGAGGGCATGCAGTCAGACGCTATGGCGCTCTTGGACCAGGTCTTGCCGCCGGGCATTTCCGCGAAACATAACACCAAAATAACACCAACAGTAGACATAACGTCAGCCGCCGAGTGAAAGACAGATACGCATGCCAGCGTAGCTCAGGGGTAGAGCAGCGGTTTCGTAAACCGCCGGTCGTAGGTTCGAATCCCACCGCTGGCTCCAGGTGGCCGTTGACGTCTTGCATCGTTATTGTCGTTGCGTTTCTACCAAGCTAAAGTTGGCCTTTCGCGTATGGGCATAGCAGAGCGCTGGTTACGGTTCAAACCCCTCCCCCCTGACATCCGGGAGCGACCTGGCCTTTTGAAGCCGGTTTTCCGGCGTGACGGCGTGCGGTTGGCCGACCTCTTCGGTTCCCTGGCGGCGGGGAGGGAACCGGACGATGTGGACCTGGCGGTCCTCCCCAGGAACGGCGACCTCAGCCCGTTGAGGCAGGCTATTATGAAGGACCTGGACACCGAGCGGGTGGACCTGGTCAACCTGAAGGCAGCTTCACCTGTTCTGAAGTTCGAGGTCGTCAGCAGCGGGCGGCTCATCTGCAAGACGGACGATATGACGGAGAACGAGTTCGAGACCGCCGTCCTGCGCGAGTACCACGATACGGCCCACCTGAGAGCCAGGCAGGCAGAGATGTTGCGGGAGAGGACCAGCCTGTGGTTATCAAAAAAGAAATAGTCCTGGAGAAGCTCAAGGAGCTCGACACGATCGTGCAGGAGCTTGCGCTTTGCCGAGACAGGGCCGCTGAAGAAATAGCCTCGTCGCTCAGCCTGCGCTGGATGGTTGAGCGAGGCCTCATTGCCACCGCCGGCCTGATTCTGGACGTCGCCGAACATATCTTGAGTGGCCGCTTCGGAGTCTGCCCCCAAGACCTACGAAGATTCTCTGCGCCTTCTGCGTGAAAAGCAGGTGATTTCGGAGAGGTTGTATCGCAAACTGAAAGGCCTGGGCGGTTTCCGCAATGTACTGGTCCACGAGTATAGGGCCGTCAGTATCGAAGAACTGGCGCGCAACCTCGGTCAAGCCCTCACCGTTTTGCCCGCCTATTCATCCGAAATCCTCCCCCCGGTACCGGCGGCGATGCCTGCCGGCTCCGCACCCGCACAGGCAACCCCCACACCCCAGCCGCGCCAAGCCCAGTCCTATATGCCCTGGGCAATAGCGGCGGGCAGGGAAGGTAATGCCGACCGGGTCTACGTACTGGACGGTGGCAACAAGCAGGTATTCAAGCTTCTCCCGGTGGGATGGCCCTGGGCGGGTGGCCAATCAAAGCTGGTTGTCAACAGACGCTTTCAGGAATAGCGACAGGCAAAGAAGGTGCTACGGACTACGTCTTTGTGCTGGACAGTGGCAACAACTGCGTGTTCCGGTTTGCGCCCAGTGGAATAGCGGCGGGCCAGTGGCTCATCGAGGCCGGCGGTCAACCTCAGACGCTTCCCGCGATAGCGGCATGCAAGGAAGGTGGTGCAGACTACGTCTTTGTGCTCGACGGTGGTAACAACCGGGTGCTCAAGTTCCAACCCAGCGGGGAGGCGGCGGGCCAGTGGGCCGTTCAAGCGGGCGGTCAACTTCAGACACTATCGGGAATAGCCGCGGGGAAGGAAGGTAACGCAGACTATGTCTTTTTGCTGGACAGTCGGAACAACCGGGTGCTCAAGTTCACTCCCAGCGGCATGGCTGCCGAACAGGGGGTCATCGACACTGGCGGCCAACCTCAGGCGCCTTCCGGGATAGCAGCGGGGAAAGAAGGTAACACGGATTATGTCTTTGTGCTGGACAGTGGTAACAGCCGGGTGGTCAAGCTAGACACCGGCGGGAGGGCAGTGGGGTAGTGGAAATACCGATGGCCGGTTAATCTGAATGGCAACCTATCAGTCGGAGGAGATCCAGCAATGGATCTGCAACTCAGACACTGGTAACAGCGTTCGGCGCCCGTAACGACAGGGCTTGCCACTGTCGTTCGCAGATAGCTGCCAGCGTTCCGACACCCGCGAGGGGTGTCGCTACTCGTTTCCCCAAGTCTGAGTTGCAGGGATGGACGAAGGAATGTGACGATACCATACAAAGTATGGTAAACTCTCGTCGTTCCTATGAATGACATCCAGACCAGTATAGCTCGACTCCAGGCGAAGGGCTGGACTATCGCCGCGCTGGCGGACGAGTTAGACCTGACTGCGAATGCCGTTGAAAAGTGGAAGGCAGGCGACAGGCACCCGGCCAACCGCAAAGCGACCCTTGCCCTCCTGGACCGGCTGGCCAGGAAAAAGCGTGTCCCTGGAAGACACGGCGGCGAGAACAGTGTCAGGCGGACCCGCGCCGCCGAGGGGACCCGCCCGCCCGACAGCGCGGATGCCAGCCCCCCTTACCACTCCATGACAGCAGCAAGTCGCCGGCAAAGCCCGGCCGCAGGGGCCGCTCACTCCCCTACCCCCGCCACATCCGACACCAGCAAGGCCGCTTCCCTGAGAAGGTCATCATTGTTTTCCGACCTCGAGGAAAAGCATCTGATCGAGCTTTCCCGGCTGGCTGCGGAGCGGAGCCTGAAAGCCGGTCAATTCCTGTTTTTCGAAGGCGACCCGACCACTTCCTCTTATCTGGTGGTCTCAGGCATCGTCAAGCTGCTGAGGCATTCGACTTCGGGCGTAGACCTCATAACGGGCGTCTACGGGGAGGGAGATATGCTGGGAACAACCCTCCTTTTTGTTGACGGGCTGCATCCATCGTCCGCGCAGGCCATAGTGGATACGAGGGTACTGTCCATCAGCCGCAGTGACCTCATTGCCTTTCTACATCACAATCCAGAACTGAGCACTCGAATCCTGGGCAAGATGCTTGCGGTGGCAGGTCAACGACGCCAGGCTGCCATTGCCCGGCTCAGTGAACTGGCCAGTGAGAAGACGGAATGCCGCCTGTCCCGCCTCCTGCTGGCTCTTTCGCTGGCGCTTGGCCCCAGCGTTCCTCTCACGCGACGCGAGATCGCGGAGATGTCCGGGACAACCACCGAAACCACGGCGCGATTCATCAGCCGGTTGGGGCGCGCGGGGATCGTGCAATCGCTTCGCGGAAGAGTGATCGTTGTGGACGAGGAGCGCCTGCGGCGACTGGCCGCGGGGGCGGCGGCCACGACGATCCCGCTGCCTGTTTGACCCAAATCATTGAACTCACCCGCCGGGCGGCTTACACTCAATGACCGATGACGAAGCCTGTCGCCGCACCGGGGATCCAAATGATGAGTGACCAAAAAGCACCGTCATTCGCAATCGGTCATCTTACCCCAGGCTTGTCCGGGTCAGGAGCTAATCTGATGGATGCTTCTCACGCCTTCGCCAGCAATGTGGCGAATACCAGATTCGAAGATATTCCTGCTGATGCGGTAAAGGTCGCAAAAAATAGCTATCCTGGACACGTTGGGATGTACCTTAGCCGCGAGCACGTTGGCTTCCGGCTGTCGCGAGGTGGTCGAGCTGGTTAAAGGAGGAGGGGGAAAAGAGGAGAGCACTATAATAGGTTTTGGCGGCAGGGTGCCATCATGGATGGCGGCCCTGACTCTGTCAAGCCATTCACGAAGGAACATCTCCAGAATGTGATCGCCATGGTCGTGAACCTGGAACAAATAGAGAATGTCAGCGCCGTTGTCCGGCTGCTGGCCTGAAAGCGGGAGTTGAAAATGCGAGGGATAGCAGGTAAGATAGCCATTGTCACCGGCGCCGCCGGAATGGGAGGCATAGGTCGCGCCATCGCGTTGCGTCTGGCGCAGGAAGGCGCCGATGTAGCGGTAACCGATATTAAGCGTCTTCCCGGGCAAATCCCGGCTGAGGAAGTCACCGCAAACTGGCAGGGAATCCACAGCGTGGCCAGGGAAATTGAAGCGTTGGGCCGGCGGTCTCTTCCGGTATACGCCAACATAGCTTCCAGTACTGAGGTGCAGGCTATGGTGGAACAGGTCGTGAAGAGATTTGGCAGATTGGACATCATGGTGAACAATGCCCGCGCGCAGTTTGGAGCGGACCAGGTCCTCATGGTTGAGCTTGAAGAATCTGAGCTGGAACGTGTCTTAGCCGTCAACGTCAAGGGCACTTTCCTTTGCTGCAAGGCAGCCGCCCTGGAGATGATAAAACAACAGGACGGCGGTACTATCATAAACATTTCGTCTATGGCGGGTAAGAAAGCGGTCCCCCGGAGGGGAGCCTACTCCACCTCGAAATTCGCGATAATGGGCCTCACGCA
The DNA here is from genome assembly GCA_016210565.1 of Chloroflexota bacterium. Taxonomy (GTDB): domain Bacteria; phylum Chloroflexota; class Dehalococcoidia; order JACQUA01; family JACQUA01; genus JACQUA01. Next base: position 21,379 of record JACQUA010000253.1, read on the forward strand.
GGTATTAGCCCTGGAGCTTGCGCCCCATGGGATCAGGGTCAACGCCATTTGCCCCGGGCTGGTGGATTCAGGCAGGGTTAATCCTAACGAAAAGATGGCGGCGGAGCGGGAAGGTATCCCGGTTGAAGTCTATTGCGCCCGGAGAATAAAGGCGCGCGGCGCCCAGATTCCTCTGGGGGTCGCCTCGCCGGGGGACGTCGCCGCCGTGGCCGCCTTCCTGGCGTCAACGGACTCCAACCGCCTCACGGGAGAGGCAATAAACGCCACCGGTGGGGAACTGATGGATTAGCCCGGGGATGAAAATGACCAGCATCGTCCGAGCACCGTAGGGGCAAACCCGTGTGTTCGCCCGCCGGCGGGTCCCGACTTGTCGGGATGGGTCTGCCCCTACGGACTCCCATAGCGGTCAAAGGAAAAGAACGGGAGGGAGACAAATATGGAATTGACCGATTTCGTTATTGAAGCGCTGAATGGCATAGAGCAACAGATTACCAGGAGTCTGGACGGGCTCAGCCATCACGAGTTGACCTGGCGGCCCGGACCGGAGTGTAACTCCATCGGCCTGATCCTCTTCCACACCTCGCGACTTGAGGATACCGTTGTCCAGGCGAGACTCCAGGGGAAGCCGGAGGTCTGGGAGACCGGGCGCTGCTACCAGAGAATGAATCTGCCCGCCGGCGCCACCGGACACGGACATACGGTGGCAACGCTCGCCGCATTTGTTGTTCCGGAACTCCGGGAAATGGTGGACTACGCCAAAGCGGTGCGGGCGCGGACCATCGACTACCTGAAAAACGTGCAGCCCGCGGAACTTAACCGGGTAATCAGCACACCCCGAGGAGACCGCACTATCAGAGGCACTATCGGGCGTATGCTGACTCATATCGCCGAGCACGCCGGTGACATATCGTACGTGCGCGGTATCCAGCGCGGGCTGGGGAAATAGCGGAGCGGTTACCGACGGCGCAAGTATGCCGTCATTGCGAGTCCCGATTTTGTCGGGACTCGCAATGACGGGCGACCCCGAAAGGAGACACAGTTTTGTTAGGCGGTTACACCAGCAAGATCCTCAAGGTAGATTTGACCACACAGAAGGTTGAAATAGAAGCCCTGGATGAACAAACTGCGCGAAAATACCTGGGCGGCGACGGGTTCGCGGCTAAGATACTATGGGAAACAACATCGGCAGCCACCGACCCCTTTTCCCCTGAGAACCCGGTCATATTCATGACCGGTCCGCTGACCGGCACCATCGTTCCAACCAGCGCCCGTCATATTGTCGCCGCGCTCTCCCCCCTGACCAACATCTGGGGCGCCGGCCGGGCCGGCGGCCATTGGGGGGCCGAGTTGAAGCGCGCCGGTTTTGACGGCGTTGTCGTAACGGGAAAATCCACGACCCCCGTCTACCTCTGGGTCCACAACGGACAGGCGCAGATCGCGGACGCCCGTCACGTCTGGGGCAAGGATACCTGGGAAACGGATGACATTCTGCGGAAAGAGACTGACGCGCGGGCCAGCGTATCTTCCATCGGACAGGCCGGCGAGCGGCTGGTGCGCATGGCCTGCGTCATGAGCGATGGGAAAGAAGGGAGGGCGGCGGCCCGGTGTGGGATGGGTGCGGTGATGGGTTCCAAGAACCTGAAGGCCATAGTGGCCAGGGGTACCACACGCCCCCGGGTAGCCGATGAAGAGGGCTTGAAAAGGAGTATCCGGGAATCCCTGCCCCCGGAGCGGGTGACCCGCGAGACCTGGGTCAAGAAGTGGAGGGAGCACCGCCAGATCCATTGGAACAAAGGGCGCGTGGGCATCAAGAACTGGCTGGATGACGATTTCCCGTCCTTCTTACCAAAACTGACCGAGGAGATGGTATCCGACAAGAGCAAGATATACTACTGCCCCGGCTGCCGCTACAGTTGCACCGAGTCCCACACCATCGACGGACGCCGGTGCCAGGTCTACGAGTCCATGGTCCCCCTGGGCGCGCTGTGCCTGATAGATGACATGGATGCTTTGCAGGAAGCATATGACCTCTGCAACCGGTACGGCATGGACGCCATATCCGTCGGCGGCGTGGTGGCTTTCGCCATGGAGGCTTTCGAAAACGGCCTCATCACCTCCGCCGACACCGGAGGAATAAGACCTCTCTGGGGAGACGCCGCGGCCATGGTAGAGATGGTCAGGCAGATAGGAGAGAGCGATCAGAAATTCGCCCGGTTGTTGGGACAGGGGGTGCGCCGGGCGGCGGAGACCATCGGGGGAGTGGCTCCGGAGTTCGCCATCCATGTGAAGGGGCTGGAACTACCGGCGCACGACCCGAGATCGAGCAACGCGGTTGCCCTGGAGTATGCCACGGCCAACATCGGCGCCTGGCACCAGTCGGCGAGCGGGGTCATGATAAAGAACTTCCTCTTGCGCGAACTCGCCCTGCCGGAAAACCAGGATAGCCTGGAGAACAGGTTCCGCGTTGACGGACGCGGCGAATTGGTGGCCAAGCTGCAAAACTTCCTTTGCTCCTTTGACTGCCTGGCTTTGTGCAAGGTCTCCGCCCGCGGGACGAACCGTTCCTACCAGGAGATCGCCCCTTCATATTTCGCTCAATGGTTGAGCCAGGTAACCGGATGGGACGTGGGCCTGGACGAGTTCATGAAGATGGGTGAGCGTGTCTTCAACCTGGAGCGAATGATCAATGTCAGGCGCGGCATAAGCCGCAAGGATGACACCCTTCCCCCCAGGATGCTGGCCCACAAGCGGGGCAGCGGGGCTGGCAAAAGCGAGGCGGCCAACCACCTACCTCCCCTGGGAGAGATGCTGAACCAGTATTATTCTTTTCGCGGGTGGAACGAGCTGGGCATCCCCACCAGGGAAAAGCTGGCTGACCTGGGACTGGAGGAACTAACGGGGAAGAAATGACGAACCGCAGCAATGACGAAGTCCAAGTGACGAATGACCAAAGAGCAAAGAATTCAGAATTGAGAATCCAGAATTGCCGACTTCCGCGCCATTCTGCCTACCGGCTACTGAATTCTGGATTCTCATTTCGACGCATAAGGAGGAATGCAATGAAAAACAAATGGGTTAACGGTGCAATGGCGATGTTGCTGGCGCTGTCGGTGCTGTTGGCGGCGTGCTCCGAGGCGGTTCCCACACCGACTCCGGCGCCGGCGGCGACGCCCTTGCAGACATCGCCGCCGAAACCGGCATCTCAGGCACCCACATCCCAGCCGCCGACATCTCAGCCACCCCCCAAGCCGGCAACCCAGGCGACGGCCAAGCCGACTGCCCCACCCGCACCCAAGCCCACATCTCGAGCACTCTCCAAACCGGCGCCCGCGCCCAAAAATGAAAAAGTTGTCGTTCTGGCTGAGAGCTTCGGGCTGGAAGGGTTCCTGCCGTCAAACGATTCCATGACGGCCTACAAGTTGCTGCCCGTCTACGAGGCCCTGTGGGACGTGGACCCCGAATCGAGGGAGCTACGCCCGATGCTGGCGGAAAGCCTGCCTGAGTGGTCTGACGATTCCAAGACCCTGTTCATCAACCTGCGGCAGGGCGTGCAGTTCCACGATGGCTACGGGGAAATGACCGCCGAGGACGTCAAGTTCACCATTGAGATGGCGGGACGGCAGGGCTCGGTAAACCCCGGAGCGGCGGTACTGGCCAAGGCGAAAGTCGAAATACTGGGGCCTTATAAGCTGGCGGTGCATCTCCCCGCGCCTGACTGGAAATGGCCTTTGCAGAATGCCACCATGGCCCGTTTCATCCTTCCCATAGTTTCCAAGAAACATATCGAGAAGCTGGGCGAGAAAGAGGCGTCACGCCAGCTTATCGGGACGGGACCCTTCAGGTTCGTCAAGCATGAAGTCGGCCAGACCCTCGAATTCGAGGCCGTCCCCAATCACTGGCGGATCACGCCGGACTACAAGACCCTGGTCATAAAGCTGATCACCGAACCCGCCACCAGCATTTCCATGCTGCGGACCGGCGAGGCCGATATCGCCGCCATTCCCCTGTCCTTCGTCCCGGAGGCCAGGGCGGCCGGCCTTGACATAAGGCTCCAGCGTAACGTCGGAGTCATAGGCGTGGCTCTGGGCGGCCTGTATCTGCCGTCAAAGGACACCTTCGACCCCAACGTGGCCTGGGTACAGGCGAAGGATCCGGCAAAGGCCCTGAAGGTGCGCAAGGCCCTTAATCTTGCCGTCAACCGCCAGGAGATCATCGACAAGGTGCTCAACGGAATAGGGGGGACGTGGCCCATAATGGCGTCGCCCAACAACGATGCTTCGTATGACCCTGCCTGGAAACCCTACCCGTACGATCCGGAGCAGGCGAAACGGCTCCTGGCTGAAGCCGGATACCCCAACGGCTTCGAGACAACCATGGTCCAGTTCGCCGCCACGGGGCACGCCACCAGGGAAATCGCCGAGGCGGTGGCCACCTACTGGGAGAAGATAGGCATCAAGGTCAAACGCCTGCCTATGGACCAGCCCACTCACCGGACCCGGCAGATCGGGCGCAAGAACGCCGGTTCCGCCTACCCGGCCTACCGTAACTTCAGCGATGAAGAAGCAGTGAATTTCGATACCGCCTGGGGCAGCAAGAGCACCGGGATGAACTTCCTGTTTGAAAGCGCCCAGTTAGACGCCGCCACTGCAAAGGCGGGTTCAGAGCTGAACAGGGACAAGAGGCTGGCGCTGGTGCGCGAGATACACCGCGACATGTACGAAAACTATTACACGGTACCAGTTTCGGTCGAACACATGACCATGGGCGTTAGCAAGAGGATCGGTGAATGGCCAACGCTGACGGGAGACCCGTTTGTAAGCAGTTTCGAGAATATCAAGCTGAAGTGATAGACCGGAGCATTCTCAGAAACCTGGTCAGCGCATAGGCCGACTCGTGTCCACCGTAGGGGCGCGGTCACCGCGTCCGGCGCGGGGCGCCCGCCACCCCGGTCGAGGAAACCTCGCCCCTACGGTGGTCGGACGATGCTTCTGAAAAGCACCGAGGAATGGAAATGACCAGTGGACCAAACCCTGAAACCACCCTCATAATCCATCTGGCTGGCTACGCCGATGAAGGTGTCCTCCATCCCCAGGTGGGTCAACCAGCGGACAGAGCCCGAATTCCTTTTACGCAGTGAGCCGAGGTTCCAGGAAGTGGTTGACTTCGCCGGCCGCTGGTGCAGGGAACTGGGTACCACCCTGAAGCATGAAAATAACCGCGCAGGCACGGAGGCCTGCGCTACCTGGTTATTTTCGGACGAATTACCGCACCATCTCGAAATTCCCGTTCCTCAGTCCCACCTTGTATTGAGCTATGAAAAGGGCATCGGTCATGTCCAGCCTGTCCCCCGAAGCTCCGTCCGGTTTCACGCTGGCGCCATTCACTGAATGGACCTCCCCCTGCTGATCACCGGTACCCCGCACCCCCACCGAGAACTGGGCAATCCACAGCGCATCGACGATATCCACTTTGCCATCGTTGTTGGCGTCGCCCCGCTTCAGGCGGAGACCTGGCGTCGTCTCACTGGGCAGGCTGCTGTCACTGCCGTCGTCAATGGGATCAAGCAACAGGCTGATATTGTCATCATCTCCAGTACTCCCGGCGATCCTGGGCACCAACTGGGCCATTACCACCGGTCCGGGGCCGGAGGCGCCACTCCGCGAGCCGCCAACGGTAACCGTGCCGGCGTCGTTCCTGACATCCGAGACAGGGTTATTGAACACCCCCGTTCCCCTTATCCCCAGTATGTTGATCCTGTCGGGATTGAAGGTCGCCTGGCCATTGAAGCTTCTGATTCCATCGGGCAAGACGATCTCGCCATTGGTCAGGGTATTCCTCACCCTGTCCACCTGCAAATTGATGACCGCTATTCTATCCGGGCCCACGGCCGGCACGAGCCTGACCACAGCCTCAGCATTGGTCGGCAGCACCGAGACCCAGCCCCTGACCGGCGTTGCCGGAATGGGATCACCAGAGGCGTCTGCCAGGGCACTGACGGTTATGTCCAGCGGGGTGGTGCTCAAAGTCGTGGCCACAGCAGTAACTAGCAGATAGGCCACAATAATATCGCCCTTCGGACCCGGTATGCCCGTCTGGAATCCGGTGAATAACACCTGGCCGTTAACGATATTCTTGGCGGCAGGGGCATCGAAGGGCGCCGTCCCTCCAACAACGTCATCAACCCTCACCACCTCCGGTTTGAACCTCACTGAAAGGTCGAAGGCGCTCAACCCGTTGCGGGCAGTAATGTTCTTAACCGTTACCGGTATCCGGACGCTCTTCCCCAGCGGCAGGTGGGCCGAACCAACTACTACCGACGTTCCCCTCGTCACCGGCGCAGGACGGGGCGTGACCGTGGGGGTCGGGGTCGGGGTCGCAGGCGGCGCCGGTGTCAGCGTCGGCTTGGGAGTGGGCGTCACGGTCGGCCTGGGCGTAGGGAGCGGCAGCTTAACATCTATCTTAAGGACGTTAACCAGTGGCGGTCCACCGCCAAGTCCGGAGTGGACAAGGTTTCCCTCGAGGGAGACCTCCTTATCGACATACTGGCTCAGGTCTACGCGGTCGCTTGCCAGTGCCAGGACCAACATGCCATCCTTAAGAAGGCCGTGGGTACTGTGCTTGAAAGCTGCTCCGGCTGCTGCCGGTAGCTTTACCAGCTTCCCCGAGGCCGAGATTACCTGGGGTACAGGCGTAACCCCCGGTGTCCCTGTGGGAGTGGGTGAAGGCTTACCTGTCGGTGACGGCGTGGGAGTGGTCACCACGGGCGAAGCAATGTTGATGATCTCTGCACCGATGATCCGCCCCCATGCCTTAAGGACAAACATATACCTCCCGGCCCGGAGATTCCCAAGGCTGTAATCGTTAACATAGGATGTTATCACCGTTGCCGCGGCGTCGCTCATCTGCCATATCCCCAACTCCGCCGTTACGGTGTTGCCCGTCCGCGTCGTCTGTCCCCAGACGATTTCAAATCCCGCCGAGGGCAGCATCACGGTAACCCTGACCTTAACGTCGGGATGGTTCCCGATCATCTCAATGTCGGCGCCAAGGGGCAAATCCCCATAGCGCGTCCCCTGCGTCGGCGTCGGACTGGGCGTGACCGGAACCCCGGAGTCCTTAGCGTAAGAGGTCGGCTCAAACCCCAAAGGGGTGGCCAAAAGGGTCAGAACGAACAACGCCGGCAGGACGCCCCCTATGAGCTTTGGACATTTCATTCGGCACCACCTTTAAACAAGAACAGTTAACGAAGACCCAGGAATATGATAGACGCCACTATCTACAACTTGAAGTCTAGCACAATCTGATTCAAATCCAATCGCCCATGCGCATGAGCTTGAATCGCCCGAAGGCACTAGGCCATAGGCATGAGGAGAGCACCGGGGTGAAGCCGGGCAAAACTTCATGGCGAGACCTCCGTCACCAGTTGCCCGTCAACCCGCCTTTGCCGCCGTCCCATACCCCACGCTCACAGGAACACTGCCCGGGCCAAAACCGGGAAATTGCGGGGTAGCCCCTCATCCCTGCCACGACCGGCCGCCTGGAGCAAAAAGAGAAAGAAGAGGACGAGGACGAAGAATGAAGCCCACGGTCGTCGCAGGAGACGGCCCGCCTCAGGAATCCCTCTCCGCGACGGACATAAGGGCTAACTTAAGCCAGGGAGTCTTAACAAGAAACGAAAGCACGAATAGACACGAATGAAACACGAAACACTACACCGATAACCGGTATGCACGTCCACAACAGCCCCGCTCCATTCGTGTCAATTCGTGTCTATTCGTGGTTCAAATCACCGAAGCGAACGCAGGGTCACCGCCAGGACGAAGGTGGTTACCGGACCAGCTCGAAATTCTCGTCCCTCAGGCCCACCTTGTACTGGGCTATGAAGAGGGCATCGGTCATGTCCACCCTGTCCCCGGAATCCCCGTCCGGTTTCACGCTGGCGGCATTGACGGGATGGAGGTCCCCCGGGGTGTCCCCGGCAGTCCTGACTCCAACCGAGAACTGGGCAATCCACAGCGCATCGATCATATCCACCCTGCCGTCGTTGTTAGCATCGCCCCGTTTCAGGAGGAGACCCGGCGGCGTATCGATGGGCAGGTTGCTGCTGCTGCCATCCTCGATGGGGTCGAGCAGCAGGCCGATTATGTGACTGTCGTTGACGCTTCCGGTGATCCTGGGGACCAGTTGCGTCATTATCACCGGTCCGGGCACGGAGGTCCCGCTGCGGGAGCCCCCCACAGTAACGGTGCCCAGATCGTTTCTGACATCCGAAATGGGGTTATTGATGGCCCCCGTTCCTCTGATACCCACTATGTTGATCCTGTCCGGGTTAAAAGTCGCCTGGCCTGTGAAATTTATGGCGCCGCCCGGCAGGGTCGCATCGCCGTTAGTCGTAGTATTCCTGACCCTGTCTATCAGCAGGTTGATCACCGCAATTCGATCAGGACCCACCGCAGGCGACAGTCTGACCACGGCCTCGGTATTGGTCGGCAGCACGGAGACCCAGCCTCTCACCGCCGCAGCCGGTATGGCCACGCCGTTGGGATCGGCCAGGGTATTGATGGTTATGTCAAGGGGTGTTGTGCTCAAAGTCGTGGCCACGGCAGTGACCACGAGGTAGGCCACGATAATATCCCCTTTCGGGCCTGGCACGCCCGTCTGGAGCCCGTTGAAAAAGACCCGGCCGTCAACGATATTCTTGGCGGCCGGCGTGTCAAAAGGCGGCATGCCTCCCACCACATCGTCAACCCTTATCACCGCCGGATTGTACCTCACGGTGAAATCATAGACCGCCAGCCCGCCGGGGGCGGTGATGTTCTTGACCGTCACCGGGATACGGACGCTCTTCCCCAGCGCCAGGTGGGCCGAGCCGACTACCACCGCTGTTCCTCTGGGTACAGGAGTCGGACGCGGGGTAACCGTGGGCGTCGGAGTGACGGGCGGAATCGGGGTCAGCGTCGGCTTAGGCGTGGCCGTCGGGGTCGGCCTCGGCGTCGGAGGGGGCGGCCTGAGCCCTATCTTGAGCACCTGGAGCACCGGAGGCGTGCCGGCGGGGCTGACCAGATAGCCACCCACCACAACCTCTTTGTCAACGAACGGCTCCAGGTCCAGCTCGCTTCTCAGGGCCAGGATCTGCCCGTTTTCTGTTATCAGATTGTAGATGGGCAGTGCCGAAGCCAGCACCTGGAGCTTCACCAGCCTCCCCGCCACAATGATCATAGACGGAATCGGGTGGGGTCCCGGGGTGCCGGTGGGCGTGGGGGAAGGCCTTGCCGTCGGCGACGGCGTCGGGGTAACCCCCGGAGGCAAACTGAGGGTAATTATCTCCGCACCGATCATTCTACCCCACGCTTTCAGGACAAACAGGTACCGCCCTGCGGGGATATTCCCCAGCCCATAGTCGTGAGCATAGGGCGTTGCCACCGCGGCAGCAACCTCGCCGACCTGCCATATCCTCGTCTCGGCCGTTATGGTAGTACCCATTCGAGTGGCCTGCCCCCAGGCGATCTCAAATCCTGAAGACGGCAGCGTTACGGTAACCCTCACCCTGGCGTCCGGAGGATTCCCCACCAGCTCGATGTCAGCCGAAAGGGGTAGCTGGACATACGCCGCCCCCGGCGGGGGCGTGGGCGTCGGCGAGGGGGTAACCGGAGGCATGGTCTCCGCCGCCAGCGACACCGGCGCGGAACGCAAAGGGCTGGCAACCAGAGCCAGTACAACCAGTGCGACCAGTACGGCCCCTATTAACTTCGGATCCCTCATTGGGCACCCCTTTTCAGAAACAATCGGCCATCCCGACGAGTCGGGACAATGAACGATGAAAATGTCATTCTGAGCGAAGCGAGCGTAGCGAGCGTAGTCGAAGAATCTTTCGAGGTTGGGCGCCGGACGAAAGACCCTTCGACTGCGCTCAGGGTGACATTTTCAGAGCAATCGGCTGGAAGGGCCGCGGGGCTAAAATAGACGCCTGAACCTACAGTTAGCATTTTAGCACTTTCTGGTCAGTTTGCAATAGCCTGAAAGGTCAAACTCAGGCCGGATTTTCGTACCATTCCTGCGAATCCCTTCGTTCGCTTGACAGCATTGCCCCCGGAAGATATGCTATCCTTGATTGAAATGCCCTTTGGCCTCAGTATCCCGCCATAACGTGCGGTGGCATCCGGAAAGGAATTCCCCATGAGCAAGCTGGTTGACAGATTAAAACAGGCGTCGGATGGAGGGGCTGCCCCGATCGGCTTCAAATCGGCAGCCCTGCCCAAACAGCTACCTCTGGCGCTGATCGGAGAGATATCTCTTCCCTTCGAATTCAAAGAACCCCCGCGGTCTCTGGACGCCGTGCTGGTCAAGATGGCCAGACTTCCGGCAGAACCCGGCGAGTGGAACAAGGTAAAGACGTCCCTCGGGACCATTCCCTGGGGCATAGCCGCCGGGAGTCTCAGCGAGAAGAACCTTGTCCAGCTCAAAGAGGCCTCATGCGACTTCGCGGTTTTGACTCCCCAGGAGACCGGCGCCGCCGCCCTGCTGGAAGAAGACCTGGGCAAGGTGGTCATGGTTGACCCTTCGTGGACTGACGCCACCCTTCGCTCCCTGGAATCCCTGCCGGTGGACGCCGTTCTCGCAGAAAACGTGGCTGAGAAGACTGCGCTCACCCTTCAGTCGTTGATGGAACTGAGGCGTTTGTCCATGCTCACCGGCAAAGCCCTCATTGTCCGGCTGTCCTACTTTCCGCCCGAAAAGGAGCTGGCCGCGCTCCTCCGCGTTCAGGCCCGGGGACTACTATTCTCCATCAAATCGGCAAAAGACGTGGCCGAAATCGGTAAATTGCGCACCGTCATAGAAAACCTGCCGAGGCCGAAACCCGGGAAATCGCCGGGCAGCCCCCTGATCCCTGCCGTCACCGGTCGCCTGGCGGAGAACGAGGACGAGGATGAAGACGAAGAATGACGCCCCCGCCCGTAGGGTGGGTGAAGCGAGCAGACAGACCGTTCCCGGCCGCCCAGTAGCCCATCGATAAAATAGCGTAGGGTGGGTTAAGCGCAAACGGGGTGGCGCTGAACGGGGCGGTTGCGCGAACCCACCAACGCAACTGCCGCTCGAAGTTCCAAGTTCCACGCGCCAAATTCCAAACAATCCCCCATGCGCCGATGGCGCACCATGACAGGATGAAAATGTCATTCTGAGCGAAGCGAGCGCAGCGAGCGTAGTCGAAGAATCTGTCCGGGCGGGGCGCGGGACGAAAGACCCTTCGACTTCGCTCAGGGTGACAGCCTATTTTCAGAGCAAATTTAAGACCCGAATGTTCGGACGCGGTTTTCCGACCTCCAACTTCTCACCTCCCACCTCCGACGTGGTGGGTTCGCACAGCCACCCTGACTCCCCAGACCACCGCTGTGCTTAACCCACCCTACTCGGCCCCCTCGTTTCGGCACCCGCGAGGGGCGTCCCTGCGGGGCCCAGGCCCGTTAAGCAGCGAAGGGGATGACCCAGATGATCATCGCCAGGATGAAGGTAATTACCAGCGTTACGACTACGAACGGGATAGTGTAGCTGAAAAACTCCTTCATCCCTATTTTGCAGCTATCCTCTTTCTCACAGATGTTCTGGGCCACAAAAAGGGCCGGGGCGCCGGCCACCGTCAGGTTACTGCCCAGGGTGCCTGCCCACAGCAGCAACCACCACAGGGGCCAGGGGTTGATATTGGCCGAGGCCGCCAGGTCTTTGATCAGGTGTAGAAAGACCAGGATGTAGGCATCGTGTTCAACGATGCCTACAATCGGGGCCGTCACCCAGTAAAGAATCGTCGACCCCACCACCAGGTTCTGCTGGAAGAACGGCGCCATGCCGTCCGCGAGGAACTTGATCAGTCCCACATGATCAATGCCCCCTACCAGGATAAACAGGACCACATAGAATAATAGCGCCCTCCAGTCCAGTTCACCGATGACCTCTTCAAAGCACGGGCTGTCCAGTTTCTTGTGGAATACTTCCATGACAAACACCAGGGCAATCATCCCCGCAACGGCTATGAAACCCAGGAGCAGACCGATAGCCTGCCGGAACGCCATGGCCAGGATCGTCCCCAGGAAGAAAACGATGACGATGAGAGCGAAGTTCTTGTTCTTGATGTGGCTCATCGGATCGGCGCCCACCAGTTCCTCGATCCCGGCCTGGCTCACCGTGGCGGCCCCAAAAGCCCGCCTGAACCGGAATTGATAGAGCAGGACAGCCGTGAGCAGGAACGTGACAGTTAGAATCAGAAAAGAGGAAGGCCTTCCCATCTGCCAGATGAAATCCGGGAACTCTGCTTTGGCGACCGAATGAAGCATCTGGGGAGGAAGGTCACCCAGCAGCAGCGCAGTGCCCATGAAATTCGCCCCCAGGCCGATGAATATGACGAAAGGAAAGGACGGCAACTTCAACGTCTTGGTCACGTGCAGGACCACCGGGGCCATCATCAGGATCACTACCACGTTGTCTACGAACATGGAGATGAAACCGGACAGCACGCCCATGAGCGTCAGGAATATCGCCACATTCTTCTGCGAAAGCCGTAGCATCAGCACCGCCAGGTACTCGGGAATCCCCGTCTTGCCGAAATAGGAAGCAATAATCCATATCCCGAACAGTATGGCAATCACGTTCCAGTCAACGAACATGAAGGCTTCCGTTTCCCTCATCACCCCGAAGAGCACCATCAGCCCAACCCCCATAATCCCGACAACCGCCCGGTCCACCTTGCCCCAGATAATCATTCCTATGGTTAGCAGAAAGATGATGGCGGCGATTAGCTGTGTGACTACCAAGTTCCTAGTCTCCTACGTTTCGGTGAACGGGTATATGCAAAACAAAGGCGGTCGGGACCCGGAAAGGCAGGGCACTGGAATCGCCCCGGTGTTAGCCGCCAGACGCCGGGGACGCAAAAAGCGATAAATGTTAGCATAAGCGCCTCAGGTTTTTCAAAACCCCTCTTTGGGGAGGGCGTTCCGAGGGAGTGGTGCATTCCGAAGGGGTCGTGCACTCGGAGGGGGTGGCGCAGGCGTCCCTGCCTGCGCTACTCGTAGCAGCGTCCACCCCACTACTACTTGACACGCGCTGCACAATCCTGTAGCATGTATGCATCGTATGCATACAATCAACATCCTGGCAGACCTGAAGCTTGGTCCGGACGAGGCCGCTTATTTGCAAATCGCCAACCATGTCCGGATTCTAATCGCCACGGGCAAACTCCGTCCGGGAGCAAGATTACCCGCCATCAGAGAAGCCGCCCGCAATCTGGGCATCGATCCCGGAACGGTTGCCCGGGCTTACCGGGTTCTCGCCAATGATGGCGCCATCTCCGGCCGTCCGGGACACGGCAGCTTCGTCTCAGGCGGCAGCGGACGGAAGGATATCGCCGAGCGGCAACAGAACCGGCTGGAGGCCGCCATCGAGCGGGCCGTCCTCGAAGGGCTGGCCCTGGGATTCACCATCGAGGACATCGAGACCAGTTTCACTCTACGGCTGGCCGGATGGCGGGAACGCCGCGGACGGCCAAGGAGTGAGCGTCCTGCCGCGCCGCATTCGATGAAGGAAGTCCGTTTCCGGGGGAGCCACGACCTGGCCATCGAGCTCCTGGGCAACCACTTGAGCACGCTGCATCCATCCCTTCACCTCGCCGCTGCGTTTGTGGGAAGCCTGGCCGGCCTCGTGGCGCTGGAGTGCGGGCAAGCCGACATCGCCGGCGCTCATCTGTTCGACCAGGAAACGGGCGAATTCAACATACCCTTTGTCAGGAGGCTCATGCCCGGTGAAAGGGTCATCCTCCTCAACCTGATGGAGCGGGTGCAGGGACTGATGGTGGCCCGCTCCAATCCGAAGCATATCGTGGGACTGGAGGACCTGGTCCGCCCCGACGTGACAATCGTGAACCGCCAGAAGGGATCGGGAACCCGCATCCTGCTCGATTCCCGGCTCCTGAAGATGGGAATAGCAGGTTCTCGCGTCAAAGGCTATGCCCGTGAAGAGAAAACCCACATGGCCGTGGCTTCGCTGGTGAGCCAGGGAAAGGCCGATGCAGGCATGGGCGCCCAATCGGCAGCCAACCTGGCCGGGCTTGATTTCATCCCCCTTTTGAAAGAACGCTACGACCTGATAGCCCTCGAAACCAGCTTCGCCCGGCCTCCTCTCGAAAGAATACCGGAAATCGTCCGCAGCGATGGTTTCCGCAACATGCTGCGCTCGCTGCCGGGGTATGACATCAGCGGGACCGGACAGATGATCACCGTGGCGCCGCACCCGGGCGGGGCGTAGCCCATGGCTTTAGCCTTGCGGGGGAAAACAGCAGTGTTTGGTGGGTGAAGCGCGCATTCCCAATTCGCGGCAAATAACAATCGCCGATGCGCGCGGAACCCATTAATCCTGATTACAGATTGCAAATTCAGGAGGGAATCGTGACTCGTGTTTCCAGCCTTTTCAAGAGCAATTACCGTCGTTCGGGTTTTTTATTTGTCGGGCTGGCCATCCTCCTCAGCCTGACCCTGGTCGCTTGCGCCGGGCCCGGCGGCCCGGCAACCGTGGACCAACCCCGACCAGCCAATCCCGATCTTATCCTGGCCACCACCACCAGCACCGCCGATTCCGGCCTGCTCGACATACTGCTGCCGGCCTTTGAAAACCAGACCGGTTACCGGGTGAAACCCATTGCCGTGGGTTCCGGCCAGGCCATGACCATGGGCGAACGGGGCGAAGCGGACGTCCTGCTGGTCCACGCCCGGGAATCCGAAGTGCGCTTCATAAAGGCCGGACACGGCATTAACCGCACGCTGGTGATGCACAACGACTTTATTATCGTTGGGCCCTCCGCCGACCCCGCCGGGATAAAGACAACCGGCTCGGCGGTGCAGGCCCTCAAGAAAATCGGCGCCGCCCCGTCTGTCTTTGTCAGCCGGGGGGACAACTCCGGCACCCACCAGTTGGAATTGAAGGCCTGGAAGGCCGCGGGCATCGCCCCGAAGGGACAAGCCTGGTACCAGGAGAGCGGACAGGGCATGGGAGCAACCTTGAACATCGCCGCCGAGAAGCGCGCCTACACCGTAACCGACCGCGCCACCTACCTGGCCACTAGGAGCAAGTTGTCCCTGGACATTCTCTCGGAGGGTGATCCGATTCTGCTCAACATCTACCATGTTATCCAGGTCAACCCGGCGAAGTCGACCAAGATTAACGCTGAGGGCGCAAAAACCTTTGCCGATTTTATGGTGAGCAGGGACACCCAGGGCGCCATCGCCACATTCGGTGTTGATAAATACGGCGCCCCGCTCTTCTTCCCCGATGCCGGCAAGACCGAGGCCGAACTGGGAAGCGAGTGAGGAGTAGCGAGTAGCGAGTAGCAAGTAGCAAGTAGCAAGTAGCGAGTAGCGAGTAGCGAGCAGCCAGTAACCAGAAGTCCGAGGAACCACCCCGCCATTCTGGATGCTGCATTCTGGATTCTGGATTCTTCCTGCCTGGTCATTCGTCATTCGGATTTCGTCGTTCGTTCCATGGATCTCATTCTTGAAGGCATTGTCCAGTCTTTCTGGCTGCTAGTCCGCGGAGACCCCCAGGTCATTCGAGTAGTCCTGCTTTCCCTGGCGGTCTCCGGGTCCGCCACAGTCATCAGCCTGGTCCTGGGCGTCCCCCTGGGAACATGGCTCGGTCTGACCCGCTTCCCGGGACGGCGTTTCCTCGTCAGCCTGGTCAACACGGGGATGGGGGCGCCCCCGGTGGTGGTGGGACTCCTGGTCACGATCATGCTGTGGCGCAATGGGCCCCTGGGCCTGCTGCATCTGCTCTACACACCGGCAGCCATGATTGTCGCCCAGACCATCATCGCCCTGCCGATAGTCACCGGCTTCACCCTGGCCACCGTCCAGCAAGTTGACCCCAGGATCCGCCTCCAGATTCTCGCCCTAGGGGCCACCCGCCTCCAATTCCTGTGGCTCCTCCTGAGGGAAGCCCGGCTACCGCTCCTGGCGGCAGTCATGGCTGGATTTGGCGCGGTCATCTCCGAGGTAGGCGCCTCGATGATGGTCGGCGGCAACATCACCGGGCAGACACGCGTCCTCACCACCGCGACGGTCATGGAGACCGGCAAAGGTGATTTTGCCCTGGCCATCGCCTTCAGCTTTATCCTGATGATGCTGGTATATCTGGTCAATATGGCGCTGACCATGGTCCAGCAGCAGAGCAAGACCAGATGACAGCGCCACCAGACCCCCTCCACCCTGGCTTGTACCCACAGATCCCGTGGTCGCAGCCAGGAAGCGGGCTAATAAGCGGAACCACGAACGAACAAGAATGAGTGTTAAGGAATGACTAATCACGAAACCCGAACGACAAATCAATCAGCCATCCCGACGAGTCGGGACCATGAGCGATGAGAATGGACTGTCTTTGCGAGGAATCCCGATTTCATCGGGATGACGAAGCAATCTCCCGGATGTACCAACCAACTAGCGGATTGCTTCGCTTCGCTCGCAATGACATTTTCTGAGCAATGTGCAAAACCCGAATGTCATAACAACCCCTGCATTCGTCATTCGTCATTTGAACTTGATTCGTCGTTCGGACTTCGAATTTCGTCATTCTTTCTTCTGGTGTCTGTTCGTGTCCATTCGTGTTTATTCATGGTTTCAATTGCAGGATATTGATGCATACCCAGGGCATTAAGCGTGACCCAAAGTCAGCCTCAGATCCGGTGGTGCAGGCAAAAGACCTCCTCGTCGAACTGGGCGGCCGCCGCGTTCTAGAGATACCTTCCCTCCAGGTGCAGCCAAACGAAGTCCTCGTCATCATTGGACCCAACGGGTCGGGGAAGACAACCCTTCTGCTCTGCCTGGCCCTTCTCCTCAAACCAACGGCCGGGACGGTCCTCTACCAGAGTCAACCGGTCAACAGCAACTCGTCCGTATTGCGCTGGCGGCGGCGCATCGCGGTGGTCTTCCAGGACCCCCTGCTTCTGAACACGACGGTCCAGGACAACGTTGCGCTGGGGATGCGGCTGCGCGGCGTCAGCCATGCGATCACCAGGGAAAGGACTGAGAGATGGCTCGCCCGGTTTGGCGTCGCCGCCCTGGCGCCACGGCAATCGAAAACGCTCTCCGGGGGCGAGGCCCAGAGGGTGAGCCTGGCCCGCGCCTTTGCCCTCCAGCCGGAAGTCCTTTTCCTGGACGAGCCTTTCACCGCGCTGGACGTCCCCACCCGGCAGGCTCTGACGGAGGACTTCCAGAAAGTACTGGCCGAGACGGGGATCACCGCCGTGATGGTCACGCACGACCGTAACGAGGCGCTGGCGCTGGCTACCCGCACCGCAGTCTTAATCGCCGGAGGCATCCGACAGACCGGCGCCCCGCACGAAGTGTTCTCCTCCCCCGCCGACGAAGCCGTGGCCGGCTTCGTCGGCGTGGAGAATATCTGGCGGGGTCGCATAGCCTCAAATACCAATGGGATAGCCACCGTTGCCGTCGGCGCCCGGCACATCGACGCGGTCTCCGAACTCCCCGCGGGCAGCCCCGTGACCACCTGCCTGCGCCCGGAGGATGTCACCGTCTCCGTGCCCGCTCAGTCGCCGCCGCACACCAGCGCCCGCAACAAACTGCCCGGCCTGGTGGTCAAGGCTTTTCCCCTGGGCTCCCAGGTAAGGGTCACCGTGGACTGCGGCTTCCCGGTGGTAGCGCTCATCACGGCCCGGTCCTACGACGAGCTTGGTCTCGAAACAGGCCGCGAGGCAGCAGTATCTTTCAAAGCATCCTCGGTGCACCTTCTTCCTTCCCCGGAGAAAACTCAGCCGTTCCCGTAGCCGCACCCTTTACGGGCGCGCCCCTGTCATTCCGAGGGCAGTCGAAGAATCTCTCCACACCCCCGCCCCGACGAGTCGGGGCGACACCCGCCCGTTTCCAAAACACGCCCACAAAGTATAGAATAGCGGGAGATAATCCTGCCTTCCGAATTCTGTATTCTGTATTCTGACTTCTGGCTTCTGAATTCTTAACCCTGGATTCTGCGCCCGGAGAAAGGAAACCGGTTGAATAAGGTTAACTACGAAATATCCCGCACCTTACGGTGCAAGAACCTGAACACCCCCGGCGTCCTGGGAAAACTGACCACGGCCATCGGCAACGCCGGCGCCAACATCGGCAATATATCCACCGTGCATCTCGGACACCGCTACATCACCAGGGACATCGATGTCCTGGTAACCGACAGAACACATCTCGACCGACTCATTAGCGAGGTCTCCAAACTTGAGGAGGTCACTATCCTCGAAGTCAGGGACGATGTGCTGGCGCTGCACAAGAATGGAAAGATACGCATGATGAACACCGTTCCGGTGACCTCCCTGAGCGAACTGCGCAAGGTCTACACTCCCGGCGTGGCCGAGGTATGCGAGCTGATCAAAGAGCAACCCGCATGGAAAGATAGCTACACGTTCATTCCTTACTCGGTGGCCATCGTCACTGACGGCACCGCAATTCTCGGGCTTGGGGACATCGGGACCGCCGCGGGAATGCCGGTGATGGAAGGCAAAGCCGCCCTGTTGCAGCAACTGGCCGGCATCAGCGGCATTCCGGTGCTGCTGGACACTACCGACCCGGAAGAAATCGTCCGCACGGTGACGCACATCGCTCCCACCTTTGGCGGCATCCAGCTCGAAGATATCGCGTCACCTAGATGCTTCGAAATCCTGACGGCGCTGGAGCAGCGGCTGGCCGGGCCGGTCATGCATGACGACCAGCAAGGGACCGCGGTGGTCACGCTGGCAGCCCTGGTCAATGCTTGCCGGATTGCCGGCATCGACCTCGCCCAGGCAAATATCGGCCTCATCGGCCTCGGGGCGGCAGGTCTTGCCATCGGCAGGTTCCTCCTGCGTTACACGGGCAAGCCCACCCTGGGCGCCGCCAGGACCGTGGCTTCCTGCCAGCGGCATGCCGCGGCGGGAGGAATCCCATCCACCATGGACGTAATAATGGCGAAAGCGGACATTGTCATCGCCACCACGGGCGTCCGGGGCCTCATCCCGCCATCAGCAGTCCGAAGGGGACAGATAATCTTTGCCCTCTCCAATCCGTATCCCGAGATCACCCCGGAGGCGGCCAGCGCCGCTGGCGCGGCGCTGGCCGTCGACGGCCGGACGGTTAACAACCTGCTTGGCTATCCCGGAATCTGGCGCGGGACACTCGACGCCAAAGCGTCCCGGATCACCTACGAAATGTACCGCGCCGCGGCCCTGGCCATCGCCGCGTGCGCCGGCGAAGCCGAGATCGTGCCCAGCCCGCTGGACGCGCGCGTGCACCTTTCGGTCGCCCACGGCCTCGCCAGAGCCGCCATGGATTCCGGAGTGGCGCGGCGGCGGCTCGACGACGACTACTTCGAGAACACGAGAATCAAAGAACCGCCCTGGGTCTAGCCCGTAGCGATGCCCCTTGACGAATGATGAAATTCGAATTACGAATCAATCACGAATGCTCCAATGACCATGGACTGCGAGCCCCGGCATTGGAATCTGGAATCTGTTGGTTGCGCGAACCCCTGCATGACTGTGCAACCGGGGCAGGGAATCTTTTAATCTTGAATCCGTAGTCTTCAATCCGTGCCAAGCCCTGTCGCTACGGAACACAATAACTCGATAACCCAACAAACTCAACAACTCAATGAACTCAGTGTTCAGCAGGTTTGAGCCGCGCATCTGGCTCATGACCGTCATCGGCTTCTTCATCTCCACCGGCTTTTCCATCAGCATGCCTTTCCTGTCCCTCTATTTCTACTTGCAACGCGGCGTCCCCATGACCGTGGTCGGCGCCATCATCCTCGCCGCCGGCATCTGCTCCGCCATCGCCCAGATGTTCGGGGGTGTACTGGCCGACTGGCTCGGGCGGCGACCTCTACTCATCGCCGGGACCGGGGTCAGCGCCCTTCTATACGCCGCGATGGCCTTCCTGGTGGCTAACTCCGCGCCGGTGATTGCCATTGTTGTCATTTACACCCTGATGCGCTCGGTACTGACCATGATGCGGCCTGCCATAACCGCGGTGGTGGTTGATGTCACCCCCAAAGAACGGCTCACAGAGACCTTCGGCCTGATGAGGGTAGGGCAGAACGTGGGATGGGCGGCCGGACCGGCGGCGGGCGGCTACGTGGCGGGATTCCTGTCCTACGCCTGGGTTTTCGGGTTCGCGGCGGCCATAAGCGGCGTCACTTTCCTGGTCATACTCTTGCTGTTCAAAGAGTCCTTCACCGGAATTCGTGAAAAAGCGAACGTCCGCACGATGTTGTGCGCCGGGAACGACCGGCGGTTTTTTGTCTTCACGTTTTTCAGCCTTCTGGTCTTCCTGGTGATGGGACAGATGTCCAGCACCCTATCCGTCTTCACCGTCGACCGGGCGGGATTCTCCACAGTCCAGTACGGGCTCCTGCTCACTCTGAACGGGGCCATCGTGGTTTTCGCCCAGTACCCTGTGACACGCTTGACCGGTAACATCGCCAAACCCGCACAGCTCAGCGCCGGGGCGGCACTCTACGGGCTGGGATATCTCGCGATGGGCTGGGTGGTGGGCGACTTTCCGCTGGCCATGGCGGCGATGGTTGTCATTACCCTTGGAGAAATGATCTTTTCGCCCACCACCATGGCAGTCGTCGGAGAGCTTTCTCCCCAGGACTGGCGGGGACACTATATGGGCTTCTATGGCTTGAGCGAGACCCTCGGAATGTCCCTGGGGCCGATGCTCGGGGGCTTTCTCCTGGACCAGTTCCCCACCAATCCCATTGCCATCTGGGCAACAATATCATCGCTCGCTTTCGTGGCCGCCATCGGGCTGCAACGCTGGGCAACCCGCTATCCCGGCCTGCCTCCCCTTTGAAAAACTGATCGTGTCCCACATCTCGGGCTGGACACAGGGGACCGGTACCGCAGGCCTCCGTGCCTGCGAGAGTTGGACCTTGTACGGCGCCTTCTTGTGCCAATGACCGTTTCCGGAACGAATTGGATGCTTGCCATTCGTCACCAACGGATTAAGATTGCCTTGTTCAAGATCTAGCGCTCACAGGCAGGGACGCCTGTGGTACCG
>JACQUA010000250.1 GCA_016210565.1 Chloroflexota bacterium
ATCCCGACAAGTCGGGACGCCTGCGCCTTCGCTTCGCTCAGGGCTCCGGCTCAGGGTGACATTTTTGAGCAATTACGACTAAGAAGAGCTTGACATGAAATTAAATTCCCCAGCCGACTTAGAAAGTTTGAAACGCCAGGTGGCGAGCCGGCGCGGCCCGGACCGGCCGGCCATAACCGTATGCGGCGGCACCGGATGCACGGCCTACGGGTCGCGGCAGGTGGCGGATGCGGTCCGCGAAGAGGTGGAGAAGAGGAATCTTCAGGATAAGGTCGAGGTCCGCACCGCCGGGTGCCGCGGATTGTGCGAGAGGGGGCCGCTGGTCGGGCTTCACCCGCAGGATATCTTCTACCAGAAGGTAAAGGTTACGGATGTGACCGATATCGTCGGCAAGACGTTCCTTTCGGGGGAGATCATCGACCACCTGCTATATACCGACCCGATATCGAAGCAGAAATATACATACGAGCACGAAATCCCCTTCTACAAGAAGCAGGTGCGGCATCTGCTGGGCAAGAACAGCCTGATCGATGCTACCAGGATCGAGGACTATATCGGCCTCGGCGGGTACACTAGCCTCGCCACGGCCCTGACGCGCCTTACCGGTCAGCAAATCATCGACGAGGTCAAGAAGTCCATGCTCAGGGGGCGGGGGGGCGGCGGGTTCCCCGCCGGGGTGAAATGGGAGACAGTGAGGAACGCTCACGGCCAACCCAGGTACCTCATCTGCAACTGTGACGAGGGCGACCCCGGCGCTTTCATGGACCGGAGTCTTATCGAGGGCAATCCCCACCAGGTGCTGGAGGGAATCATCATCGGCGCTTTCGCCATCGGGGCCAGCGAGGGCTTTATCTATGTACGGCACGAGTATCCCCTGGCGGTAAAGAACGTGCAGATCGCGCTGGACCAGGCCCGGGAGTACGGTCTGCTCGGGAAGAATATCCTGGGGTCGGGGCTGGACTTCGATGTCAGAATCAACCGCGGCGGCGGCGCCTACATCTGCGGCGAGACCACCGCCCTGATCGCTTCGATCGAAGGGAAAGTGGGCGAGCCGAGCGACAAATATGTTCATACCGCCGAGAAGGGACTGTGGGGTAAGCCGACGCTGATCAATAATGTCGAGACCTGGGCCAACGTACCGCTGATCATCGAAAAGGGAGCGGACTGGTACCTCACCATAGGCACCGAGAAGAGCAAGGGTACCAAGATATTCTCTATCGTCGGCAAGATCAGCAACACCGGACTGGTGGAAGTGCCCATGGGGATCACCCTGCGGGAGGTGATTTACGATATCGGCGGCGGCATTCCGAAGAAAAAGAAATTCAAGGCGGTGCAGACCGGCGGCCCTTCCGGGGGCTGCCTGCCTGAAAGCCTTCTCGATATGGCGGTGGACTTTGACGAGCTCACCAAAGCCGGCTCCATCATGGGGTCGGGGGGACTCATCGTCATGGACGAGACCACCTGCATGGTCGACGTGGCCAAATACTTCCTTTCTTTCCTTGAAGGGGAGAACTGCGGCAAGTGCGTCCCGTGCCGGGAGGGCGTGCGCCGGATGAGGGAGATTGTCGAGGACATTACCAATGGGAACGGGAAAGAGAGCGATATCGCCTGGATCGAGGAGATGTCTGCGGCCATCATCGATGGCTCCCTTTGCGCTCTGGGCCGGATGGCGCCGAACCCGGTGCTGACCTCCATCCGCTATTTCCGGCCGGAGTGGGATGCGCACATCAAAGACCACAAGTGCCCGGCGGGCGTTTGCAAAAACCTGGTGCTGTACTGGATCATCGATTCCAAGTGTCCCGGCTGCGGCCTCTGCGTCAAAGCCTGTCCGACCCAGGCCATTACGTTCATGGGGAAGCGCAAGCCGGTTATCCTGGACCAGAGCAAGTGCATCAAATGCGATGTCTGCGTGGCCGCCTGCCATCTTGACGCCATCGAGGTGAGATGACGAAGACGCCGCAGCCCGTCATTGCGAGTCCAGATTGCATCGGGACGAAGCAATCCCCTGTATTTGACGCCATCGAGGTGAGATCGTAATGACCACAGTTAGCCTGAAGATAAACGGCCACCCTTTCCAGGCCAGCGAAGGCGATATGCTCCTGAAGGTCTGCCGGGACAACGGTTTTGACATTCCCACCATGTGCTACAACGAAGCCGTCGAGCCGGACGGCCGCTGTCGCTTGTGCTCTGTCGAGGTCTCGGAGGGCAGGGGCCGCTCGCGGGTGGTGGTCTCCTGCAACTATCCGGCCAGGGAAGGCCTCGAGGTGCAGACCCATTCACCGAGGGTGATGGCCGTTCGCAAGCTGGTGATCGAACTGCTGGCGGCCCGCTGCCCGACCAAGCCCCAGGTTACGGGCTTCGCCAAGCGTTTCGGCGTCGCCAAACCCCGCTACAAGCCCCTGGATGACGTGTGCATTCTCTGCGGTCTCTGCGCCCGTGTTTGCGACCAGGTGGTGGGGGTACATGCCCTCAGCCTGGTCAACCGCGGCTCGACCAAGTGGGCGTCCACGCCCTTCTTTGAGGCATCCAAAGACTGCATCGGCTGCGGCACCTGCAACTACGTCTGCCCCACCGACTGCATCGGGATGGAAGACGTGGGCGACAAGCGCGTCTTCAAGAAGTGGAATACCGAGTTCACGATGAAGAAGTGCAAGGTGTGCGGCAATAACATCGCGCCGGAATACCAGCTCGAGTACATCCGCAAGAAGTGGAATCTCCCCGCCGACCACTTTGACGTTTGCACCACCTGCCGCGTCTAGAGTGGCACAACCCGTAGCGACACCCCTTGCGGGTGTCGAATCTGGCCGTAGGCCACCGCACAGGCACGGAGGCCTGTGCCACCCGGGGGCCCGGCGGGGGCGTAGCCCATGGCTTTAGCCTTGCGGGGGGTGTAGTTCGTAGGGTGGCTACACAGTGCCACAGGCGTCCCGCCTGTGGGCCGTAGTCCACCGCACAGGCACGGAGGCCTGTGCCACCCGCGGGCACCTGCGACGTGCCCGGCGGGGTGAGACTGGGCTGGCGCTCAGAACCTCAAGTTGAGCTTGCCGAGCCAGTCGGCGACCCGGTCCACCAGGTTCACCCCCGCGATTTCGGGGCGTGTCCTGGCCACTTCGGCCTGGAACCACCGCTCGCTTTTGCCCGCTATGGCTTGCCATTCGTTCCTTCTGTCCGCAAACTTGTTCTCGAGAACGCACAGGGCGATGGCCGTCGCCAGCAGGACGGCCGCGTCCGGAGGCGAGTCTCCGGTGACCTTCATGTCGGCTATGAATTGGTCCATGGTGGTGCGGGAGAGACCGAGCGCCTGGATGACGTCCTCGTGAAGATCGAAGCCGCCTTCCCGCCGCTGCGATAGCAGTATGCTGAACAGGAGCTCATCCAGGTTGTCAATGGGACCTGTCCGCACAAGGCGGGATATCTTCATCATTCGTGTGGCTCTCGCCTGTGGAGGGGGGATCTCCGCGGGTAACGGAGCAACCGACGGGGAGATGTCCCTGACACCTTGCCCACCCATAGCGCTGGTCATGAATTGGAACGAAGCAGCGGCGGTCGGCGGGGCTTGAAGGTATTGGGCGTCTGGCATGTGGATGCCGTGCCAGCCGTAGGTGAGGGGGACCGGGATCTTGCGCAGGACGATTTCCCCCTTGACCTTTTCCGCCTCCGGCCTCGTTTCTATCGCGAGGAAGCTGGTCTCGCGGGAAATGACGCCGTACTGCTGCGATAGCTCAACGATTTCCTTCTTTGCCGACCGGGCTTTTCTCTCGGCCTGCCGGGAACCCGCCGCCTCGCCGCCTTCCTCCAGGTCGCGTATCCTTTCCCGAGCCCAGAGAACGGGCAGGGGCGGCATGGCGGTGGTGACGGGGGCCAGCGGAAGCTCCCATTTGACCTGGCCATCTGCTTTACTGCCGGACACGGTGATATGATTCGGAGTGCGGGCGCCGTCCAGCCTTGCCAGCACCGTGATGGTTTCGCCTTCGAAGACGCTGGGACTGGCGGGCGCCTGGACCGGGTGGTCCCCGGTCTTCAGCACCAGGCCGGTAATGCTGTCGCTGACCATCTTGCGGTACAACCTGAGGACCTTAGATTCAACCCGCTCGCCGGGCGCCACCGTTTCCGAAGACCCCCCGGTGATTCCAGCGCCCTGCTTTATGAAATACTCGTTGGGACCGTAACCTATCCCGACGGTGAACAGCCGGGTATTGTGGGCATGCTGCTTTACCAGTTGAATGACCTCTGCTTCATTGCCGATCTGAGCGTCGGTAATGAGGACGATGTCCCGTCCGTCCGGCGCGGGACACGAGTAGATGTCCATCAGGGGCTCCAGCACCTGGGTGCCGCCGAGATTGGCCTCCGTCTTCTGGAGTTTTGCCAGGGCGGTTTCCAGTCTGCCGGGATCGTATGGCTGACTGCACGGGAACAGTTTCTCGAAGGTGCTGCCGAACCGGTAGATATTGAACGCTGTCTTTTCCCCGAGCGCCCGCAGCAGGACCTGGAGGGCTAACCTGGCTTCGGCGATGGAGCTGCCGGTCATTGAGCCGGAGCAGTCGAGGACGAACACGATTTCCCGGGGGTGCTGCCCGGGTGGGTCGGACCGGTCATCCGGCGGGTAGCAGACGTCGGCCTGGACAAAAGAGGCCCCGCCGCCGGACCAGACGAACCCCCTGCTTTCAGACCCCTTCCGATACCGGATGTTCAGGACAAAATCCCGGTCCATGGCCACCGTTCCGGAGGCGAATTCCACCCGGATTGAGTCGGAGGCGAACCCGGAGACGATGCTGTGGGAGGGGCACTCCACGGCGGCTATGGCGTCTTTTCCCTGGATGTCCAGCGTGATTTTCAAGCCGTAGCTGACGTGCAGGGCGAAGTCCGGATTGACGATATCGTTCACTGGTATGCCGTCCTGGTCCGGCATCCCGGGGGGAACATACCGGGGTGAGATGGTCGTTGGCAGGAAGAAACGGACCTCGGCGCCGTTGGCCGGCAGGAGATTGACGTATTCGATCTCTATGGTCGCTTCCTGCCGGGCAAGCAGGTTGCCCACGGAGAGGGTGAAGATGTTGGGCCGTTCTTCGTCCAGCAAAAAGGCGCCGTGCCCTTCGGCGAGGGCGTCATCAAATTCGGCGAAGGCTTTGTCCCGCTCCTTGACCTCGCCGGCGATGGTCCGGTCTCCTATTATGGCTTTGAAACTGCACAGAGCGGCGTTCTCCGGGAGGGGGAACTTGTAAACCGCCTCGACGGGCGTGTCCTCCGCGTTGCGGAACCTCTGGCTGACTTTGACCCTGGCGGCCCTTCCCGTGACCGTTCCCTGTACCTCTACCCCCGTTAGTGGAACAATGGTCTCCTGCCTGGTCATTAATCCGATGGTCCCTCTAGTCACTGGCGTTTTCCTCCATCATTATCGATCTGGCGATCTTGAGTAACCGGTTTATCTTCTTGCCCTGCTGTTCTTCCAGCGTCCTGCTGACATCTATTTCGAGTCCCGGGACGATCTCGTACCTTGCCCGGATGACCCGGGCGGGGGTTGTCTCACCGGACAGGTCTGTCTTCAGCAGCGGGATTATCTCGGCCAGTCCCAGTCCCTTATCCTGCTGCGCCCTGATATCCCGCAATTGTTTCAGATGACTGTCATAATAAAAACCGCCCCGGCCTCTGCCGGCAGGGGGTTGGAGAATGCCTTGCTGGATATAGTACCGGATAGTCCGCCTTTTGTATCCGGTCAGCTCGCTCAACTGGTCGATGGTGTATTGTCTGATTTCCATGACGGATTATTTATAACACTAAACTGTCGTTTTGTCAAGGGCCATCCCTTTCCCCCACGCCAGTACCACAGGCCACTGTGCCTGTAAGCCATGCATCTTGAACACGAGAGATTAACCTGTTGAACAGAGCACGTAGGGCGGGTCAAGCACAGCGGTGGTGCGGGGAGTCAGGGTGGCTGTGCGAACCCACCACAGGAGGGATGAAGAAACAGGGCTACCACCACAGCCTCAGGAAAAGCTCCCGGGCTTGCACAGGCACCATGGCCGCCAGCAAGACGTAGTGACATCGCCAGAATCCGGCTCTGGCAGGCACGGTGGCCAGCGGTAGTGGTGGGAACAACGATGATTTGCATAATGGCTCACCGTCTCGAAGTCCGGCTCTGGCAGGCACGGTGGCCTGCGGTACCGGTGCTGTGTATTAGCGAAACGTCGGGACACCGCGGGCAAGTGGGGAGGCGAAATGTGTGTTAAAATAGGGGTCACCGGGGCGTAGCGCAGTTGGCAGCGCGCATGGTTTGGGACCATGAGGTCGGCAGTTCGAATCTGCCCGCCCCGACCAGGCCTACCAACCCTGACACCGGCGGTCCGAGTTGTGCTAGAATACCGTGCATGGACCAGGAAATCCCGCTGAAGATTGCCGAGAGCCGGGCGGAATACGGGTCGTTCAAGGACAGCCTGCGGGCCCCCGTACATCGCTGGTTCATGTACCCTGCGGGCTATTCCTACAAGCTGGTAGAATCCAAGATAGCTCAGCACCGGTTGGACTCGAATTCCACGGTTCTTGACCCGTTTGTGGGTTGTGGCACTACCTGCATAGTCGCCAAACAGATGGGGGTGAACTCGATAGGTATTGAAGCCCACCCGTTTGTGCACTGGGTGGCGAAGGTGAAGTTGCGCTGGGACTACGACCTCCGGGAGCTTTCGGCAGCCATAGACGAGGTTGTGCTAACGGCGTCGCTTTCGCCGCGGGACGGTTCTATCGAGAGAATCAGCAATGGGGAGTTCCCGGAGCTGGTCACGAAGTGTTTTTCCGCAGGCAACCTGGCCCGGCTTCTGGTTATCCGGCGGACGATTGAGGACGCACGGTTGAGCGGCGACATCAAGGACTTCCTGAAACTGGCGCTCACGCATACCTTGAGGACTGCGTCCAGCGCCGGGACGGGATGGCCGTACATCGCTCCGGGCAAGTATCACGGCAAGACGGTGGAAAGGGATGCGCTGAAGGAGTTCAGAAATCAGACGAAGGTGATGTTCCAGGACATACAGGAACTCAGGCGAAAAGCCGGTCCGACGTTGGCCAGGGAGCAGCTTATCCTGGGGGACGCGCGGGCCGAGCACCCGGAGATACCGAGAGGGAGGATCGATCTGGTGGTGACGTCCCCGCCCTATCTGAACAACTACGACTACGCGGACAGGACCCGGCTGGAAACTTACTTCTTTGGTGTGGCTCACAGTTGGCGGGAGATAAGCGATTCGGTCCGCGCCAGGCTGATAATGTCTGCCACCACGCAAATCAGCAGGAGCCGGTATGATGGAAATGGCTTGCTCTGTGACGACATAAGGGCAGCCTCAGACCGGGTCTACGGGGAGTTGCGGGAAAAGACCGCGGCATTGTCGAAGCTGCGCCTGGAAAAGGGCGGCAAGAAAAGCTACGATATCCTGGTGGCAGGTTACTTCAACGACATGTTTCAGGTCCTCCGCCGGGTGTACGATGCCTTGGCCCCCGGGGCTAACTTCATACTCGTCCTGGGAGATTCGGCCCCGTATGGGGTGTATATCCCGACCGACTTCTACATAGGACAACTGGCCCTCGGCATCGGGTTCAAGGCGTTTCAGGTAGAGCAGTTGCGCCGCCGGGGAGAAAAGTGGGCTGGTAATCCCCAGAGGCATACGGTCCCGCTCAGGGAAAGCATCGTCACCATTACGAGGTGAAAGATTACGAGATGACAAATGCCCGTATCTAACCCGGCAGCCGCCCTGGGCGAGGCCGTTGGCAAGCTCATTGAAAAACATATTACCGCCGCAGTCGCGTCGTCAGTCGCTGCCATGGGTTACACAGCCGGGCCGAAGCGGCTCAAGAACGGCTCCGGGAATGTCTATCAGATAGACTGCGTTGTCGCCTCGGAGGACGGATCCCCTATTGTCATCGTGGACCCGAAGTATATCCGGTACAAGAAGCACAACCGGGACAAGGGGAGCTGGCTGTGCGTGGCCCACTACAATCTGAGGAAATCTCACCCAACGATCCGCAAATCCGTCGCGATACTGTCCGGAGGTGGTCAAAGCCGTCCGTTGAGATGATCAAGAGCTTTGGCACAGAGGTACATGAACTGGCGTTCGATTTGATAGCAGGGTGTTTATCGTCCCGGGGGATAAAATTCGACTGGGACGAAAAAGACCGGGCGACGCCCGGGGAGGCGTGGGGTAACTTCCAGTCGCTATCTGAACTGGACCGGTGGAAGATAGCAGACGAGATCTGCGGAGAGACCTGCGGAATTGTAACGAAATCTATTATGGAGACGTTGAGCGCCGATATGAGGACGGTGGAGAAACGTGTGAGTGAGGTAGAGGTGCTGCTGAAGACCACGCAAGATGAGATGTTCTTGTTCTCCTATCCAAACGTGCAGGCGGCGGCCCGGGCCCTGCTTGGTCTATTGACCGACAGGCCGGATGTGACAGAGCACCTCAGGTAGCCTCCGGACCTTCCCCGTAGACCACAGGCGCTAACTTTGCGGACAAACAGTACCTTCCTGCGTGGCTTCGACGGTTTGAACCACAAATAGACACGAATTGACGCGAACAGAGAGCCATACTCTCTATCTGCATGGCGATTTGTTCACGTATTGCTCAGAAAATAGGCTGTCACCCTGAGCGAAGTCGAAGGGTCTTTCGTCCCGCGCCCCGCCCCGAAAGATTCTTCGACTACGCTCGCAGCGCTCGCTTCGCTCAGAATGACATTTTCATCCTTCATGGTGCGCCATCGGCGCATGGGGGATTGTTTCGTGTTCATGCGTGTCCATTCGCGGTTTCGTTTCTTATTGCCCGAGGTTAGCGCCTATGTTCTGCGGACGCGCCGCCCCCGCAGGCTAAAGACCTGCGACTACACCCAATCCCGGGAGATGAAGATGACCTCCCAGTCGATGTCCGCGGTTTCAGGGGAGATGAACTGCACCTCAGCCCAGCCCCGGTGGTTGTCAATCTTGACGGGAAGGTCCCGCGCCGTGGCTTTTCCGACCATGAAGTCCCTCCCCACGGGGAAAACGAAGGTCAGCTTGTAAGGGTCGTTCCTGATTACCCGGCTCGTCCCGGCGCAGGCGTTTCCTTCCTGTCGCCGCTGCAAGGAGAGGAGATCGGGCCAGCCCTGGGTGACATGGCGGTTGGTCGAGATTAGCTGTATCTCTCCGTTGTCCGGCAGAAGGGTGACGACGCGGCAGGCCGAGGCGGGTATTTCCAGACTCATCCCCGTTCCCCGGTAGCCGAGATAGCGGTCATTCCAGAAATCGAAGACATGGACGGGCGTATCTTCCGGTAGTCCGAGGTCTTGCCATCGTATCCAGACGCTGCCGGCCCTGGCCTCGTCGTAGTTGAAGATCCCTACCACGTCATAGCTCCGGCCCAGGTTGTTTATCTTGAGATCCCAGGTCCTCTTGAACGCCGGCGACGGGAAGAGGTCCAGGGGCCTGACGCCGGCGGCGGGAAAGACCCGCTTCAGGATGCGGACCCTGTCTTCAGGAAGGCTTGTCAGCTCGTCGCTCGCCATAAGGGCTTGCCCGGTCAGGCCCTGAAGCGTGGCCCACGCCCGGGCCTGGTCGAGGGTCAGCGGCGGGCGCAACAGCATCACGTCCGGATCGCAGTACCAGACGATATTGTGAAGGTAGTAGTAGCGCATGGTGACCTGAAGCGCCGTCTTGAAGCCTTCCCATGCCGGGGTCACATCGCCTCCGGTCCGGGAACCATTCATTATCCCGCTTCCTTCCAGGGGAGTCCCCCAGCAGCCGAGAAGGTAGCGGCCCGGACCTATGGCCGCTCGAACAGCTTCCAGCGTCCTGCGGTACAACAGTCCGGCATCCTCCGCGGGATTCTTCATGAGCGACTTTCTGGCGGCGTACTCGGCCAGGACGACAGGCTGGCCATCGATTTTGAAATAGTCGTAGCCCCATTCAACCAGGGAATCAAAAAGTGTCTTCAGGTATTCGTGGCTTTCCAGTGAAGACGGATCGACCAGGAACTTGCCGGCCCAGGTGTCCGAGGCCGAGGAGCCGTCAGGCATTAGCAGGAATACCCCCGAATTCCTCCTGACAACTTCCTGGTTGCTCTGCCCGTGCGGGGCGAGCCATATTCCGGGCTTGAGACCGAGGTCCCTGATATATCCAGCCAGGCGGTCCATGCCGCCGGGGAAGCGCCGGTCCACGGTGGTCCAGTCGCGGTTTTCCCCGGCGCCGTGCCCGGAACCCTGCCAGCCGTCGTCAATCTGAACGTACTCGGCCCCGTATTCCTTCAGGTTCCGGGCAATCCAGAGGGCATTGGCCCTGATCCTGTCTTCGTCCACGTCCTGGTAGTAGCAGTACCAGGAGCACCAGCCGGAGGGTGGCAACGGGAAACACGATTTATCGATGGGGAGATAATGCCTGATTCCCAGCGTCCGGTAGTAGTCCGCTACGGCCTGGCCGTCTTTCATTTTCACGGCATCCTGCAGAGTGTGGAAGACGCCGTCGGCGATGGGGGTTTCGGCGTCGCCGAGGACCATGACGAAAAGGTCCCTGTTCTGTCCGTCCCTGGTCCGGCAGGGTATGGGGTGGGGCCACTGAGCCGAATGACGAATGACGAAATCCGAATGACGAATCAATGACGAATCCTCAAATGGCCGGGGATGGCATCGCGCCGCGTTGGTTAAGCACAGCCGGGTGGTGGGAAGGCCCGGGCGCTGCGCGAACCCCCGGAAACCGACGGGCCTGCTTAACCCTGATTTTACCACGCGACAAGCACGGTGGCCTGTCGTACTGGTGGTAGATTGTGGTAAACTTAGAGCAAATCGAGGGATCGGAAGGAAAACGCGTGCAACAGGCGCTTGATTACATCGCCCTGGGGATCGGGTCGATAGCAGGGCTCATCATAATCTACGGCGTGGTGTTGGGGACCGGCGAACTGGTCCGGCACGAATGGCGCCGGTTTGCCACGGATGAGGAGAAGGCCTTTGCCTTCGAAAAGGTCCGGTACGATATTGGTTTTCACCTCCTGTTGGGGCTGGAGTTCCTTATTGCCGCCGACATTATGCGCACCATCGTCAGACCGAGTCTGGAGGAGCTGGCGATACTGGGAGGAATCGTGGCCATCCGTACGGTGATAAGCTATTTCCTGGGAAAGGAAATAGACCGGGGCCGGAGGGGGAGCAGTAAGTAGCGAGTAGCGAGTAGTGGGTAGATATTGCAGGGCACGGCGGCGCACAGCGGGGACTGCTGTGCCACCGTTTCAAAACCATGGACCTGGATGACCTGAAGCGGGTCAACAACCTGTGGAAAAGAATATATCCCTACCTCGCCTCGCAGATACTGGAGGACTGCGGCGAAGATCCCCGTTCGGTCCTGGAACTCGGGCCTTTTTCGGGAGGCGTTGCCCGGGAGCTTGGTCGCCTGCGTCCGGGCATTGGGATAACCGTGGGGGATGAGTCGCCGGCAGTCGTTGAATACCTGAAGGAATGCCTGTCAGTCTCAGGCCCTTGCCACAACATCCAGGTTGAAATAACCGGCCTGGACCACCTGGCGTTCCCTGACAACCAGTTTGACCTGGTCGTGGTAAGAGGCGCCTTCCTTTTCTTGAAGGAGAAAGAGAACCTTCTGTCTGAGGTCTTCCGGGTCTTGAAAGAAGGAGGACTGGGCTTCGTGGGTGGTGGTTTTGGCCGGGGGACTCCCGGAGAGCTCATCGATGAGATTGCGGAAGAGTCCCGGAGGCTCAACGACCGGTTGGGAAGAAAGCGGATAAGCCCGGAGGAACTGGCCGGGGTCGTAAAAGAATCGAAGTTGTCCGGTAACTGCCGGATAGTCCAGGAAGGAGGGCTCTGGCTATATGTCAGAAGGCCCGGCCGGGACACGGCCTGACGCCGGTAGTGTCGGTTGGCTGGTAGTGATTCACCTCTCACAGGCGGGACGCCTGTGGCGCCGGTGTTTGATAACCCAATAACCCAAAGAACTCAACGAACCCGGCAGGCCGCACCGTACGCGGCGATGTGCTCCTGCAGCGAGTCCTCGTTGATGTTCTGGATTTCCAGTCCGGGCCGGCCGTTGACTTCCAGAACGCGCACCTGGTCGCTGGCGTCCAGGATGAGGTCCACCCCGGTGAGTTTCAGGTTGGCCAGTTTGGAACAGGTAACGGCCAGTTCCTTCATTTCCTCCCATTTCGGCATCACGAAGGAAGCGGGCATGTCCAGGTCTTCGGGCTTCGGCTCCAGCGAACCCATCTTGGAATGGATGTAGGTCGGCCTTCCGCTGGCCACGTCGATGCCGATGCCGATGCCGCCCGCAGCCAGGTTGGCCCGCCCCTTGGACTTGAAGGTGGGGTAGCGCAACATCGCCATCACCGGCTCGAAACAGAAACAGAAGACCCGGATGTCGGAGAGTCCGTAGGCGTTCTTGAACTGGATTCTGGCCGAGGGGTAGATGCGCTCCTGGATGATGGCCATGTCCTCGTTGATATAGCCGGAAAAATCGCCATCCAGTATCTTGCGGATGTGCCGCCGGATGTCCATTTCTGAGTAAACGTCGCCCGAGGGGTTGACGAAGCGTCCGTTCCGGCGCTTCAGCAGGATGATGCCTTTGCCGCCGAAGCCGCGGCAGGGTTTGACCACAAACTCGTCCGGCAGTCTGGCAATCAGCATCATGTCAGAATAATCGTGTATTTCTTCGTACGTCTTCGGGATGGGGATATTATTTTGGGCCAGCACGCGGGCGAATCCGGCCTTGTTCTTGACCAGGCGCAGGGACGCCGGAGGATTCAGTTGCCGGATAATCTCGTTCCTGAAGTTCATGCCCATGGGGGACCGGCGGAAGAGATAGCTAAGAATGGATATGGATTCGGGTGGCGTGGATTCCCGCCCGCCCGGGAATGACAGGTAGCTAAGAATGGACATGGGTGCGCCTCAGGAACTTGAAGCGGATGAGTTCGGTCAAGCGCAGTCCGAGATAGCGACCGGTGGCGATAGCCGCCGCGATGGCGACGGCGAATACGATCCAGAGTACTGCCAGGGGCAGGTCGAATAACAGGATAGCGAGGACTCCCAGGGCGAAGGCTGTGGCCAGGGTACTACCCAGGAGGACCATGGCTTCCCTCCAGCTGTGTTCCTCGATGCTGCGGCTGGCTTGCTCGATGAGATGGGAAGTGATGATCAAGGGGAAGAAGATGGCCCCGAAAGAGAATATCTGCCCGAAGGGCAGAAGGGTAAGCCCGGCCATGACGGCTACCAGGCTGAACATCACCAGGGAGATCTCCGCGATGTGGGCCACGCGTAGCCGGTTGAGGAGCAGTATCTTGATGCTGACGCCGATGACTACCAGGATGAGGTAAATGAGTATTCCCGGTACCAGCTTCAATGCCACCAGCGTGGTCCCGATGATGGTGGGGGCAAAGACGCCGAAGGTCTTCACGCCGGCCAGCAGCCTCAACATGACCACCAGGGAGGCGAGGATGGGAATGATCATGGTCAGTCGGGCCAGTTGCGTGTCGGAGAGGAGTCCCAGCAAGGGGATGGGCGTCCCCGGCCTGTCCAGCACCGGGGTAGTCAGAAATTCACGCGAGGCGTCAACCAGAAAGCCCTCCATGTCCGGCTTGCCGATCACCATCGGCGTATCCAACCTGGTCCGGTCGCCCATACTGGCGGACGTTGAAATCCGCCGCCCGTCCAGTATGAACGTCAGCCTGGTCATGTCGAGTTCGATCTCGCCGGCCACCGTCCCGACCTTGACTTTGTTCTCCGAAGGGTCAGGGACTATTCCCAGGGAGCGTGCCAGGCCCAGGTCGATGGAAGTCCTATCGGCCGCGGTATCCATTTTGGCGGCTATTTCCAGTTCACCGCCGGGACCGATGACTATGACGTGCTCTTTGGCGCCGATCACTCCCCGCTGCTGACAGGACATCGCCAGCAGGCCGGTCGCCAGCCAGACAGTGAGAATGACAAGCGCAAAGGGAATTCCGGGAGGAATTCGTGCGCCGGTCGGGGTTTGGGAAAGAACCTGGGTGGGGAGGCCGTAGTCCTTTTCCATCTAGCGGAAAGGTCAGCGGGAGTGGATGTCGGTTCCCGGGGTGGTCAGGAACTCCTGGGAGGGATCGATCAGAAAGCCGGTCAGGTCGGCTCGTCCTATTATCATAGGCGTAGACAACTTGGAACGGTCGGCTATGGTAGCCGTGGTGGAGATTTCCCGGCCCCCCATGACGTATTTGAACTTAACGACCTGGCGTTCACGGACGCCCATGGCGTTCCGCACCGTCCTCGTTTCCGACCGCTGGGGGACCAGACCCAGTGAGCGGGCGAGGTCCTTGTCTATGGATGAGCCGCTGGCGCCGGTATCTATCCTGGCCACTATTTCCCTGTTTCCGCGGTCGCTCAGCAGCCTGATGCTCTCCCTGGCGCCGATAACGGCCGGCGCGACCTGAGGGGTGGCCGCGGTAGCGCCGGCGGCCAGCGGCATCTCAATCTCTCGTTCGGGCATCACCACCGGCATTTCCGTTGCGGTTACACCGGGGAACCCGAGGACTGGCAATACAAACACCGCCATGCCGAATACAACCGACATGCCGATGGTGGTCCTTTTGGGCAGGGCTCTCATCACAGTTTCTCCGATCGTTGGTCGAAAAATCCTGATAACAGGTCAACTCCATTATCTTGGCCTCAAGTAAATTATAATAGTAATAGCGGAACGGTTGCAAGTCTAGCCGGGGGGAATGGGGATTGGCCCGGTACCACAGGCCGCCGTGCCTGTGACGCCGAGGATGCAGGGGAATCGCGGCGTTCTGCAGATTGCAGGTTGATGCATTCCCGTTTATTCGTGTCTATTCGTGGCTAAACTGCCGAGCACGAACCTGGCCAGGCACTCCAGGCGCCATGGAGGTGAACGAAGCGGCCGTCACAGGCACGGAGGCCTGTGGTACCGGTTCGCCGCTCACAGGCACGCAAAGGCCTGTGGTACCGGGTTAATCCTTTATGGGGATGGTAAACTTGAAGGTGGAGCCTTTGCCGGGCTGGGACTCGGCCCAAATGCGCCCGCCGTGGGCTTCAACCAGCTTCTTGCAGACCACCAGGCCCAATCCCGTGCCGCCGGTCGAGCCTGATTCGTCGCGGCCCAGGCGCTCGAAGGGAGTGAAGATCTTGGCCATCTCGCTCGCTGACATTCCCGGCCCCTGGTCAGCTATGCCCACCTCCAGTTGTTTTCCATCACCGCTGGCAAAGGCGCGCACCGTAGTCCCGGCCGGCGAATACTTGGCGGCATTGTCCAGCAGATTGAAGATTATGTGCTCCAACCTGGTAACGTCGGCCCTGACGGGACGAAGACCGTGGGGGATGTCGATGACAAACTTGTGGTCCGGATACTGGGCCTGGGCTTTGGCTACCATATCTTCCAGTGCTTTACCCGAGTCTACCGAGGCGGTAGTCAGCGTTAGCCGGTTGGCCTGGGAGCGCGAGATTTCCAGGAGATTGTTCACCGTGTCGGCCAGGGATTGGGCCTCGAGGTAAGCGTCCTGCATCAAACTCAGCCGTTCGGCTTCCGGGATCTTGTCGCCCGAATTGAGTACGGTGGAAAGCCCACCAAGAACTACGGTCAGGGGGGTCTTGAGCTCGTGAGAAACCAGACTGATGAACTGCTCTCTGAGGGACTCCAGTGCTTTGCGCTCGGTGATGTCCACGACATAGAGAATGGCCGCCCGCTTACCCCTGAAGACAAAAGGCATCCCGGTGATCATGATGGGCACTTCACGCTGGGGGCCCGCGACGGTGACTTCATGGATTTCGGGTGCGAAGGCCCCGGAAAGCCACGACCTGGCTGTTCTGGCAATGAGGCTTCTGTCCTTGAGACTGAAAAAGTCGGGGAGAGCCATCCGGGAGATTTCAGCCAGCGAGTATCCGGTGATGCGGCTCCACTGCGGGCTGGCCAGGACAATCCTTGCCTCCTGCCCGTCCGGGTCCTGGACGATGATCACCGCTTCGGCGGTGGTGCCGAACTTCTTCACCAGGTCCTGGTAGCCCTCTTCTGACTGGTGATAGGCGTCCTCCCAACGCTGCTTGGCCCGGGCCAGCTCCTCGGCGGTGCTCCGGAGCTCTGAAGTGAGCAAAACGTTTTCGTAGGCCAGGGCCAACTGGGCGGCCAGGGTCTCGGCCAGGCGCTCGTCATCCTGGTCGAAGCTGCCGTTGCCCTCCTTGTTGCAGAGGTACATCGCGCCTAAGGTGCGTTTCGCTGAGGCTATGCGCACGCCGAGGAGGTTTCGGGCAAAGGGAAAGTATTGAGCGGCGGCCGGCCCGTTCAGTCGCCTCGGGTGCTGGAAGAATTGCAACTCTTTGAGGAATTCCCTGCCGGGGAGGTCCGACGGAGCGGACCTGCCGGGGGGAGCGCCGTTGACGGCCACATAGCCCGGCCAGAGGCCCTTCTCGTCGTTAATGGCCGCTGCCGCCAATTCAGCGCCAATAATTTGCTGAGCGGCCCGGCAGACCTTGTCCACCAGCCGGGGCGGGTCGGTCTCCTGGGAAAGGTCCAGTCCCACTTCAATCAACGTGGC
This sequence comes from Chloroflexota bacterium, assembly GCA_016210565.1. Classification (GTDB taxonomy): domain Bacteria; phylum Chloroflexota; class Dehalococcoidia; order JACQUA01; family JACQUA01; genus JACQUA01. Next base: position 16,515 of record JACQUA010000250.1, read on the forward strand.
GATCTTCAGGCCGCTGAAGGCTGCTTCCGGTACCGCTGAAACCTCGCCGGCCGCGGGCTCGCCAGAGCCGTCGGACAGGCTCTTGAGGGGGATACCGAGAGCCTGGTGCACAGTGCGCAGTATCTCATTCGGCTCGGATGGTTTGGGCAGCACCGCCGCCACCTGGATATCAGCCGGTATCGCCGGTCCCTTCCGGTCACGGTACATCGCGGTGTAAAAGATTACCGGGGTCCGGGCGATGGCCGGGTCCGCCCGGATCTCCCGGACCAGACCGATGCCGTCCATGCCGGCCATGAGGATGTCCGCGATGATGAGATCGGGGTGGAAGTTCTTGGTCATTCCCAGCGCCTCTACTCCGTCGGAGGCTTCCAGGACACTATGGGAGGCATAGTTAAGGATATATGCCAGGTACTGCCGGCTCACCGGCCGGTCGTCTACGATGAGGATGTTAGCCATGGATCAGGGAAGGAATGGAAGTCCGAATGACGAAAGACCAAACGAATGACGAATAACGAAGTCCGAATGACGAATAACCAAACAAATGACGAATGACGAAGCCCGAATGACGAATAACCAAACAATCGGCCATCCCGACGAGTCGGGACAATGAACGATGAAAATGTCATTCTGAGCGAAGCGAGCGTAGCGAGCGTAGTCGAAGAATCTTTCGAGGTGGGGTGCCGGACGAAAGACCCTTCGACTGCGCTCAGGGTGAC
>JACQUA010000251.1 GCA_016210565.1 Chloroflexota bacterium
GTGGCTGAAGATCATCTTCGTTATCTGGAGCCGCCGTGTGCCTTATATCGAGGAGCATCACCTTGCTACCATCAGGAGCCAAACAAAAACTCAATCGAGTCCTGTCTAAAGTACTTGACAAGCTCATAGAAAGTCTGTGAGTCCCCGGGAGCGCCGGGCTCGCCGGAAGTTCGGCTCCCACAGGCACGGTGGCCTGTGGTACCGACTGATCATCAATTGTGGAGGACAAGCATATGACCCGAATAATCCTTTTCGTGACCGTGACGGTGCTGGCGCTGGCCGGGCTGCTGCTGGGGTGTGGCGCTCCGGCGCCCGAACCCATAAGTCCCGCCGGGCCTGCGGCTTCGGGGCCTTCGAAAGCGTCTCCTGTCGATAGCTGGGAAAAGCTGGTGGCCGACGCCAGGAAGGAAGGCAGGCTGGTTGTCTATGCCAATGCCACCAACGAGGTGAGGCAGGGCCTGAGCGAGACCTTCGGCCAGAAATACGGGATCGACATGGAGTTCATCATGGGCAGCGGCTCGGAAATCGCCAACAAACTGACGGCCGAGCACCGCGCCAACCTCAGAATCGCCGACGTCATTCTTGGCGGCACCACCACGGCGCTCGGCCTGCTGAAACCGGCGGGAATTATGGCGAATATGGAGCCTTTTCTCTTGCCGGAAAACACCCGGGCGGAGCTATGGATCGGGAACAAAGGGCCGTTCCTGGACAAAGCGGACAAGATGATCGTCCCGATGATAGCCACCTTCCAGCGGTACCTGGTGCGCAACGTCGATCTGGTACCGGAGGGTGAAATAAGCTCCTATGCCGACCTGCTGAAGCCCCAATATAAGGGGAAAATAGTTATGACCGACCCTTCCCAGACCGGCACGGGCAACGCCTTTGTGAGCCTGCTGGTGAATGTCTGGGGCGAGGAAAAAGCGAAGGACTTCCTGAGGCAGTTCGTCAAGCAGGAACCCCAGTTGAGCCGGGACCGGCGGCTTCCGGTGGAGTGGGTCTCGAGAGGCAAGAATCCCCTGGGGGTGGCGACCATGAGGGAAACAACCGCGGAATTCATGAAGATGGGCGCACCCATCAAGTACCAGAAGGTGAAGGAGGGCGGGTCCCTGGGGTCGGGCGCCGGCGCCGTGCAACTGGCCGCCAATCCCCCTCACCGGGCCGCGGCGACGCTTTTCATCAACTGGCTGCTGAGCAAAGAGGGGCAAACCGTCTATGCAAAGGCCTTCGGCCATCCCAGCGCCCGGCTGGACGTGTCGAAAGAAGGATTCGCCGCAGACCTCTTCCCTGAGCCCGGCGAACCCATGGTTATCGACAGCGAGGCGGAAGTCACGCAAAGAGTGAAGCTGGTAGAAATAGGCCGGGAGATCTTTGGTCCGTTATTGAAGTAGATCCGGATTAGGGATCGGCCCGGCGGGGCGTAGCCGCAGGTCCTTTAGCCTGCGGGGGTGGTCACCAGGCGTAGGGTGGGTGAAGCGCACATGGTGCTGGTGGTGTCGGGATGCTGCGCGAAACCCACCATGTGAAACGCGAAATTAGAATGACGAATTAGTTATCCACGCTTGGTCGCCGGAGCAGCATGAAGGATCAAAACGATGGCCCCCAGGCGCGGAGGCTTGCGGCACGCACGGTTGGGAAGCCTCTCCCCAAAGGTGGTAAGCCAAAGTTGACCCTCAGACAACTCCTGGCCAGCGTCACCAAAGGTAACCTGCGTCAAGAAGTTGATACCGGCCCCGCCATAGGTAAAGAAACCTGGTAAGACCACGGATTAATCTCCCATGCGCCGGCGCCGCACCATGAACGATGCAAATGCACAATCCGTAGGGACGAGGGAACCTCGCCCCTACGGTCCTGGCCAGTCCCACACAGGCGGGACGCCTGTGCCACTGGTCGAAAGGGAGAACCAAATGGAGATTGATGCTTTTCTGGACCTGGTGCGGCGGCGGAGAAGCGTCCGCTATTTCAAGCCGGACCCAATTCCCGATGAATACGTAGAGAAGATTCTGGAGGCTGGCAGGTGGGCCATGTCCGGCGCCAACGGACAGCCCTGGGAATTCATCGTGGTCAAAGACAGGGCGGTCAGGGAGAAGATAGCGGACATAATCAAGGAGACCCGGAAACACACCATGGTCATCGAAAGGACCAGGGCGGCAGAGCTGCGGCATCCCGGCCTTGATACCTTTTCGGTAGACCCGGGATTCAAGAACGCCCCGGTGCACATTGTCGTCTGCGCCGACCCGAGAACCCTGCAGGCCACGATCCTTTCGGGCAATTTCTATGGCGGCGACGGAGGCCCCATGTCGACATTCTACAAGAATGTGGCCAACGCCACGTTTCTCATCAACCTGGCCGCTGCCGCCCTGGGGTTGGGCGCCCAGTGGAAGAGCATCAACAGCTCCTGGGAAGGACCGCTCAGAGACTTGCTGGGCGTTCCCGCTCCGCTCAGCATCCACTGCATCGTGCCCATCGGCTATCCCGCCGGCAAGTCCGCGTCCCCGTACCGCCGCAAACTATCCGAGCTGGTGCATCAAGAGAAGTACGACATGTCAAAATACCGGACCGACGAGCAGCTCCAGGAGTTCCTGGTTGACTTAAGACGGCGGACGATACCGGGGTATCACGTTCAGGGAAATGACGAGTCCGAATGACGAATGACCAACCAACGGGAAAATGACGAATTACGAAGGACTAATACAAACGCACTAAATGGAGCGGCTTCGGGCTGTCATTGCGAGCGAAGCGAAGCAATCTCCTCCGCTTTGCGAGAGTCCGCAAGGCGGACCGGATTGTCTGACCAACCAGGGGATTGCTTCGCCATCCCGACAAGTCGTCCCGATAAATCGGGACTCGCAATGACGGGTTATCCTGCACCATTTCTTGCGTTTGAATTAGCGCTCGGTTGCCGGAATAAGCGAAAGATTCTTCGCTTCGCTCAGAATGACAGCGAAGGATTCTTCGACTACGCTCAGAATGACAGCGAAGGATTCTTCGACTACGCTCAGAATGACAGCGAAGGATTCTTCGACTACGCTCAGAATGACAGCGAAAGATTCTTCGACTACGCTCAGAATGACAGCGAAGGATTCTTCGACTACGCTCAGAGTTTGTGAATTTATTGAAAGCCCAGATACAAAACTAATTGTTTGCCAGATAGGGCCTGACCAATTTCTTCACAAGCTCTCAGAATGACA
>JACQUA010000254.1 GCA_016210565.1 Chloroflexota bacterium
GCCGTATACACGTTAAGGTCTACCAGCCGGGCGGCGAGCCTGTCCAGGATATCCCTGGCCCTACCCAGGGGATCCGTGGCCTCAGAGTCCCCGACGGAAGCCACTGAATCTGTTGATGGGCATGAGGTGACTGTAATGACGTTGTCGCCTGCCTTGAAACCCTGGTCGACGCTCATGGGTTCCCATCCTATCCTGGCTACAGCATCTTCATTCTCTGCCAGGACTACCCGCCAGGTCCCGCCAAACGTGGCCTTGTCACTCTTGTGAGGCAAGAATCCGGCCACATTTCTCAAGTAGAGTCTCCAGAAGCGACCGATGCTGGTATTGGCCTGGAAGCCGACCCGCAGGGCGCCCTGCTCGCAGTTAAAACCCAGGTCTTTGATGATGGGACCGTTTATGGTGATGAGGACCTCCGGCCCCGGGGTGCACCCCAGGTGCTCCTGGCCGAACTGCGGGTCGCACATGGCCTCCACCAGGGCTACCAGCACTGGCATGTACTCGGGGCGGCAACCGCTCATTACGCCGTTGACCGCGACGTTCCAGACCGTGGCTTCGCGCTGGTCCGGCAGGAGCCCCTCCATGACTTCTCCGGCAGGCCGGACTGAATATTTGAGAAACCTTTCCACCCTGTCCAGAGTCGGCGGGACAACGGGCAGCCCCTCGCTCCATTCGTTCTCGTCGAAGAACGCGTTCACCTCATCCAAATCGCCGCGAAAGACGATATCCCGCGGCTGAGGCTCGGGAGGCGCTCCTGCCTCAGACTCGGACGGCTGCACGGTCAGGCCTTTGACGACCTGATCGACCACGAAGGTGGCGATATTCCTTTCTCTCTCCTCGGGGGAGTGGAGATTGACGTGACCCGGATAGGCCGATAGCGGCAGGTTGGGCATGCCCAGGCCAGCGGCAGCCAACTGCCCCGTGGACACAAAGCCATCTCCCACCAGGGACACGGTGGGAATGCCCGCCTTCTCCACTACGGCGCTGGCCCGCACCACGGCGGGCGTGCAGGCCCCTCAAAAACCCAGGCCTGACACCACGGCGTCGCACTTATTCTGCCTCAGTTTCTCCGGGATTTCCGCCAGGACCTCCGCCTCTTCTTCAGGGTTCAGCAGCCCGCCCGCTCTCGCCAGCGTGCTTCCAAACGTTTCGTAGCCAACGAACCTGACGCGCGGATAACGCCTGGCCAGTTCCTTTTCTATCGCCGGGTAATACTGCTCTCCGTGGAAAAGCCAGTCCCACAGCTCACCGATGGTTTTCCCCTCCAGCGCCTCCAGGCGGCGGGCCAGGGGAACATTCCCGACCGTTTTCCTGCCCCGGGGCCAGACCACTTCATATTGGATGTTTTCCATAAGGGTACTCCTCCGCTGATTGCTACCCCAGCAGCCGGACGATGCGGCCAACGTCCTCCTGCTCTTCCAGGTTCAGGACGAGGTCGATAACCTTCTGAAGACGTTTCTCCGGCAGCGGCTTCACCGCGTGGGAAGCGCATTCCCTGAATTTCTCTACCATCCGGTCTTCCAGAATGGGGTTGAAGGGACTTCCGTAAGGCTCGTTCACCCGTTTGGAGTAGATGTTGCCCGTTTTGGTCCGTATCTCGGTGATGCCGGGGCGAAAGTTCACCTCGGGAAATTCCGGCGATGCCTCCGCGCTCACCTTGCGGGCCATCTCCAGCACGGCAGGGTCCCCGAGCGCCTCGGGGAGAAAGTCTGCCAGGGCGACCCGCCTCTTGACCACTACGGTGGCCACCGTATGGGGCACGTTGAGCTGGGCGTCAACGAGCCGCCGGAGGCTGCCCCTGAGGCCCGGTCGTGTTTCTGGTGGAGGCGGGGGAGAGTTGAACTCCCCGTCCAGAAGAAAGCCGCCCAGAATATGCTACAGGCGTAGCTGGCTTTTCAGTTTTCGCCTCACCGTGCTTAACCAGCGAACGCCGGCTCGGCTATCTGATGGTCTTTGACGCCCCTCATCAGCATCGGGAGCGCCGCACCTCGACATTTCGGCGCCTGATCCCGGCCCATCGAGGTGAGGCCAGGTCAGACGGCTGCTAACTCAGTTAGGCAGCGACAGGAATTCTGTCGGCAGTTGTTGTTTTGCTACCTTATTAACGAGGTCGATAGCGCCTCGGCCTGCAATCCTGATTCAGCCTTCCCCTGTCGAACCCCTTCGCCCCCGTGCTGGATGTGAGAAGTGGGAAGTGAGAGGTGAGACCCCCGCCCCGGTACGGCTACCAGAAGTGAGAGGTCAGACCCCAGCCCCTTCCCGGTCCCATGGCCGATAATCTCTATTCCTGCCACCAATAATTCTATATGGAACGCGCCGGTAAATCAAGATTGGTTGCGGGTTGTAGCACGCAGAGCAGGCACCATCAAGGAAGAAGATGGCTCTCACAGACTTTCTATGAGCTTGTCAAGTACTTTAGACAGGACTCGATTGAGTTTTTGTTTGGCTCCTGATGGTAGCAAGGTGATGCTCCTCGATATAAGGCACACGGCGGCTCCAGATAACGAAGATGATCTTCAGCCAC
>JACQUA010000255.1 GCA_016210565.1 Chloroflexota bacterium
GGGTCATCTCGATCGCGTAAGCCGCACGGGTCGCATCGAAATTCACCAGGATATCATCCATGACCACCGGCAGACTCTCGCTATCTCTGGCGCGATGGCGGATGTAACCGAAACGAATGGCCAGGTAGAGCTGCTCGGCGGTGCCACGGCTGAGCACTTCCGGCGTCTTACGGGCTCCGAGCGGAGTGATCACCTCCAGCTTGTCTACACCAACCCGCGCCAGCAACCCGGAATACCTCCCGCCGGTTATTCGGCTAAAGTAGCCTGCGGCTTCGCGGATGACCTGCGGTTGCTGGTCTTTCTCAAACCTTTCCCGCGCCTTCTGTAACAAGTGGAGCGCCACCGCTTGACGCGCCCAGGTAACAGCTTGGCTGCGGATTTCGGCCAGCAGGCACTCCTCCTCGCCACGCAACCGGGCGACATCATCTGCCGTCCGCATCGATTCGATCTGATGTTTCAGCTCGGCGCGCCGTTTGCGAAGGTCCTCTCTCGTTTGTTCAGATTCTTCGATCTCCTGGCCCAGCGTTTGCGCCTTCAATCTTAATTCCTCATCGGAAGTTGCAGAAAGAAGGCTTCTGATTGCCGCTTCGTCCACCTCACCCGTGACCTTAAGGATTGTCAGCCGGAGATCTCCCACGCGGTCCGCAAGCTGCTCATGCTGGTTGAAAATACGACCCCGTTCACGGAACTCCCTTTCCTCCTCCGTGCCGGCGGCCCCGAGGAGGGCCTGGATGCGCTGATGTGAGGCCTCCGCATCTCTAGACAAAACGGACCGATTCTGTTCAAGGTCGCGCAGTTGGCCTTCCTTCTCCTCCCGAACGACCTGACGCTTCTGATCCTCTTTCAGTTTCCGGGACAGTTCGGCCACGCCCAAAGGAATGCTCTCAGGGTCAGGGCCAGGCTGGCCGAGCGCGTGGAAGATTTCCACCACAGATCTTACATACTGCTCCAGCGATTCCTGTTGCCCCTTGATTTTCTCCCTCAGCGCCTCTCGGCGATCGATCTGGGCCACGCAACGCTCGATCTGGCCAAACGCCTCCAAGACCGTCCTGGGTGAGAGCTCTTCGGCCAGGCCGTGGCGGCGCAACCAGACCTGCCATTGTTGGCGATCCTTTTCCAACCGGGCCAGCGCTTCCCCGTGGGTCTTTTCCTGCAAATCCAAAGCTTCTTGAGCCAATCGAACCTGTTCACGTTTCTCCTCCAGGATTCGAAGAGCCAGCTCTCGTTGCCGACGTTCCTCATCGATTTGGCGCAGGCGTTCGAAGAGGGCATCCACCCGGGCGAGCAGCTCACTGTCGGACCCTTCGGCTGGGCTCAGGGCAGGCCCGTCGTAAACGGACGCCAGAGAGGGGATCTTGCCGGCCAGAGATCGGTACTGGTCGCGCGCCTCGCGCATCCGCCCGATGCGATCCCTAAGATCTTCGGCGATCTTCAGTTGCTTGCGCGCCGCATCCACTCGCGAGGCGACCAGAGCAGCCGTCCGGGGCGTTATGTCAGAACTGAGCCCCAGCCCTGTCAGATGGGCCTCCCACTGGCTGGTGAGCGCTTTCATCGCCTCTTCGCGATCTTTCACCGTCCTGGTGGCCCTGCTGTGTTCTTCCTCCGCCCGGGCTGTTTCCCGCCGGAGCTCATCCAGATCCCCTTCCAGCTGCCGCCGTCGGTCAAAGGCTTGAATCTCTTCGTGGGTCCTGTCTTCCAGCTCCTCCAATTCTTCCTGGCGACTGGATAGCGAAATACCCGGCCTGGCGGCCAGCGCTGTCATCTTCCGAGTGAGCTCGGCCTCCTCTTCCAGCAGCCGGGCATGCTGAGTCTCAAGGGCGGAAATCGCCCCGGACAAAACCATCGCTACGCTGCGATGGGCTTCGGCCTCACGCGCCCGTTGCTCAGCCCGGATTCGGCGGCTGCGGGCTTCCATGATCGCCCAGAGGACTGTGGCGGCGCCCACGACTGCCATCGCTACACCGACGGTCCGACTGCCGAAGAGGCCGATGAGGCCGCCGGTCATGATCATCACCAGCGCCAATAGAGTGAGAAACCGAATGGGCGCAGCGTCCGGCTTTCTGGGAGGCGGTGCATCCAATCGACTGGATTCCTGCTGCTTGTCTTGCAGCCGCCGGCGGCAGTGCTCGGCCTCCAGCGCGACTTTCTCCCGGGCCGTGATGGCTCCGCGCAGGGACCTGAGCGTCCTGCACCGCTCGACCAGCCCCTCTCGCGAATCGGAGGCTGGGGCCGGCCACTCGTTCAGGCAGCGCTCCATGGCCTCTTCCTTACGCCGGGTTTCTGCAAGCGCCCTTTCGGCCGCCGGCAGATCACTATGCGCCGTGGCGAGGAGCTCGCGTTGCTTCACCCGTTCCGTGTCGAACGTCTCGATCCGCTGCTGGGCGGCCAGCGAGCCATCAAAGCGGGCCAGATCCTCCGGCGTCCACTGTGGATGGATCTCTCGGATCAGATTTGCCACATGGGCCTGAGTCTCTTTCAGCTGCTGCTCGACCTGCGGCAGGTCGGGGATGACGAAGACGAACTGCGCGCGCCTCTCTTTGAGCTCATTAAGGACCGCCGGATCAGCCTCCAGGTCCAAATCACCAAATTCTGTAAACTTCTCTTCGGCTGCCTTCTCATCACCCAGGGCCTTTTCCATCGTATGTTGACGATCCGCGAGCAGGCCGGCCGATTGCTTCAGCTCGCTTTCAGCCTTCTCCAGGGTTTCCTGCCATGTTCGAATCTCCTCGCGCGTGAAGAGCGAGCGGTCCATGGCCAGCACCCGCTGCTCCGCCCAGTCCTTGCCCAAGGCTTCTAGCAGGTGGCCGATGGTCTCCTCCAGTTCCTGGCGCTCGTGCATCTGAATGGGCAGGGCTTGCCGTGCTCCAAGATAACGGCTTCGCTCTTCGATCAACAGCTCAATGGCCTCAGCGTGGCGGAGGAGATTTTCATCGATCACCAGGCTTTCGAGTTCATCCGCCAATCCTTGGTACTGGCGTTCCAGGCGATCGATCTGCTCTTCAAGGCCGGCCAGGGTAGCCAACTCCGTATCCAGTTTTTGGAGCCCGTTTTCAGGAAAGTGCTCAATGGCCGGCAGATCCGCCAGCTTCCTCTCGCACTGTTGCAGCTCAATCCAATCGGGCCAGACTCTCAGGCAGGCGGTGGCCTTTTCCTGTTCAGCCTTGAGCTGGGCCGTCTCCTCCATGAGGATCCCCAAATCTTGCTCGACCTGACGGAGCGAACCGCAGGCTTGATCGTAAGCCTCGATCCCGCCCCTGGCCTGGCGCAGCCGCTCGCGAATTGATTCGATCTCGCCCAGCCGGGCGTTGATCAGCAGCTTGCTGCCGCCAGGCTTGAATAGTTTCCCCAGCCCCTTCTGGAGCGTGTCCATTGCCTGGGGCAGGGACAGGATGGCCGTCCCGGCGCTGGCGCCGTAGATCGCGCTCTGGATGTGCTCCGCCTTGAGGGTCTCAAAGGTCTGCAACTCGGCCAGGCCGAAAGCGTAAATCTTCTTGTATAGCTCGCGGGTGGCGCCGCCCAGGAGCCGGGCCAGTTCAGCCTCGCCACCGATGCCTCCGCCGGGCAGCGTGACCGAGACCAGCCCGCCCCCTCGCCCTGGACTGCGCTCGATTCCGTAGGAATCGCCGTTACCCAGGATGACGCCGATGCGCCCGCCGTGGCGGCCGCCTTCCAGCGGAGGAAAGTCGGGCTCACCTGCATTCTTGCGCGGGAAACCGAAGAAAATGCAACGGATGAATCCCAGCAGCGTGGATTTTCCGGCCTCATTATCCCCCCGCACCAGCACCAAGCCTGGTGGCAGGTTGTCCAGTGGGAGATCGTGGAAAATACCAAAGCCATCGATGGTGAGGGCGGTGATTCTCATTCGTCCGCCTCCAACAGGTCCACGCAAAGGAGCTCAGCCTCTCCCAAGAGGCGCTCCAGTTCCTCCGGGGTGAGGGCAGAGAGCGCTTTGCGGGCTCGTCCGTCTTCAAAC
>JACQUA010000025.1 GCA_016210565.1 Chloroflexota bacterium
CGAGCGCAGCGAGCGTAGTCGAAGAATCCTTCGCTTCGCTCAGGACAAGTTCTTTCGGGGCGGGGCGCGGGACGAAAGACCCTTCGCCTGCCCCTTCGCTTCGCTCAGGGCTTCGGCTCAGGGTGACAGCCTATTTTCTGAGCAAGTTCAAAAAGCAAAATGCAAAATCAAAATGACACCAAAACCTAAAACTGAGCACTCGGCGTCCGACGCCTCCGCACACGCGCGAGCGGCCGGCTGCCCCTTGCTAACTGGCTGCTGATAGCAGACGCTTTTTTTGCATTTTGATTTGTCATTTTGATTTTGGATTCTTGATTTTTGAGTTCGTTTGGTCATTCGTCATTCGCACTTCGTCATTTTGGCCTAAAATGAACCAGGGATATCATAGTTCCAGCACACCGCCGCCTCACCTCATCGCCTGGGAAATAACCAGGACATGTAACCTTCTTTGCGCCCATTGCCGGGCGTCCTCCCACAGCGGCCCCTATGCGGGGGAACTCACCACCGCGGAGATGTTCTCCGTCATTGACGGCATCTGCCAGGTAGGGCGACCCATCCTCATCCTCAGCGGGGGCGAACCCCTGGCGCGCCCTGATTTCTTCGATATCGCTAAGCGCGCCTCGGCCAAAGGGCTCCGCGTGGCCCTGGGCTGCAACGGTACCCTGATGACGAGGGAAATAGCCACGCGGCTCAAGGAAGTCCCCATCCCCAGGGTAAGTGTCAGCATAGACTTCCCCGTGTGCGAACTTCAGGACCGCTTCCGGGGGATGCCCGGCGCTTTCGATGCGGCTATAAAAGGCGTGCAACACCTTCGCGAGGCCGGTGTGGAGATACAGATAAACTGCACCATTACGAAGATGAACGCGCCCCATTTGCAGCAGCTTCTGGACCTGGCCCTGGAACTCGGCGCCGTGGCGTTTCACCCCTTTATGCTGGTGCCTACCGGCAGGGGCAAGAATCTGGCCAGCGAGGAACTTCCACCCGAAGAGTACGAGCGAATTCTCGGGTGGATTTGCGACAGGCAAGAAGAATTAAAGGACCGCATCTTCTTCAAGCCTACCGACGCCCCGCACTACTGGCGTATCATGTTGCAGAAAGGCAAACGGGTGGCGCAGGCGTCCCTGCCTGCGCGGGGCGGGATCAGGCCAGTGCCACAGGCGTCCTCGCCTGTGCCGGGCCATCCCCCCGCCCGCGGCATGAACTCCATGACCCGGGGATGCCTGGCCGGCAGCGGCTTCTGTTTTATCTCCCACACCGGCCGCGTCCAGGGGTGCGGCTATCTCGACCTCGAAGCCGGAAACGTCAAAGAAAAGAGCTTCAAGGAGATATGGGAACACTCGCCATTGTTCTTGGCCCTGCGCGACCTTTCACTGCTGAAGGGCAAATGCGGCGTCTGCGAGTTCAAAAAGGTTTGCGGCGGCTGCCGCGCCCGGGCCTACGAGTCGACAGGAGATGTTCTGGACCCGGAGCCGTACTGCATTTACGAACCCAGGAAAGTCCGGGCCAGCGTCTGAAGAAGATCAAAGACGTAAGAGTAGCCAAAAGCCAGACTTCAGAATGCAGAAGGAAATTCGAAGTCCGAATGACGAATGACCAATTAGTTTGGAATTCGAATTTTGAACATTAATTCGTCATTCGAATTTCGTCATTCGTCATTCCTTTGTCGGCAACCAGGACCCTTTTTCGTGCACAGGTACCAGGGGGAAACAAATTGGAACTAGACCTCATCGAAAAGCAAGTGTTGAACGAAATTCAACACAGCGTCCCTTTGACGGGACGCCCTTTTCGCGATCTGGGGTACAAGCTGTCTCTGGACGAAGATGAGCTGATACGCCGGGTACTTTACCTCAAGGAGAGCGGCATTCTGCGCTGGATGGGCGCCGTCATCAACTGGCGCAAGCTGGGCTTTCAAAGCACCCTGGTCGCTATGACCATCCCGGGGGAACGACTCGAAGACGCCGCCCAGATCATCAACAAGCATCCCGGCGTCAGCCATAACTATTCAAGGGAGCACGAGTTCAATCTCTGGTTTACCCTGGCCTTGCCTCCCACCGCCGACATGTGCGCCATTATCCAGGATATGGCCCAGCAAACAGGAGCCCGCGCTGTTCTGAATTTGCCGGCTACCAGGGTTTTCAAGATACGGGCGTTCTTCGATATCCTGGACAACGGGAACGGGCATGGCGAGGATGGCGAAGAGGCTCCCGCCCAGGCGACTGACGACGATCTCACCGCATCCTATAAGCCTTCCATCATCGATCTCGGCATCTTGAAAGAACTGCAGGGCGATTTGCCTATCAAACGCCGGCCGTTCGACCAGATGGCGCGGCGGATGGACATCTATCTCGATGATTTTTTGCTCAAGTCAAAGGAACTGATGGACAAAGGGGTTATCCGCCGCTTCAGCGGGCTCCTGCATCATCAGAAGGCAGGCTACACCTTCAACGTCATGTGCTGCTGGACCGTGCCGGAATGCAAGCTGAGCGATTTCGGCGCTAAAGTCGCCCCGATCAGGAACATCACCCATTGCTACCAGAGGGCCTGTAACGGGGTATGGCCCTACAACGTTTACACCATGATTCACGGCCATAGCCCCGAGGAATGCGAGACCCTGGCCAAAGAGATATCGGGGGAAATAGGCGTTTCTGACTATGCTATGCTCTATACCGCCAGAGAATTCAAGAAAGAAAGAATTGCCTGGCTTGGGTAGGCGTAAACGACGAAACTAGAATGACGAACGACCAAATAAGTTCCAATAGCGAAATTCCAAATTCCAAACAATCACCCATGCGCCGATGGCGCACCATGAAGGATGAAAAATGTCATTCTGAGCGAAGCGAGCGCAGCGAGCGTAGTCGAAGAATCCTTCGCTTCGCTCAGGACAAGTTCTTTCGAGACGGGGTCCGGACGAAAGACCCTTCGCCTGCCCCTTCGCTTCGCTCAGGGCTTCGGCTCAGGGTGACATTTTCGTATCAATGACGAAATTCAATGACGAATTTAGTGACGGGGCATTATGGGCCTTATAAACCTTATGAACCTTCTAACCTTCAAACCGAAGGCACGCAGCAGCGTGCCGCTACTGGAGCCACCGCGCCGCGTCTTTGGCGTGGTAAGTCAAAATGATGTCCGCGCCGGCCCGCTTGATCGCCGTCAGGATTTCCAGGGTCACCAGTTTCTCATCCAGCCAGCCCTTCGCGGCGGCGGCCTTGACCATGCTGTATTCGCCGCTGACGTTGTAGGCCGCAATGGGATGGTTGAAAGTCTCTCTGGCCTGGCGGATAACATCCAGATAGGCCAGGGCGGGCTTGACCATGACCATATCGGCGCCCTCGGCGATATCCTCTTCGATTTCCCTCAGGGCTTCCCGGACGTTGGGCGCGTCCATCTGGTAGGAGCGCCGGTCGCCGAACTGGGGCGCCGACTGGGCCGCCTCCCGGAACGGTCCGTAGAAGGCCGAGGCGTATTTGGCGGCGTAGGAAAGGATAGGGACATGGGGAAAGTTGTTCTCGTCCAGGGTCCGGCGGATGGCCGCTACCCGGCCGTCCATCATGTCCGAGGGGGCGATGATGTCCGCCCCGGCCCCGGCGTAGACCAGCGAGGCCCTGGAGAGGAGATCCAGGGTCGGGTCGTTGTCCACCTGGCGGTTGCGCACCACGCCGCAGTGGCCGTGGCTGGTGTATTCACAGAGGCAGACGTCCGTAATCACCAGGAGCTCGGGTACGGCCTTCTTGATGGCTTTGACGGCCCGGGGGATGATGCCGCGGGGGTGGTAGGCTTCGGCGCCCACCTCGTCCTTCAGCTCGGAAACGCCGAAAAGAATCACCGCCGGGATGCCCAGGCTGTGCACTTCTTTGGCTTCCTCGACAAGCTTATCCGGGGACAGGTGGAAGCAGCCGGGCATGCTGAGGATTTCTTTCTTGATGCGGCTGCCGCTGACGGCGAAGAGGGGATAGACGAAGTCCGAGACCTCCACCGAGGTCTCGCGGACCATGGCCCGGATGGCCGGGTTGGACCTGAGGCGGCGGAGACGGTTTACGGGGAAAACAGGCATGTTAGTCCTTTAATGACGAAATTCGAATGACGAATGACCAAACGAATTACGAATCAATGACGAATGACCAAACGGGACAATTCCAAATTCCAAGCACCAAATTCCAAACAATACCAAGACCCCAATGCTCCAAACCACACAGGGCCTGGGTTCACGTCTTGGGTTTGAAGTTTTGATCATTGGAATTTGCTCTGAAAATGGGCTGTCACCCTGAGCCGAAGCCCTGAGCGAAGCGAAGGGGCAGGCGAAGGGTCTTTCGTCCCGCGCCCCGCCCCGAAAGAACTTGTCCTGAGCGAAGCGAAGGATTCTTCGACTACGCTCGCTGCGCTCGCTTCGCTCAG
>JACQUA010000262.1 GCA_016210565.1 Chloroflexota bacterium
AGCGAGCGCAGCGAGCGTAGTCGAAGAATCCTTCCGTGCGCTGTCATTCTGAGCGAAGCGAGCGCAGCCGAAGAATCCTTCCGTGTGCTGTCATTCTGAGCGAAGCGAACGCAGCCGAAGAATCCTTCCGTGTGCTGTCATTCTGAGCGAAGCGAACGCAGTCGAAGAATCCTTCCGTGCGCTGTCATTCTGAGCGAAGCGAGCGCAGCGAGCGTAGTCGAAGAATCCTTCCGTGCGCTGTCATTCTGAGCGAAGCGAGCGCAGCCGAAGAATCCGTCCGTGCGCTGTCATTCTGAGCGAAGCGAGCGTAGCGAGCGTAGTCGAAGAATCCTTCGCTCTGCTCAGGATAGGTTCTTTCGTTGGTCGTGCAGCCCGGACGAAAGACCCTTCGCCTGGCCCTTCGCTTCGCTCAGGGCTCCGGCTCAGGGTGACATTGATAGAGCTTTGGCAAGAGAAAGGACTTAGCTGAATAAGTGGACTCAAGAGGCACAGTTGTTATTCACGCAGTGGGAGGCGTCGGGCCAATCCGGGTGGAGTTTGGAGAACCTGTCGAATCACTTTACACCCTGGCGTCTGAAGATCAATACACAGGCCCAGGTGCTGGATAGAGAAGGCGAAGCAATCCCGGGGCTATTTGCAACAGGGGAAATCGTTGGCTTCTGGCACAAAAATTGGACCGGGGGTAGTGGCGTCGCGTTGAACCATGTATTCGGTCGTATTGCCGGCGCCAATGCTGCCGGGTAGCGGGCAGGGTTCATGCTGAGGATTCGCGGTCTAATACAAGCCCATAGACAACGACATAGCGCGGTCTTGAAGGTTTTGGAGAAATCAAACCATTACACAGGAGAATATCGAGAATGAAAACGGAAATCACCATCGCAGTTGCGGGTGAGTCGATTATCAGCAGGCGGATTTCGGTCCTCACTGATGACAGGTTTCTTTCCATAATCAAGATCCTGAGGGAAGCCGATGTCCGCTTCACCCATCTCGAGACGCTCATACACGACTACGATGGACCGGAAGTCTACCCGGGTGCGGAGGGCGGCAACACATGGATGCGGTCGCCGCGCTTCGGGGCTGACGAGCTGAAATGGGCCGGTTTCGATATAGCATCCCTTACCCCCAACCATATCCTGGACTATTCCTACGGTGGTCTGTTCTCTACGTGGGAAGCCTTGAATAAGGCCGGCATCGTGCACGCCGGCTCCGGCCGGAACCTCGGAGAGGCGAGGGAGCCGGCATACCTCGATACAGCCAGAGGCAGGGTCGCCCTCGTATCCATGTGTTCGTCGTTTGCCGGAGGGGCCAGAGCCGGGGAAGTAAGGCGAGATATGAACGGCAGGCCCGGCGTCAATCCGCTTCGTTACTATTGGGTAGCCGGTCCCGAGAACTTGGAAGCGGTCAAGCGACTTTTCATCAGGATGGGGTATCACATCTCAAAGGGCGGGAACAAAGTATGGCTCTTTAACCCTCCGGGCTTGCACAATGTACTTACCAAGTTCGTGGAGGGAGACGAGCCCGGAATCTCCACCGTGGCGGAGGAGCAGGACGTTGAGGGTAATCTCCGGGCAATCAAGGACGCGGCGAGGCAGGCCGACTATGTCCTGGCGCACCTGCACAGCCATGAGTGGAACCCTGACAAGGGGTCTAACGTGCCAGCCGCATTCATACCCCCATTTGCCAGGGCATGCATAGATGCGGGCGCGCACATCTTTATCAGCGACGGCCGTGAACAACTCAAGGGGATAGAGATCTACAAGGGCAGACCCATATTGAATTCACGCGGGAACCTTCTGGGAATGAGCGACACCGTGACGCGACAGCCGGCCGACTTCTACCTGAGCCCTAGAATGGGCCCTGAAGTGAGAGGCTGGCAAGCAACACCGGCGGATGCCTATGACGCCCGTGAGAAATGGGTGTACCTGAACCCACCCAAGCCTTCCCCCCCGCCGGTGGACGGGTGCGTGATTCCTTTTTGTTCGTTGGGACAGGATGGGAAATTGACGGAGTTGAAGCTTTATCCGTTAAGAATGACCCGTAAACCCCGTTCAATGATCGGGCTGCCAACGCTTGCCGAAGGAGAGACAGCGGAAAGGATAATCGCGTACCTGGGAGCGCTATCGGCTCCATGTGGCACAAAGATAGAGTATAAGGACGGGAAGGGTTTCGTTAAGCTGTAGGCGGTATACTTTGCCATGAACGCCAGGCGTCGCCGGTGAAGACGCCGAAGGCCGCGTTGCCCCTTCCATCGCCTGCCTGCTCGCCCCCGGGGACGGCATGATGCCGCATAATTGTCACCCGGCAACCAACATGGTTCAAGTTCAAAGAAAGAGATAAATGACCGACCAGACAAACCCACAAAACACCATCGTAATTCACGCCGCGGGAGAAGTGGGGCCAAGGCGGGTGGAGTATAGGGAGCCGCTCGAATCCCTTTTCGGCATGGTTCACCAGAAGATCAAAGAAGGGGACATCGCGGCATGCCAGTTGGACCGGATCTTTTCCACCGGCGGCTGTCTCCAATACCGGGACCATAATACCTGGGAGGCAAGGGTTGACCCGGAAAACGCAAAGTCGCTGGTGCACGCAGGATTTGATGTTGTGTCTCACGCCGGGAACCGCTGCTTCGACTACGGCCCGGAAGCACTGCTGGATTCCATAGACGTCATCCGGCGCAACGGCATGCGGGTGATTGGCGCCGGGAAGGATATCGCCGAAGCCAGGCAACCGGCGATAGTGGAACGCAAGGGGGTCAGGGTGGGGTTCCTGGCCTACAACTCGACGCTGCCGGTCGAGTACGAGGCGCGAGAGGGAAAACCCGGCTGCGCGCCTATCCGCGTCGCCACCTACTACGAGGCCCAGGGGTATCAGCCGGGAACGCCGCCAAAGATAGTAACCGTTGCCAGGGAAGACGACGTCCGGGCCATGGAAGAAGATGTCCGCAAGCTGCGGGATCAGATGGATGTCGTGGTGGTTTCAATTCACTGGGGGCAAGACTACGTGCCCGAGATGCTCTCCACCTATCAGCCGGTGGTGGGTCGCCGCGCTATTGACGCCGGGGCGGACCTCGTCCTCGGGCATCACGGCGCTACCATAAGGGGCATCGAGCTATACAAGGGGCGGGCCATTTTCTACTGCCTCGGCATTTTCGGTTACGAGAGGTCCGATCCCTTCAAACCCAAACCGGCGGGAATGCACGCCGAAAGCGTTCCGGGTATCTACCACAAATGGGAGAAGCAGCCGGGATGGGAGCGATACCCGGGACCCAGGAATAGACGGTATACGATGATGGTCAAATGCATTGCCGGCAGGGATGGTATCCGGAAAGTCTCGTTCTTGCCCGGCTATAACAATCAGCGGGCCGAACCCGAGTTCCTGTCCCGGAACGATCCAAGGTTCCAGGAAGTCATAGACTACATCGCGCCGTTCTGCAAGGGACACGGGACCACCCTGAGCGTGGAGGGAGACGAGGTGGTGATTTCCAGTGCAATCCGGGAATAGACTGGCGTGGAGCTCGGATGGAACTGGCGGAAGCGTCTCGAGGCGACGGCGCGGCAGCCGCCACCCGGTGACACGGCGGTCATCTGAATTTTCATTTCAACCCATCGTGGTCCGGCCTTGTCCGGCATAGGAGGAGAGATCACATGAACCTGGAAGCAAAGGAATGGCTTGACGGCGCCAGGGCGCTGGGGCAGCTAAAAGAAATCAAGGGCGCTGATTGGGACCTGGAAATCGGGGCCCTGACCACCCTCTTTTCCAAGCGCGAGGACTGTCCCGGCCTGCTTTTCAGTGAGATCAAGGGCTATCCCCCCGGTTACCGTCTCACTACGGCCAACTGCTCCAACCCGGTAACTACCTGCCTGACCTTCGGGTTGCCGCCCGTGCAGACGACCCCAGAGCTGATGACTGTTATGGCGCAGAAGCTGGGGGTGTGGCAGGAGCAGGCCAAGAATATCAAGCCCCGCCTGGTCAAGACCGGCCCGGTGATGGAGAACGTCCACTCCGGCAGGGACATCGACCTATTTGAGTTTCCCGCGCCCAGGTGGAATGAGCTGGACGGGGGCCGGTACATCGGCACCGGCGATGCTATCATCACCCGCGACCCGGACGAGGGCTGGATCAACATGGGCACCTACCGGGTTTCCATTCATGAAAAGAGTCTCCTCGGGATTCATATTTCTCCTGGGAAACACGGCCGCATCCACTACGAAAAGCTCCACGCCGCCGGCAAGCCCTGCCCCATCGCCGTCAGCATCGGCCATCATCCCCTGGTCTACCGCATATCCTGCCTGGAATTGCCTCCCGGAATCGAAGCGGGACTGATCAGCGCCATCGCCGGCCAACCGCTGGAGATGATCGAGGAAGAGGTGACCGGCCTGCCCATTCCAGCGCAGTCTGAAGCCGTGCTCGTCGGCTGGCTGCCGCCGGGGGAACTGCACGAAGAGGGGCCTTTCGGCGAATGGACCGGCTATTACGCCAGCAAGGCGCGTCCCGCGCCGGTCATCAAGGTGGAACGAATCTACCACCGCAACAATCCCATCATGGTGGGGTCCTGCAACTCCATGCCGCCGCACGAAGACTCCTACTACCATTCCGTCATACGCAGCGTCGTTGTTTACAACCAGATGGTGCAGGCGGGCATTCCCGACCTCAAGGGCGTCTGGATGAGCAATGTCGGTGGGCGGCTACTGATAACCGTTTCCATCAAGCAGAGATATGCCGGCCACGCCAAACAGGCCGCACTGATCGCCTGCCAGAGCAGCGTGGGCGCCTACATGGGCCGCTACGTCGTCGTGGTGGATGAGGATATCGACCCGACCAATACCCAGGAAGTGCTGTGGGCCATGTGCACCCGCTCCGACCCGGAAAAAGACATAGATATCCTGCGGCGCTGCTGGAGCACTCCGCTGGACCCGATGATACGCAAACCGGCTACCGCCCCGATGAATTCCAGGGCCATCATCGACGCCTGCAAGCCCTTCGAATGGATCGACGAGTTCCCGCAGGAGATCAAGATCGATCCCGCGCTCATCCACCGGGTCAGGAAGAAATGGCCGGGGATTTAGGCTGGGCAATCTCTCTCCGCCTTTGCAAAAGGGGGACGGGACGGCCCCTCCCAAAACCGGTCGCCCTGGAAGGATAACAGGCGGAAAGGTCGAGGCATTCGATCCGGCTTTCGTTTTGCGCGTCTGGCAGGGCGCAACTGCCCTTCAACCCGCAACCGTCACCGGGCACACTGGATAGTCGGGCAGGGTCCTGAAATGCTCTTCCAGTGCTGCCATGACTGCCAGCACGATGTCCTCACGCCAGTGGCGGGCCGCCACCTGGACTCCGACCGGCAGACCGGCGCCATCCTCTTCAACGCTGCGCGCTTCTCGCTCCGTCATATCCCTGCTTGCCGGACGGTCGCTATGCTCGCTTTTACGCACGCGGGTGGCCGAAACCACTCCGGCGGGCATACCCAGCACATTATAAAGAACTGCATAAAGAACTGCGTAGCTTGCGGCATTGCCGACATGAAGATCCACGCTTCCCCCATGGGTAAGGGCAGGCAGCGCGTGCGGCGGACAAATTAGCGCATCGAACTTCCCCTGTTCCATGTCGTGCAGGAAACGAGAGCGGTAGGTGTTGCGCGCTGCCACGGCTTGCCAGTATTCCCTGGCGGACATCAGCCTCAAGCTGCCTAGCACAAAGGCCAGCCGGTGCTGACCACGGTATCGGAGCAGACCGGAGATGAGAGGACGCAGGGCGTTTGGCGTGCCGCTGCCCCGCAGGAGGCCCCTGACACTCGGCTCAGGCCGGTCGTCCTTCAGGAGTGACCTGATCCAGGCGCCGCCGTCGGCGCCTTCGATGGCCAGAAACAGGCGTACGCCCTCTGAGACATCCGGGGGTGCAAAATACTCTACTTCAGCGCCTCTGGTCCTCAATGCCCCGCCCGCTTCATTCACCGCCCGTCTCAAAGCTGGCGAAGCCGAAAAGAAACCATCGTCGGTGTACATGCCGACCCGCAGCCCCCTTATGGATATCTTGCTCGGGTCCGGCCACGGCATCGGCGGAATCAGTTCCGAGGCGCCATCCGGCCCCGGCGTCGCCAGGACTTCCATAGCCAGGCAAAGGTCCGCCACCGTCCGAGCGATAGGACCCGGCTGGGCCAGGATGGCCTCCTGGCCGCCCGAAAACAGCCCGGGAGGAACGTCATCATTTGTCAGGCGCAAGGTCGTCGGCTTCAGGCCCTGAATTCCACAGAAATGGGCCGGTATCCGGATGCTTCCCCCCAAATCCCCGCCCAGGCCGAGCGGTGAACCGCCGGCCGCAATGATTGCCGCCTCGCCGCCGCTGCTTCCCCCCGGGGTTCTTTTCAAGTTCCAGGGGTTGCTGGTACGCCCGTAGACGGGGTTATCGCTCTCATGGTAAATAAGCGTCTGCGCCACATTTGTCTTGCCGAGAATAATGGCGCCGGCGCGTCGTAACCTGGTCACCAGGGGGCCTTCCGCAGTTGCCCGGTTCCCCACCAGATGCTTAAGCCCCAGCGTCGTCTGCGTGCCCATCACCCGGAACTGTTCCTTGATGGTTACCGGCACGCCGTGAAGAGGGCCAGGAGGTTTTCCCTGCGCCTGTCTCTCGTCAGCGGCTTTTGCCCGCGAAAGCGCTTCGTCGAATAAGGGAATTACTACGGCGTTAAGATGTTTGTCGACCGATTCGATGCGGCGGACGTGCGCCTCAGCTACCTCCAGGGCCGAGAGTTCTCTGGCCCTTATCCGCCGCGCCAGCTCCGTCGCAGACAGGCTTAAGATATCTGAAGGTTTGCTTTGACCCATGGGGTATCGGCAACCTCCGGCCGCGTTCAACGTCTTCCGGGTCCGCCAAGGAATATCCTGAGGTGTGGGCCAACGACCGCGCCGGGCCGTCTCGCCCCCGACTCGCTCCCCTCTCGATCAGACCATGTTCTCTGCCGGGATAGTCCAGCTTTACGGGCCTTCAACCATCCGGGTATACGGCCGCGCTGACTCCCCCAAGAAGAGATGCCCTGACCGGTCTTACGGTCCGACGGAAATGCCCAACCCGCTTATGACATAACTTATTTTGGAGACGACAGCGTAGTTCCCTCCGGATGCGAAATCAATCCCCACAACTTTTCCACCTTTGTCCACGACGCCGCCGGAGTCGCCCCCCAGTATGAAAGGTTGCCAGACAAAGACCTGGTCTGTAAAGTAAGCCTTCTTACCGGAACCGTAGTCAACCCAGGTAGAAACATTGTTCAGGGCTACCGTGTTCGTGGTGACGCCGGTTGTCCTGCCGGATTTTCTCACGACGTCCCCTACCGAGACCGTGTCAGTTCCGGAAATCGGGTAGAGGTTGGTATTGTCGGCGGCCAACTGCGCCCCAATGACCGAGCCGACCGCTGCATCAATACTGGCGATGGCGGCGTCTGCCTTGTTGGTACTCACCGGCTTATTCCAGGTGATCGGGTATATCTTCTTTAACGCCCCGGCCCGGTTGGCTGCGGTAAGCCCGCCATCCAGGCTTCCCGGCTGTATCACGGGGGTCCCCACCTTAAGCCAGCCGTTGTTATCGGGGTTCATCGCTATGACGTGGGCATTGGTGAGAATCTCGTTACCGGCGGTCACCACGCCCAGGGTTCCGGCATATATATAGCGCTTGCCAGCCAGGGCTGAAAGGCTGATTCCTCCAACCAGAGGCCGGACCACACCCTTCCTGTCGTAGGCTCCCTGGTATAGCGGGCTGATGGCCGGTCTATCCATTACCTGAACACCCAGGGCCCTGAACGGCCCGGTCACTTCCTTCCGAACGGGGAAGCCAAGATGAGAATCGGGCACTTTCCCCTTCGCCGGTTCATCCTCAACAAAGACAACGATCTGCCCTTGCTCGTCGGAATGCGCGATTCCCGCAAACCCGGGCACGGCGGCGAGCTTCTGCTCCAGGTCTTCCCTGGCTTCTTTCAGACCGGACTTTCCCTGGCCCGAAGGATTGGCGTCTGCCGACGCCGGCACCAGGCCGAAGAACAGAAAACCGACGGCAATCAGGCACAGACTTACAATCAGAACTTTTCCTTTGTCCATCTCTGGACCTCCTTGCGTAACACGCCGCTGTTATTCCTTTTACATCCTCAGTATATTTCCAGGGACGATGAGTTGTCAATAGCCCGAAAGGACTGCCCGGAGGCGGCCGTCTGGCCGGGGGAGATTGCCCCCTATCAACTTTGAACAACCCTGTTTGACGGTATCCCGGATTGTGCACACGCCGCCGGGCGGGGCGTAGCCCATGGCTTTAACATCATGAGGCGGGGAAAAGTGCGCCCGCCAGATAGCTCATGGATAACATGGGATTGTTGTACTGAGCCCAAATCGGTTCACCAACGCAGGAAGCTCTCCCGCATTCTCGCTGTCTTAGAGATGTCAAACTGAATTACCCTGCAATCTCGGGGGCAGCGATCGCTGTGAGTCCCAAAATTGCCGTAACGCGCCCTCGCACCTTGTGAAGCTATCTATTTCTGTCTGAAATTGAGGGTATTCCTGCCACCCATCAGTTGCAGTTTCTTGCCCTCTATCTTGAAGCTTTCAGCGGTTTGCACCACGGTTAGATAGCGGGATTCCTGGTCCATGACGTTTTGAGGACCCGCCATCATCGTCGAAGCAATGGGTCCTCTTATGACGAGGTTGGCCCCTGCTACCTGGTAACCGCCGGTATAGGTATTCACACCTCCAGAGCCATGAAGCCGTCCATTACTCTTATCGAACACCAGCGTAATATCGGTATCTTGCAGTACCAGCTTTAAGCTTTCCCCTTCACTGAACGACTCCAGTATCCAGGTTACACCCTCCAGACTTAACGATGCCGAGGATCCCGGCGGGTTCTCCGCTCCCGGCACAGGCGCCGGAGTGGATCCTGACGGATTCTGTGGTGTAGCGGGCGGCGCGGCCACCGACGTGCAGGCAAACATGCCGGCTACGAGCAACAGGAATAGTACCGACAGACTTATTCCCTTTTTCACGATCGGTTACTCCTTTGTGATTGCTATTGCTTGGAGAATGTCATTGCGAGCGAAGCGCGGCAATCTCCTCCGCTTTGCGATTATCTTGCGTCTACTCCCAGGCATACCACCATTGGAAACCTGCTGCCGCTCCATCCCGATAAATAAAGTAGACATAGTCGTGCCAGTTTCTCCACAGGAATACGAGATGTTCCTCACTCCCTGCGGTCCTTACTGAGTCGGGCTGTCCCATAAGGCTTGTAAGTTCATCTTTCGTAAGAGGGAGCAAGCCCAGGGTTTCGGCCAGCGCTCCTCACCTGCCTCATTCTGCCACGGGGGCTGTACACTTCCGGATTCAGACCGCCGCCCTGCCAGTGGCCTTTCACTTTCCGCAGTTCCTGAAACTCACCTGTCAGGGCCGAAACGGCTCTCAGGTCAATGCTGGCAAATGATGGCCTGCCACCCATGATAACAAGATACCTTTCAACGGAGGTAAAGGAAGGTCGCCCTTCAACGATGATGGTCGCCCGCACGGCATACTTCAGTTTCCGGTCCACTGAGGCGGAGTCATAGGTAATCTCGAATGGTAATGGGACCTGCCTTCCCCCGGTAACGAACTTCTGTTCCCCAAGAACAGTGTGCAGCGCATCAAACTCAGACAGGTCGAAAAGGCTGACATGAACTTCGGCATTTGGCCGAAGCGATATCTTTTCACGGTAGGTTACCGTGCCGGTCACACTTCCAGGTTTCTCATCAGATGGCGGGGCCGGCTCACGGTGAGCCGGAGTGACGACCGCACCCGGAATAATCGTCTCCGGGACTGTCGCACCTGTCACGGGCAAGTACTCAGGTCCGGGGGAGTATATGGGGCCGGGGCCACACGCCGCGTACAAAAGGCCTACCAATGCAGGAACGGCCAGTCGGAAACGGCTGATCCGGTGATTCACGTTCGGTTACTTCCTATTTTGCTATTTGGCTCTTCTACACATATATACGCAATATCACACGAAGAAGTTCCCGCCACATCATTTAACCGGCGCCGCCTCCAGGACACGACAGACCGGTGTTCCCAGAGTGTGAGCCGACCCGTCCCGTCTTCCTTCTGGCGCACACCATCAAAGAGAAAGTTCTCTACACAAATACGGTTTTTATGTTAAGCGGTAAAATCCCGTTTTGTATCTGGCGTGCCGTCCTGTAATGTCTAGTGTCAACCAGTGGATTAGCAAAAGATTAGCTATAACCAAATTGTCAAGTCGGGGAGATGTCCCAGAGAGCCGGAATTTAGATTCAAAAAGTGGTGGAGCTGGGGGGATTCGAACCCCCTACCTTTTGACTGCCAGTCTCTATCTAGGTGTGCTGGAGGGTGCTTTCAGATACAAAACAGTGTCTTTATGTTAACTGACAAAATCCCGTTTTGTATCTGGCGTGGCGTCCTGCGATGTTTGGTGTCGCTGGCTTGGGTAGCAAACGGGTAGCAAAATTCCCCGTTCAAACAGACAGGGGCGAAAAACCAAGAACGGCCCTGGCGCCGGCCCGGGACCATCCGGGGATTCCTGGAACTTCTCCATCAACTTCATCGTCTTCCCCCTCGTCAGCCACCGCCGCGTGGAGGGGGTCAAACTCTACCTGCCACAACGGAATGCTCATGGCAGTTGCTACCGTCCTGGGAACAGGGATTCGATGTTCTTGATGACGATTCTCCGCGGTACCAGGTCCATCTGCTGGGCCTTTGCCTGAACCATCTCCGGCGTCATGCCGTCGATGGCCTGCCTTATCAAATCCCGCTTCACTTCCCGCCATTCCTGGGCATGGGTCTGACACTCACCCGATTCGCAGTGGGTGAGGAAGTCGTGGACCGACGGCAACGTGCCCGCAGTTTGAACGTGCTCCGTCAGGTTGTTAACCTCGTCTTGCAGGGCTTTGACATCCGATTCTCGGTGGGCGAGTGCGGCCGCGGTCTCGGCCTTGTAGCGTTCGGCCTCCGCTCTGGCCGCCGTCGTTTCCTTCTCCGCCTCCCCCGCTTTGTAGGCGTTCAGCTCGCACATGGGGCAAGGGCTTAGGCTGTTATGTTCACCTACTTGCGGCTTTGCTGGAATACCCCCTTCACTTGTGTTAGCGGATTCCCCTGCACGTACCTGCGCGCCAGTATGTGCATCGCCCTGCAAACCAGGAAGCCCTTTCAGGTACGTTTGCACTAAGTCAATACCTACCTCGCGCATACTACGCCCTTCTTCCGCGGCCTTATTCCGCAGGACTTCTTCTAGGTTCTTGGGTATGCGTACATACCCGCTTCGTTCGCTCATAGTATTAGATTACGCAGGTATGCGCGAGTTGTCAAGAGCAGTGCCACAAATCCCTTATGAATTTGCTATAATTTGGTGCGCCGTATAGTCATCGGGAAACATCCTCCGCGTCTCCCGGACAAGACGTAGCCTTTTTCCCGACTGTAGGTATACCTACAAATGGACGTTCGTGCGAATGAACGCCAGCAAAGAAAGCCGGACGATTAAGAAGGGTGCCCGCATAGCGTTGATCGTGCTACTGCTGGATCGAAATATCCACTACACGACAGCCGAGTTGGCAAGATTTACCGCTGTCAATATCAGGACAATACAGCGCGATGTCCGTTATGCGTTACGGACGCACAGGGAGCTTGCTGACTTTATTGACCGGTACAAGCGCGATACCCACTCTTGCCCTATCGGTGGCGGCCCCTTGGGTAAAGCCGGGTCTAGGGCGTGCCGCACTTGTTGGCGCACTCACAAGATTGGCCGCTACAACCGCCTGTAGGACGCCGCGCTCCGGTCTCGGCCCGGTGTGTCTCTTTAGCCTCCACCAGACTCGGATTTCCGCCCTTAATTTACCATCAGGTCTTCTTTCTTAGCTTGTCCATAAGCCCCATGATCCGCTCTCTTCTTTTGGCAGTCTCCTCCGCATCTATCTCTTCGCTCACAATCGTGCCCTCTGCAATCTCGACCTTCAGCCGGTCTTGCGCCATAGCCACGGTCGGTTGTAGAATGGCCGTGTCAAAAGGACTTGGTTCTGGTCCACCGCTGCTGCCGCATTTGAAACTAACTGCGGGTGGTGGGCAGGGCCGCGCTCAGTTGGCATTAAATAGATAGAAGGAGTGGTGAAATGGCATTGGCTCCGCTTTGTCCACATTGTTCGGCTCCACTGGTGGATGCAGGGGACATTCCTACATTTCAAACGGAGGAAATCGGCACTGGTCGCTCGAAATCACCCACATTCATTTGGGCAATATGGTGCGGAAGATGCAACAAGCTACTCGGAATCCTGCCTCCTACTCCCAAGCGGGTAATGCTTGAACGTTCTCCGCGGTGAAGCTCGATCCGCTGGCGTTGAGGCAGACCTTTGCTGGACTGCCAAGCAGTGCAGCGTACTCTCCAAGACCGGAGGGCCACGTGGGCGACGACCTAACATAACGGCCACTCGGTGTCTCGGAATGATATTCTCTCCACTAGCGCATTAGGACGGAACATTGCGTGGCAGGACGTTAGGTACTATAATCAGCAAAACGAGGTTAGCGTGAACAAGTCGAGTGTCACCAAGCTAGAATGCTTTCCCCTGCTCGCCAAGATGACGCTTGGCCTCGAACAACAGCTGCAGGACCTAGAAAAGAACATCAAGTTTGTTCACAGCCCAGACTTGGCATCTTCGGTTCATTGGACCCCATCAGAAACTTTTCCCGTTCATCGGTGGTTCAGGTATCGTGAGGGATTCTCTCCTTATCTCTTGGACTACTTCTCGGACTCGCGGTGCCGTCTGGACCCGTTCTGTGGCTGCGGAACCACGCTCCTTGAGTCTGCGAAGCAGGGGGTGCAATCATATGGGATTGACCTCAATCCTCTCGCCACTTTTGTGGCTCAGGTGAAAACAAGAAGCTACTCCGGCACGGAAAAAACGCAATTTGGCAGGTTGGCCAGAGAGTCTCTCAACACATACCAGAAGCTCCCGGCATCACCCAAACCACCCTATGCCCTGTTGGACAAGCTGTTCCAACCCGACAGCCTTGAGACACTGCTTAAGCTAAATACTTTTATCAGCTCAGTTGAACACCCAAGGGTGCGCGACCTGATGCTGCTCGCATGGCTCGACATTATCGAGAGGTCGTCAAACGTTTTCAAGGAAGGGAACGGACTCAAGTACCGAAACAAGCGACGCAGGCCCGGCAAATACCTCACGATTCCCGATTACGAGTGGATTCCCCGATACTTCGGGGACAGCGTCACTGGCTTCATCGAACGGCTTTGGGCAACAAAATGTAAACAAATATTGGACGACATTGAAGGGTTTCGTCTCCCTGACGGATGTACGCCGTATATTAGAACCGGTTCGTGTCTCGAGCCTCAGAACCTTGATTTCGGCGTCCAGTTTGACCTAGCCATCTTCAGTCCGCCGTACGCGAATCGTTTCGATTACTTCGAGGCTTTCAAGATGGAGATGTGGATGGGACGGTTTGTAACAGCTCCCGATCAAATGGCTGCGTTGAGGTCCAAGAGCATGCGCAACAACCTAGCGGCAAAGAAGTTCGGGCCTGGCAACAAGTGGCAAACCCTTCTGCCCTTTCTCGACGCGATGGATTGTGACGCGAGCAGCGTGAGGATGGGGATAAAGAATGCTCTGCAGGGGTACTTCGCTGACACAAGGACTCTCCTTGCGAATTTGAAGCCCTTTTTGAAGCATGGCGCCAAGGTGGTCATCGTCATGGGGAATTCTGCCTATGCAAGATCGATAATCCCGAGTGACGTGCTCGTGGCCAGAATAGGGATCGAGGAGGGGTACAATGTTGACCAAGTGAAGATAGCTCGTAAGCTACACGTTAGTTCGCAGCAGCGCGCGAGTCTGAGGAATCTCTCGAACTATATGAGGGAAAGCGTAGTCGTGCTAGAATGCAACTAATGGAGCAACTGCCGTTACTACGAGAACCAAATCTCGATGGCGGCCAAAGCGATAATGTAGTCCGCAGGGACGGCGTGCTTTTGATACCAGAGGGATTGGATACCATTCCATACACCCACGGCCTACACAGGTTCCCCGGTAAATTCATTCCGAACGTAGTGAGATACATCTTCCGGACAACCCTTGCCAGTGCGGGGCAAGGGGCGCTTCTTGACCCGTTCTGCGGCTCTGGCACGACCCTGGTGGAGGCGGCTCTTGCCGGGCGACGTTTTGTTGGCAAGGACCTAGACCCATTGGCCGTAATGATGTCCAAGGCTAAGACGACCCCCCTGGAGACTGCGCAGGTCGCAGAATTGGAGGCCTTTTGGGCTAAGCATGATTTCTCTCGCACCGACCCTAGTCAAGTTCCTGACATTCCGGACCTGGGCCACTGGTTCAGTGACAGAGCGGTGGCAGAGCTATCCACGATCAAGGCAAGGTGCCTTGATCTGCCGCCGCTGCTCTCCGGCTTCTGTCTGGTGGTCTTTTCTTCGGTCATCAGGCGAGTATCCAAAGCAGACGACCAAACGCAAAAGACGTATGTGTCCCACACTCTCCCCAAGAATCCGCCGCTGCCGTCACGGCTTTTCCCAGTCTTCATGCAGCGGGCTCTGAAGGCAATGATGACCTACTCGATGACTGTCCCCAAGCCGGTTCATGGGGTGGTAAGGTGTGGGGATTCGCGCCTCGACGATCCTAGCCTAGAGTACGACGATATCCTCACTTCACCGCCTTACATTGATTCCATCGACTACGTTTATAACCAGCTCTTGGAGTACTATTGGCTCATGCATGAATTGGGCTTCGATTCGTACCAAAGTGTGCGTGCCTTTCGCCGTGAGCCGATGGGCGCTAGGAAGTATCGGGCTTCCGAACTAACGCATCTTGAAACGACGAAGTACCTTGATGGGTTCAAGGACCAGTTCAACACGGTGTGCACAGCCATCGGCAGAACAAGCCCGGAGGAAGAGAGGGTCTTGAGGTCATTCTTCTTGGATTTTGCTGTGCACCTCGCGGGAGTAGCGGCTCAGCAGAGGCCGGGGAGATTTTACATTTGCATTGTAGGGAACAGCTATATTCGTGGAGTGACGGTCCCTACGGTCGAAATAGTGACCCAGCTATTCAAGACACTCGGTTACAGACTGGACGACACCTTCAGGTACGAGATACGGCGACATTACATGAAGTTTCCCCGGCGCAGCAATAGCGGCAAGATCAAGACTGACCACGTCCTGATCTTCAGGCGCCTCGCATGAGCTTTTGTTGGTTCACATCCTTCATTGGGTATCCGAATTTCTTCGAGACTGCGGGTGCTTCACGTGAATTGGCGCAGGTGTTTCTTAAATTGGCTGCGGCTTCAGTGGCCGGGCAAGCCTATAGCCAGTCTAAGGCGCTATTCCCGAACCTAGATCACGCCCAGGTCGAAACCAAGAAAGCAGCATTTCAGGAATTCGGCCTGCTTTATGTCGTCCCCCGCAGCGACACTATTAGCTTGACGCCATTAGGCAAGCAGATACTTACACTTTGTCCGGACCCGGTTGAGGCACAAAAGAACAGGGATGCCGTTATTCTGGCCCTCACCAACGGTTTGTGCAAGTACCAATTCGACAATCCACTTCCCGTTGGGGGCAAGAAGGGTAGCGCCAGGGCTGCTTCATCTGATGTCCTGCCGTATCTGGCGATGAGCTATTTGATTAGTCGTCTGAACTTCCTGACTGCCAGTGAGTTCGCAGGTGCCGTATTTGGATTGCAGTCCATGTCAGGGTTACGGGATCTCGAAGGCACCATACTTTCGCACCGGGCATCGGGTACGCCCTTTCCACCGCTTCAAAGCCTTCCAACAAACCCTAGGACCGCTGAGAATCTGAAGATTTACCTCGTTTCTCACGCAAGTTTGGACAACGAAGTGATTCGGTCGTCACAGGCCAAGGTCTATGGATTCCTCGAGCAGGTGTTCGAACTCACTGAGTACGGTGCGGACATGCTCAATGCGGTGCTTTCCCTCCGATGGAAGGGTTGGACTGAACCGGGGACGGTAGTGCCTGTGGCAACGGCGTACGCTAGTATAAACGACTATTTCGAGAACGGAATTGGCGCCACCATCCCGGCTACGCTCGCTATTAAGGAAAGAATCAGGCGTGCGCTGATGGACAAGAGGAGGGCGGCGGGGATTCTGGATATCGATGACCTGGCGAACTTGAAGGACCTCCCGAAACGCGAATTCGAGGAGGGCCGAAGGCGACTCGTCAAGCACGCGAGGTTGGAGAAGGTTCGCAATCCGGCCTTAGTACTTCAAGCCAAGAGACTCTTCAAAAGTATCCACGGAACCCTCACTTGCCAGGTCTGCGACTTCAATTTTGAGGCGGCGTATGGGGATAGGGGTAGAGATTACATTGAAGGTCACCACACGATACCGATATCTAAAATCGAGCAGGTGACTAATTTGACGGTGGATGACATCGCGATGGTCTGCTCCAACTGTCATCGGATGCTGCACCGACCTCCTTGGATCAGCGTCGAAGAGCTGAGGACCGCAATAAACGCGAAGAATCAGATGGCCGCTGTTTGATTCCACGGCAACCAATGCCTAACGACAGTGCTAGAGTGACGACCAACTCAGGCACTTCGTGTTTCGGGTGGAGTTCAACTCTCCCCCGCCTCCACCAGAAACACGGCCGGGCCTCCGGGGCGGTCTGCCTACTGTTTCGGCGACGGACCATTCTTTTTTCCCGGTCACGGCTCGTCTCCGGCGGCCCAACTTGTTACGAGTTACTGCATCCCGGCACAAACCGGCCGTTGTTCGTTCAAAATCCGACTTTCTGCGCCATTTCCGCTTTCCTGGCGGCTCGGCGCAAGCCAAAACAGCTACAAAAACAGATAGAAACTGCCGGAAATTACCATTTCCGGCAACGGAATGAAACGCCTATCCGAAAGCGGAAATGGCCGTCGCTCCGGCATCCTTTCGTGCGATCCTGCTCAATCCTTGACGATGGGAAAGTTCTGGGTGAATCCGGTCTTGCCGCACCTGGGGCACCGGCGCAGGCTGCCGCCCTTCTTGTGCTAATGGCCGGGGCCGTAGCGCAACGGTTTGAGTTCACCGCCTGGAAAGACGGCATGACAGGACGGGCATTTACGAAAGCGGTATGCCGGCATTTAGCCACCTCCGACACGTGATTTGTTTTGTGCGTACCAGGCTCGAACGGCTCCCAAATGCTCAGGACTAATGTTGTGGGCACTCAGTAGCGCCTCCAGGTCCTGGCAGTTCTCGCCCGGCCGCAGATGAATCAAGGGCCGGCCGATTTTCTCCCACAGGCTCAACATCGCAGAAAATTCGGGTGTATGCGCCCCTGGAAATCCTTCAGTTCCTTCACTTCTTTCAGTTCCTTCATCCGGCACATTCGTTTTGCCAGCTTCGTTTGGTGAAGGTTCTGAATGTTCTGAAAGAACTGAAGGATTTCTAAGCCCGTACGCCCCCAATAATTTTTCGATTTTCTCGGTGTCATAACGAATGACGGTCTTGCCGCCTTCGCCGCGGCTCTTCTCAAATCCCAACGATTTCAGGACGCGCCCCACTCGTTCGGGTGTGGCCTTGAAGCGATCAGGCTTGCCTTCATTGAAGGTGTCGGCCACGTCGCTGATGTATAGAGCGCCGTTGACAACCTTGTTACCAAGACCGGCCACAATCCAGAGCAGTCGTGCTTCCAGCGTGCTCACTTTGTCCGTAAGCCGCTCTTGTTCCAGCTTTGAGACCAATTCCATGAGACTCCCCCTTCGTTCTGGCATGACCATTTCCACGATTTGAAATAGCGGCCGCGTGATGTCGCCCAACCTTCCCCGTGCCGGTTTTTGCAGTTGCGGCAATTTCTCACTCAAATGTCTGGCCCGGAAGGCTGTCAGGCGTTCTTTTAGTTCCCGCCCACCTTCCGGCGTGGGGCTGTCCTCGAACTGCCGGGACGCCTCCGGCATGTTGATCTGAATTGCCCTGGTTTCCAGGATGTGGTGCACCGGCTCATTGGTGGCGATGATGGTAGGGCCGAAAATGGAGTAGTACACGGTGTCTTTGTGGGCGCCCTTGTCGGGATATAGCACGCGGGGCACCTTCGCTCCCTTTTCGAAGCGGTTGAGCAGGATGTCCTCGCTTCCGGCCTTCTCTGCCTTTTTCCAGATTTCCTTGACATCGAAAAACAGCGTGGCTGTGAAGTTGTTGGCCATGCGCACGATATAGGGGTCTCTGAGGCTCTCAACGGTCAGGCCGCGATAGCAGACATAGATGCTCCCCCTCCCTGTCCTGCTTTTGCCGCGTTCCGGGACTGCATAGAAGCACAGGATGGGCGAATAGTCCACACATTCCAACATGTAGGTGTGCATGTCCCAGGCGGCGAGCAGGTGGTAAAAACCCCCGTCTGGCAGGTCCGATATAGCCTGGTGATAGTCGCACAGGGCGGCAAACAGGGCCGCGTCCGTGTCCGTGTGCAGCCAGTCAATCACCCGGCCAGCCCGGGCCAGAAGCCAGGGAATGGATTCTTTCGGCGGCGGCTGATAGGTTTTGCCGTCAATTACGGCGGTCGTGGTGATTTCCACGTCGTCGCCTTTCTTAAACAGGTAGGCGGGTTTGCCGTCCTGCTCCACGATGTCCACCAGGCCCGGCAGAACGGCGCTGTAATCGCCTTCGCCTTCTGGTGTCTTGGCCGCCCGCTTTGGCTCGTGGCGAAGCAGCTCGTCCAGGGCTATTAGCGGGACATCCAGTTCAATCCCAGGGACCAACTCTGCCACCTTCTTAGAGAACTTCCGCCGGGTATCACCCCGGGAAAGGTTCACCTGGTCCCGGAATTTCAGCGAATCCCCCTGGAATATCGAAATGGTAGCTTTCACGTCGCCCACGCCGTTGAGCTTCCACCCTTCGGGCCGGAGATAGCAGTCTCCTTCCAGTGGCAGCACCTTCGTGCCGTCTTTCTCTTGCAGTTCGTATTCAGCCAACTTTCACCCTCCTTTTCGGCTGGCTGCCTGATTCTAAAGGGATGCCTGCCACCGCCGCGAGGTATTCCACCGCCTCCCGGAACTCGTAATGGCGGACGGCCCGGAGCCAATCGAAAACGTCCCCGCCAACACTGCACCCGTAACAGAACCAATGGCCGTCAGGGTAAATCCGGGCGCTCGCGTGTTCATCTCCATGCACGGGACAGCAATACACCCATTCGCCTTTCGGGGCCGGTTTGACTTCCACGTCCCGGCCGATCACGGTGGCCAGGTCAACGGCGCCCTTGATTCTGACCACCAAGTCCGAACTGATGGTGGGTTTGGCCAGAGGGGAAGCGCCGAATGCCACCAGTCGTTTCCGACGCTCAATCTCGTTGGCCAGCATTTCCACCCGGTGTTGTAGGAAGCAACCGTAGCGGGGGTTTTCCGGGCCGTCGGCTACGAGTTCCGCCTGCTCCCGCACGAGGTAGTCATGTTCAGCCAGGATGTCGTCATCGGCGCGCTGTTTGAGCTCGTTCAGGCCAATCCGGGCTACCAGCGCGTGCGTTTCATCGTGGTCCTGGCAGGTGTTATGTAGTCCGGTCATGGCCGTTTCCGCCCCGTGGCTCCCAGCCTTCACCTTCCAGGAAAGACATGACCGCCTTCCTCGGGAGCAGGCGGCGACGGCCGATTTTGATGCTGGGGATCGTCCCTTCACGGATAGCCTGGTAAACCGCCGCCCTGCTGAGACGGCCGCCCATTAGGTCCACCAGTTCGCTCACATTAAGAACCGGCGACTGTTGTTCGCTCATTCTTTGCCTCCTCTGGAAAAAGCTCTTTCTCCGGCACGCCCAGGGCTTCGGCCAGGCGCTTCCGCCAACCAGGGTACGGGTGAATCATCCCATTCTCGATCCGGGAAATGTCGGTCGGCGTGATGTCTGCCAACTTTCCCAACGCAAACTGAGAAAGGCCCCTCTCTTGACGCAATACCTTGATGCGATTCTGCATTCTTACCTCCAAAGACCATTGACTTTAGTCTTATTATTGCCTAAAATATGGCATAGTTATAGGTGGAGATATTGAAACTACAAAGTGCAAAGATTTCCAAAATCAGAACCAAACTCGGCATACCTGCCAAAGGTTTTGATACCATCGAGGCTGCCCTTGCCTGGTATAGAAAACATTATCAAGAGGCTATCGGAAAGACCTTTACAGGCAACTTTGGTTTTCGTTTCGATGAAGCGGGAAGGCAATTGGGCTTCGATTACGACTATGACTATGCCACCGGGCGTCTGACCGTCTCACCCATACCGGCCATTAACAAGAAAGTACCGTTTGACCGAGAATGTTGGTCTTTAGCACAGGCACACCGCATTGACTGGTTTTGGGCCGCTGTTTTCAGACCTATTTTGCTCATGTGGAAACCCGGTGCAAATCCCCTTTACATTCCCAAGTACCTTGCCGCGACCCTGGGGGAGTGGAAACTACTCTTTTACGCGCCTGGGGGACTGAGCAACCGAGCAAAGACCAGGTTTGACAAAGAGACGGGGCAGTCAATAGTAACAACAATGCTTCCCGAAAGAAGAATTAGTCTGGGAAGGACGCAAAAATATTGGGATACTCTAATGGCCTATGGGGATGTTGTCTACGAAAGCCGTATTGCGGGTAAGCCCCTCAAGAATTGGGGACACCTAAAGAGGATTGCTGCAATTCTCAAAGACAAATACGGGTGGGAAGAAACACCTGATTCTTACACCGTCAACCGCTACCTAAGTAGAGCAAAGAAAATCTGGAACATGGAACATTACAATTGGTAAGGAGGAATCAGTCATGCGCGGGCACGTTGTCAAACGGGGAAAGGATAGCTACAGCATCGTTCTAAGCCTGGGGAATGACCCGGCCACTGGCAAGAGGCTCCGCCAATGGGTCTCGGTCAAGGGAAACAAGAAGGATGCTGAAAAGAAGCTAGGCGAGTTGTTGCACCAGCTTGATACCGGGTCCTTCATAAAGCCGGACAAGCTCTTATTCGGTGATTACCTCGACCAGTGGTTGCGGGATTACTGTGAATGCAATCTGGCCCCGAACACTACTCAAACCTATGCCTGGTTTGTCGAGAAGCACATCAAGCCAGCCCTGGGCCAGGTCGCGCTAGGCCAATTACGCCCCGAACATCTTCAACGGCTTTACTCTGACAAGCTGTCGGACGGGCGCCGGGATGGTAGCGGGGGCCTGGGTGATCGCAGTGTCCGGTATATTCATACGACCGTTCACCGGGCATTGAAAAGCGCGGTCAAGTTGGGGATGATAACCCGGAATCCGGCCGATGCCGTAGACGTTCCCAAAGTCAAACACCGAGAGATGCGGACAATGGATGAAACAGACATTCATATTTTGCTGGAGCACGCCAGATCAACCGAGTATTATCCGCTGTGCTACCTCGCTCTGTTTTCCGGCATGAGAAGAAGCGAACTCTTAGCCCTCAGGTGGTCCGACATTGACCTGCTTCTCTGCCAGGTGTCAGTTACCCGAACCCTGCACCAGTTGCATAACCGTGAGATAATATTCCGCCAGCCCAAGACAGCCAAAAGCCGGCGACTCATAGCCCTGACGCCTTCAACCACCTCCGTCCTGCGGGAGCACCATGACGCACAGGAAAAAGTAAACCGGGCTTTGGGCATTCCTTTCAATGGCGATGGTTTGGTCTTTTGTCAGCCCGACGGTAGGCCGCTTCTTCCCGACAGCGTTACCCAAGCGTGGAGGCACTTGGTCAAGCGGGCCGGGTTAAGCGGGATTCGCCTGCACGACTGCCGCCATACCCATGCCTCTTTATTGCTGAAACAGGGCGTTCACCCCAAAATAGTCCAGGAAAGACTTGGCCACGCCAGCATACAAATCACGCTCGACACCTATAGCCACGTGGCCCCGGGACTGCAAGAAGCCGCGGCCGCCCGGTTTGACGAGATACTCAGAACCAAAGATGAAAGGGAGAGCGTTGAAAAACTTGGGTAGCAAATGGGTAGCAATAACCAAAATGTCAAGTTGGGGGATTGTCTAAACAGGGGGATTTCAGATTCAAAAAGTGGTGGAGCTGGGGGGATTCGAACCCCCTACCTTTTGACTGCCAGTC
>JACQUA010000256.1 GCA_016210565.1 Chloroflexota bacterium
CAGCCGGTCCCCGTGGCCCAAGGCGGCGTCGGCGCGGGTGAAGAAGGACTCGTAGCTACTCCCCGTCCCCGTGCTCTTGAGCACGCTCTGGTTGTCCACGGTGTCCACCGACTGGTAGGAGCTGTAGTTCCAGAGGGCGCTGTCGAGGCTGTCGAAGCGGTCTAGGAGATGGCTGTCGTATTGATAGAAGGCCCCCTGTCCCCCTCTAATCAGGGCTATCTCGCTCCCGTCCTTCGCCGTCTCCACGCCGAGGGTTCCCGCGACCTTCGCCAGTCTCACGTTGTGGCTGCCCGCCGTTAGGTTCACCTTGAAGCTCTCGGTCTGCCCCGGACCCAGCATAGTGGTCCCTAGCGGCGCGGCGTAGGGCGGGCCCCAGTTCCCCCTGGTGGTGACCGACCCCACGTAGGCTCCGTCGACGTAGACCTTGCTCAGTGCGGCGCTCCCCCGGGGGTCGGCTTCCACGGAATCCGAGTGGAGGGTGACCGCCAGGTTGTAGAGGTCGGTCGCCGGGGCGTTGACGCTGAAGGTGACGTCCCCGGTGTTGGTGAGGGTGGCGTAGGCCCTGAGGTCGGGAGTGGTGGTTACCACTCTCGCCGCCGTGACGTAGGTGGCAAAGGCGGTGTTGTCGTACTTGGCCACCAGGCGGTTATCCGGGTCGTAGGCGAACCTCAGGGTCTGGCCCTTGGCGTCGGTCTGCCGCACCAGGTTCCCTGCCAGGTCGTAGCCGTAGCTCCAGCTTCCCATGTCGGGGTCGGTCATCCCCAGCTTTCTGCCCTGCGCGTCGTAGCTCACGCTGGTGACGCTGCCCAGGGTGTCGGTGACGGTGGTGAGGCTGCCGAGGGTGTCGTACCGGTAGGTTGTGGGCTGGTAGGTGATCTCCCGGTAGTTGTCGAGATAGGCGTTGCCCGTCCAGATCCAGTGGTGGAAGCGCCAGTTCTTGCCCGCAGGCATGGGCTGGCTGTAGCTTGCCCCCACGTTGGGATTGTCCCTCTCCCTCACCTCGGCGTAGAAGCCGTCAGCATCGTCTAGCCTCAGCATCACCACGTACCAGCGGTCGGTTTGAACTGGCGTGATGAGGTCCGCCGGGTAGGTCCAGCCGCTGCCGTCGTTCGCCTGCACGTAGATCTTGTTGCCGTCCGACCGCACTGCCCATCGCCGGTACACCCCGCCGTCGTTAGTCTCCAGGGCGATGTGGGTTCGGGTGTCTGTAAGCGTCATTTTGAACTCGATCTGGATTCCCTGGCCCGAACGGAGCGTATAGCTATTGGCGTAGAACTCCGAGGTATAGTCCACGCCCGTGCCGGTGCTCTTGACCACGTTGTTTCCTCCGTCGGCGAAGGGCACGGTCTGGTAGGCGCTGAAGGTCCACTTGGTCTGATCCTTGGTGTCAAAAGTATCCTGGTAGGTGGTGAGCGGCTCCTCCACCTTGGCCAGCCGGCCGAAGGCGTCGGCGTGGAAGAACTTGCCGTGGCCGTTGCCGTCCCTGGTCGCCGTGCCCCAGCCCGAATACGCGTTGAGAGAGACGCTTCCGTCGGGGGCCGTGGCCTTGACCGTGCGACCGAGCGCATCGTAGGCGTAGGAGGTCTTCTGCAGATTGGCCCAGACGGGAGTACGGTAGGTGACGGGGGTGGTGTTGGTAATGGCCACCGACTCCTTGTCCTTCCGCCCCAAGGCGTCGTAGCCGATGCTCTTTACCATGACTTGCCCCGCCGTGTCGCTATCGGCCTGGGTCTGGACCAGTCTTCCCAGCCCGTCGTAGAAGGACCACTGGCGGTAAAGGGCGGGGGTATTGGTTCCGCCCAGGTCAGTGCGGCTCTCCACGAGGACCATGGTGGGAACCCCCGGACTGCCGTCGGTGATGGTCACCTGCTGGGTGGGCTTGACCGAGGTAGGCTCCGTGGGCTGCCACACCTTGACGGTCCGGCCGAAGGTATCGTAGGCGTAGCTGGTGGCGGCCAGGTTGGCGGTGTCGGTTAGCGCCGTGGGCTTGGCGAAGCGGTAGTCGTAGGCTGCTGTCTGCCGCTGCGTCACGCCGTTCACCGTGGGGGAGATGGTCTCGGCCACCGGGTAGGTACGGTAAATCGCGTCGTAGGTGGTGGTCACGCTCCGGCCGCCGGGTTCGAGGGTCAGTATCCGGTTGCCGTAGCTGTCGTAGCCGTATTCCCAAGTGGAGACGTAGTCCCCTCCCATGCCTTTGGCAAGCTTGGTCATCAGTCCCTTGGTGGGCGAAGCGCCATAGTTGGTCGACCCGTCGTAGTAGCGGGTGGTCTGGGTCTTCATGGTCGGCCCGCCCACGTTGTCGG
This sequence comes from Chloroflexota bacterium, assembly GCA_016210565.1. Lineage (GTDB taxonomy): Bacteria > Chloroflexota > Dehalococcoidia > JACQUA01 > JACQUA01 > JACQUA01. Next base: position 2,304 of record JACQUA010000256.1, read on the forward strand.
TGATGACGCTGTAGACGTTCTCCCAGTTGGGTTTGTCCACTATCCAGGCGGTGGTGTTGACCACAAAGTCCCGGTGGACGCTCTGGTCGTCGCTCCCGTCGTTCACGTCCCCAAAGAGGTAGTCGTCCTTCCGGTTGCCGTAGGCGTCGTACTCGTAGGCGCTCCTGATCTGACGGGTGCTGGTGATGGCCCCGTCAAAAGAGTAGGAGTTGGTCTCCGCCAATCTGACGAAGGGGTAGGCCATGGTTTCCCCCGGCGCCCCCTGTAGAATCCAACTCGTCACGCCCGTGCCCGTTCCCGAGGTTGCTGTGGGGCTTATCGGCCGGCCGGCGACCACCACGCTGCTGAACTGGTAGTTGTGAGTAGCCGCGCCGGTCGTGATGGTGGGGTTGTCGTTGGTCATGAAGAAGACGCTGCTCACGGTCTTGCCGTTGAACTCTCCCAGCGGGATGCTCCGCCGGTACCAGACCTTGTTGTACTTGTCGTTGAGGTCGGTAAACCAGGCACCCCGCAACCCGTTCTGGTCGTCGGCCGCCAGGTCCCAAGAGTTGGTGCCGTCGGAGAACTGGAGCTGGACGGAGGCTCGGAGAAGGGAAGACTGCTCCGCTCTGATGGCGTAATCCAGGCGAGAGTCGGCGCTTACGGCGATCGAGAGGCCACTCTCGAGGACTATCAAATCATTCGTGTAGTGGTCGACGGTGCTGGCGTCGGTGTTGACCGTGACCGTGAACGGCGCTCCCACCCAGGTGCTCTCCTCCTGGTTCAGCAGGGTACCCGTTCCCCGATAACGCTCCAGCCGGTAGGTCTTGCCCTTGAGGGCGTCGTCCTGGTGGAAGTAGGTAGCCGTCTTGTTCCCCAGGGGGTCGGTCTGCTCCACCCTTTCGTGGCCCCGGAATTGGGTGTTCATCTTGGGATAGGAAGTCCACGAGGCTTCGGCGGAATGGGCGGTGTCGTTCATCGCCGGACTGAAGTAGGTGATGGTGTAGGTGTTGGTAATCCCCAGGCCATCGGCGATGGCCTTCGTCAGCACCCGGTAGTGGGTGCGCCAGTACACGGCCCCCAGGTTCTTGAGATAGTAGTCGCCCGACACCTGTTCCACCCATACCTTGAGATAGGTGGCCCGGGGGTCGAGGAAGAACGGCTCGCCCTGGTCCACCCCCTGCTGTCCCTGCGGTATGGAGGGTATCGTCACGGTGATGCCTTCCGTGTGATAGTCGTCTTGAGCCCAGATTCTTACCGTCGAGCCGCTGCCGCTGGTGAAGTAGGCGTCGATGTAATACTGCGACCCGGGGAACAGGGCGCCTGTATAGGTGTCGACAGGAGAGTTGGGGTACTGCTTAACGTTGTCCAGCACGTAGGTGACCGATTCGTCGCTCCGGAAGTAGCCGGCTGTGACGTGGTCGTAGGAATAGGTCGTCTTCCCGCCGTACCCGTTGCTGGCCGTACTCAAGAGGTTGTTCTGGCCGTAGGTGTAGGCATAGGCGGGAAGGGAGTTACCGGAAGGGTCCTTCTCCGTTACCGACAGCAGCGTTAGCTTGCCGTACTGGCCGCTATGGTCGTAGTAGACTTGGGGGAAAAGGCTGTAGTCATAGTTGAATTGGTATTTCCTGATCTCGGTGCGCGTTCCCCCCAGGTCGTAGTAGACCTTGACGTTATCCAATCTCTCTCGCTGGTAAGGCACGAGCGTGCAGTAGTCGTCCCACCATTTGTGCTTGATGTCGTTTCGCGAGGAGCGGTTGAGCTGGACCAGATAGCGGTCGTCGTTCTGCACGGAGTAGGTAACGGTCATAGGATAGGTGCCCAGCGACAGGTCTCCCCGGCAAGTCACCTTGATGGGGTCGTCCCAGTAGGACACGTCGATGGCATTGCCGTTTACGTCCTCCACCTTGGTGAGAAACCATTCTCGCACGATGGTCTCGCAGATGCGATTCTCCAGGTCGGGGCAATTGCCGGTGTAGTACAGCAAGCCCTTCTCGAAGGAGTATTTGCTGCCATCTTTCAGCCAGACGTACCACTTATCGCTACTCGTATCGGCGTTGGTCCGAGAGATGCGGACGAAGGTCTCGTTCTTGGTGTGATAGTACCCATCGCTGCCGAGCACGATCTGCTCGCCGATTCCGTTCAGCGACAAGGAGAAATGGTCGTCGGCGGTGCTATCCAGGTTGTCGCCCATGTCCCTGACGATGCGCCCCAGGTCCAGGTCCCAGCCGGCGCCAACCCACGGGGCCTGAGTGTCGGCGCGGCTCGCGTCGCCCGTTCCTGCTGACCCTACCATGCTGGTCACCGCTGGACTGCTATAGCTGAGCCGCAGTTGGGGAGTTAGTCCGCCCCGGCCCGGCGGGACCTCTAGGGGATAGGATACGTTGGCTGCCCCGGTGAACAGGTCGTTCTGAAAGGCCTCGACTCCCGGTAGTCTAGGGTTCTCGGGATCGCCGACGCCCCCGGCGTAGCCACTGAAATGGGTGATGGCCGCCGAGACCTTCTTCCCTTCCTTGTCCACCAGGGAGGGTAGTGCTTCCCATCGCTTCCCGGCGGGGTTCCACCACAGTATGGTAGTCATGTCCTGCGCGATGGTGTAGCCGGGGAGATGGGCATAGCTCATGGTGAGGGTGAGTGGCTGGTCGAACTGGGCGATCTGTTCCTGATCGTCGTCGTACTCGGCTGTGAGGTCGACTACCTCGAACAGCCGCCTGATGGGAGAGGAGAGAACCGATGTATCGAGATTGCTAATGCTCGCCCTCGCCCGGCGCTTGACAGCGCCGGGCGGGAAGGTCACGGTGACCCGCCCGTTGGCAGAACGGAGCACTCCCCCGGTAGCGGGGTCGATTTCTGATGTCTCGGTGATGGCGGCCGCGGCGCCTACGCCTGCGGCCGGC
>JACQUA010000026.1 GCA_016210565.1 Chloroflexota bacterium
CGAGCGCAGCGAGCGTAGTCGAAGAATCCTTCGCTTCGCTCAGGACAAGTTCTTTCGGGGCGGGGCGCGGGACGAAAGACCCTTCGCCTGCCCCTTCGCTTCGCTCAGGGCTTCGGCTCAGGGTGACAGCCTATTTTCTGAACAAATTCGAATACCAAAATTCCAAATCCGCAACCGGGTGCAACCAGCGAATTCCCAGGGTGAGGGCTCGGGAGGAATCGTTTCGATGTTTGAGCGTTGGTATTTTGTTTTTGGACATTGTTCAGGATTTCGGATTTAGTGCTTCGGGTTTGGTCATTCGTCTTGCTCATCCCCCGCCGGTCCCCTCTTTGCGCTCTTCTTTCTGAACCTGTCTCCGCCCCCTTCTCGACTGTCATGCTGTAAAGGTATATAATTGTAAAAGGAAAAAACAGCACGGAACCGTCAATGCGAGAAGCCAGACTGGAGCGATCTCGGGAGGAGGATGAGATTGCCGTATTCGCTCGCCGCGACGACGCCGGGTACAAAGCCAGATTACGCTGGCCTGAGACGGGTCCTCCGCTCGACCGGGGGCCTGGCAGGACCAAAGGAGACCTCGATAACTGTGGAAGGCTGCAGCCAGGAAAAAATATACGGTTATGACCGGACGAAGAAATGTCCCGAATGCTATGGCTGGGGACAATTCTATTCCGAGTGCCCTCATGACCAGTACGTCTGCCGGACTTGCGGCAGGCACCAGTGCATGAACCACTGGAAATATCCCATGAGAAGCCGCGAAGAAACCCTGCATTTCCTTAAAGGCGCCCAGCAGGAAAGCGGCAAGAAATGCTTCATCCGTCCGGTGGTGCAGGCCAACGGCGTCAGCCGGTGGAAGATTTTTACTGACGAGGAGGACTACCAGATCTACCTGACGACGGGAAAACACAAACGCTGAATTCCAATGACGAAATTCGAATGACGAATGACCAATCAATCCACCATCCCGACCAGTCGGGAGCATCAAGGATGAAAATGGCGTGCGCTGTCATTCTGAGCGAAGAGAGCGCAGCGAGCGTAGTCGAAGAATCCTTCGCTCCGGTCAGGACAAGTTCTTTCGGGTTGGGGAGCGGGACGAAAGACCCTTCGCCTGCCCCTTCGCTTCGCTCAGGGCTTCGGCTCAGGGTGACAGACTATTTTCGTAGCAATGACGAAGTCCGAATGACAAATGATCAATGGCGCACGTTGCCCTGTTTGGACATTCGAGTTTTGAGCATTGATTCGACATTCTAGTTTCGTCATTTCATCGCGCTCCAGTCATCCCGATTAACACTGTTATCTGAATGCTCGTGACAGGTCGGACACAAGGACGATAATGGTTTCGATATCGAGGCTTCTCTGCGGAATTGTCGCCACGGGTGACAATCTCCGCTTCGGCAAAGGCGCCGCGCCTTCCAGCCCCATTGGCGCTTTCAGACAGGGGCGCCCCATTGTGGTATGGAATTGCACCCGCCGCTGCAACCTCCACTGCTTGCACTGCTACTCCAACTCCGACGGCAAAGATTACGCCGGAGAACTGACAACCGGCGAAGCCAGGAAGTTCCTGGAGGACCTGGCCGGGTTCGGCGTCCCGGTGGTGCTCTTCTCGGGGGGAGAACCCCTCTACAGACATGACATTTTCGAAATAAGCGCCTACGCCCGCGAACTTGGCCTGCGTCCCGTCCTCTCCACCAACGGAACGCTCATCGACGAAAAGACGGCCGTAAGACTGGCCCGGGTGGGTTTCGGTGAAATCGGAATCAGCCTGGACGGGATTGGCGAGCATAACGACCGCTTTCGCGGCAAGAAGGGCGCCTTTCAGGAGGCGCTGTCCGCGATGCAAAACTGCCTCCGGGCCGGCCAGAAGGTCTCGCTTCGTCTCACCCTGACCCGCTACAACTACCAGGACCTGCCCGCCATTTTCGACCTCGTCGAACAGGAAAACATCCCCCGGGTGTGTTTCTACCACCTCGCCTATGCGGGCCGCGGGGCGAAAATCCAGGAAAGCGACATCGGCCACGCGGACACCCGGTCGGCCCTGGACTATATCTGCCGGCGCACTGAAGAACTCCACCGCAAAGGCATCGAAAAGGAAGTGCTAACAGTTGACAACAATGCGGATGGTGTATACTTATATCTAAAGATTAAAAAAGAAAGACCGCAACGGGTCGAAGAGGCCTGGCGGCTCCTGTTAAGCAATGGAGGAAACAAGTCCGGGATCAACATTAGCTGCGTCGACAACCTGGGAAACGTCCATGCCGACCAGTTCTGGTGGCATTATTCCTTCGGCAACGTCCGGCAGCGGAAATTCGGCGATATCTGGCTGGACACTTCGGACGAACTCATGAGGGGGCTCAAAGAGCGCCGGGCCCTGTTGAAGGGACGGTGCGCGCGGTGTCACTATGTGGCCATTTGCAACGGCAACCTCCGGGTCCGGGCCGAGGCCGTCCACGGCGACATTTGGGCCGAGGACCCGGCATGTTATCTAACCGATGAAGAGCTTGGCCTCAAATAACAATGACGAAGTCCGAATGAAGAATGACCAAATAAACTCCAAATTCCAAGCACCAAATTCCAAACAATCACCCATGCGCCGATGGCGCACCATGAAGGATGAAAATGTCATTCTGAGCGAAGCGAGCGCAGCGAGCGTAGTCGAAGAATCCTTCGCTTCGCTCAGGACAAGTTCTTTCGGGGCGGGGCGCGGGACGAAAGAC
>JACQUA010000258.1 GCA_016210565.1 Chloroflexota bacterium
CCGCGAGCCGCCGGCTCGCGGCCACCGCTCCTTTGACAATCATTCTTGGCCTGTGCTAGTATGCTCCTCAGTTGAGAGCGGGAGACCCTGGTTGTGCGTTGACATCGCAACTTCGTCCGGTTTCAACAATGAATGTAGTCAGGGAACGGGTCAAGCAATCTTTCTCGTGCTGGTTTGCAGCGCAAAGTAACTACGATGGGAATGCCGGCGATTGACCGCTGCCTAAATCAGCCGTCCCGTTTTATGATCGCGGCGCGCCTGTACAAGACGGACAGCGCTGATTTTCTCGCTTTGCTCGGGCATACCAAACTGACCGCGGGCAATCTGTCATCGCACCTGGCTAAACTCAAGAATGCCGGCTATGTTGAAATTCGGAAGGAGCTCACCGCGCCAAGGCGCAACACCGTTGTACGCCTGACTGCTCGCGGCAGGAAAGCCTTTCAAGAGCATTGCCTTGCCATGAGCCGGGCGCTGAGTGAACTGGCCGGTCATAGCTCTCACCGGGAAGCGCCGCCGGCCATTACACATCCTGTCAGCTTTGCCAGCAACCCTGGAGCGGCCCTGAAAACCGGGCTGGCACCAGCCCCAAACGCGGGTCCCGAGCGAGGAAAAATCATTGCAACACTGAAAGAGTCACCGGTTTTTGCCGGTCTGGATGGGTATCAACTGGTCGAACTGTCTCGCCTGGCCGTGGCGCGCCCGGTCACTCAAGGGGAATTTCTGTATCACGAAGATGAGGCCCTTGCCTATGTCTTTGTGGTCGCCGAAGGAAAGATCAAGGTCCTGAGGCATTCTCCTTCAGGCAAGGAGTTCATCCTGGCGGTGTACCGCCGCGGAGACCTGTTTGGGAATGTCACCCTGATTTCCGGCAAACTCCATGGAGCTTCGGCTCAGGCCGTGTTCGATAGCCAGGTGTTGATGATGCGGACCGATGACCTGGTTTCCCTGATCTGCGGGCATGTGGAATCCTGCTCGAGGGTCTTGAAAAGTATTCTCACTGTCGCCAGCGGCAGGCTCTTTGATTCGGCGGTCAGGCTTCTGGCCCTGGCAACCGAGCGTACCGACCAGCGATTGGCCTACAACCTGCTCACGTTATTCACGGAGCTTGGTCCTACCATCACGTTTACTCGTCCGGAGATTGCCCGGATGGCAGGGACAACCCCCGAAACAGCTATACGCTTCATCAGCCTCTTGAACCGGAGAGGCATTGTCCGGTCGTCTCGAGGCAAACTCGTCGTTCTCCAGCCGGGAAAACTCCGGGACCTGGCCGAAGGGCCTGTTCCGGCCTGATGGCAACCGGTTTTTCTGTGGATGATGTGCATCATTGACGGGAGGTGCATGGGATGTCTTATGCTTTAGTAATTTGAACGTTTCCGAAGGGAGTTGATTGAAAATGTGGAAACTAACAGTTGTCGTCCTCGTACTATTGTCAATGGTCTTTGTTGTGGGGTGCGCCGGCTCCTTCGGAGGCGGCCCCGCCTCCGCCCCGGGCAAAGGGGCGTCTACAGAATCCTGGCAACAGGAATGGGAGAAGCTGAAAGATGACGCCCGGAGCGAAGGCAAGCTGGTCGTTATCGTCACCGTAGGTCCCGAGACAAGGGCGGCCCTGGCGCGGGCGATGAAAGACAAGTTTGGCATTGAGCTTGAGTTTGTGGCAGGAAGAGGCGATGAAATAGCTAGCCGGCTCATCAGCGAGCGAAAGGCCGAGATATTCACTGCAGATGTCTATCTCGGAGGGGCCATCAGCGCCCTGACATTGCTCAAGCCCGCGGGTCTTTTCGAGTCGCTGGACAATGTGCTGCTGTTACCGGAAATATCCAGAAAGGACCTGTGGTGGTCCGGGGAAATACCATTTGTTGATAAGCAGCACAGTTTGATCGCCTTCATGGCCATCGCCGGACAACCGATCACCGTGAACAAGGATATTGTAAAGGGCGAAGACATCCGGTCCTGGCGAGATTTGCTCAATCCCGCCTGGAAGGGAAAGATGGCCATGGACGATCCCACGGTTCCCGGCAAAGGCAATGAGGTCTTTGCCGCCCTGGCTGAGGGGATCATGGATATGGACTTCGTCAAGGCGCTGGGAAAACAGGACCTGGTGATAACCAGGGACAAACGTCTTCACGGTGAGTGGGTAGCCCGCGGCAAGTACCCCATCGGAATAGCCGTAGATGATTCTGTCCTGAAGGAATTGCAGAAGGCCGGAGCGCCGCTGAAAAACATTGTTGCCATGGAAGGCACTTTCGTCACCTCCACGGTGGGTAACGTCGGTCAGATAAGCAAGCCACCTCATCCCGCCGCGTCCAGGGTCTTTGTTAACTGGCTGCTCAGCAAGGAAGGCATGGCCGTCTTTTCGAAGGCCTTTGGCTTCCAGACGGCTCGTGTCGATATTCCCACTGAACACCTCAACCCTGACGAACTGCGGATACCGGGGGGGAAATACCTGAATGTGATCAGTGAAGAATATATGATAAACAAGCGGAAGTATACGGACATCGCGAAGACGGAATGGGCGTCGCTGCTGGGGAAATAGGTTTCCAGGGTCCTCCCCCTTTCGCGAAAGGGGCATGCTGGCACTAAATTTGATCTGAGGAGCAACTTCTGTTGTTAGATCTGGTAATCAAGAACGGACAAATTGTCACCAACGGGCAAACCACCACCGGCTGGCTTGCCATAGCCGGCGCTAAGATCGAAGCCATCGGGGCCGGGGAAGCAGCGCCCGAAGCCAGGCAGACTATTGACGTTAAAGGTAACTACGTTCTGCCAGGAATAGTCGATTCCGAGGTCCATTTGCCGGGAGGCCTGCAAAAGGGCCTGGCGGCGGAGACCCGCGCCGCCCTGGCCGGCGGGGTTACTACCTGGGGACTGCATTTGACCAGCACCCAGATCACCAACGCCCCGGTCGAGTTCCCGGCTCCCGAGGATGTCAAACTTTACTCGCAGGTAATGCCCGATTTTGTCACTATCGGCAACTCCTCTTCGCTGGTGGACTATTTCCTGACCCCATGCCTCATGAACCCATCGCATTCCAGCGAGATACTCCATTTGGCCGAAAAATGGGGCATAACTTCCTACAAAAGCCATCTTCATCTGAGGATCGGACCTTCCGCCTGGAGCTATTTTCAGCCGGCGAAGAGAATGGGTTATCATGGCTTTGATGATGGGACTGTTTTCCTGGCCATGGGGAACATTGCCCGCCTGGGATCACCGGGAATTTATTGTCTTCATTGCGAGAACCCTGAAATCATCCAGGTACTCCAGAAGCGCCTGATCGAGTCCGGGCGAAAGGACACAGCCGCCTGGAGCGACCGGTCTCCCGCCTTTTGCGAAGCGGGCTATGTAAGAACCTATGCCTACTATGCGAAAGTTACCGGCTGTCCCATATACATTCAACACGTAACCACACCGGAAACCGTCGAAGAGCTGATGAAGAGCCGGGCCGAAGGGGTCCGGGTCTACGGGCAAACCGGGCATCACTACCTGACATTGACCAAGGAGGTATGGAAATGCACCATACCGCTAAGGGACCGGGAACGTATCGACAAGTGCTGGCTGGCGCTGCGGGACGGCGTAATCGATTGCCTTGGGAGCGACCACGTTTCGGCGTACAGGTCGAGGGAGCAGATGGAGGTCACAGGGGATGTCTGGGCCACCAGCGGGGAGTTTCCCCGGGCAGAAGAGATGCTTCCGGTGATGCTCAGCGAAGGGGTGAACAAGGGCCGGATTTCCCTGACCCGGTTGGTAGAGCTACTGTGCGAGACTCCGGCCAGGATATTCGGTCTGTATCCCCAAAAGGGGACCTTGACCGCCGGGTCGGATGCGGACCTGGTCGTGGTCAATCTCGGCAAAGAACGGACGGTGGGCCGGGATACGGTCCATAGCTCCGCCGGATGGTCTATCTATGATGGCTGGAAGCTCAAAGGGTGGCCGGTTATGACTATCGCCCGTGGCGAGGTGGCCATGGAATGGGCGGAGGAAGAACCCAGGGCCAAAATAACGGCCAAGAGCTATGGGCGCTACCTGGCGCGCAAGCTGACAACCCATTTGTAGTCGAATGCTACGGGCGCTACCTCACACCCATTCGTAGCCGCGCGGTTGCGGCGCCAGGTTATTTTCAGACAAACAAGGAGAGCCACCAAATGAAATTTCTGGTCAGATACAATAAGCATGACTACGCGACCTTACCCGAAATGACCAGGGAATATGAGGTCGATCCCGGGAAGCTGGGCTTTGTATTAATCGACTACCAGAATGATTTCCTGCACGACCAGGGGCTGATGGGATCAAAAGGCGGCAACATGAGTGCAGCTCGACAGGTAATCAAACCTTCCATGGATCTGGCTGCCGCCTGTCGCGAAAAAGGGGCCAGAGTGATCTACACCGTGAGCAGTGTACGCCCGGACCTGATAGACATGGGAAGGGCATGGAGGGAAGTATATTACCGCTCGAGGGCGCCCGTGGGTCCGGGAAGCGCCGTCGGTCCCAAAGGCGAAAAAATCGGATACTACATCGAAGGTACCTGGAACACCAGAATCTTCGATGAATGCACTCCGCACGAAGGGGATATTGTCATCGACCGGAAGCACACGCATACCGGGTTCTATCACACGGACATGGAACACATTTTGAGAAACCTGGGGATCGAGGTGCTGATGTTCGGGGGTTTGACCACCAGCATTTGCGTCGAATCCAGTCTCAGAGACGCTTTTCACTCGGAGTTTATCTGCATCCTGTTGAGCGACTGCTGCTGGGAGAAATCGCCCCTGTGGCAAAAAGCCACCGAAGAGATAGTTAAGACACACTTCGGTTATGTTACCGCCTCCGCCGAGGTTATTAAGGGTCTGAAAGCAGCATAATGAGCGCCCACGACCTGCGCGGCTGGTTGGATCAGGTTGAGAAAACCGGAAACCTCAAAACGGTTAAGGGCGCCAGCCCTGACCTGGAAATAGGCTGTCTGACCGATCTCAACCTGGAGAACAACGGACCGGCGCTGCTTTTCGATGACATCGCCGGGCATGCCAGCGGCATGAGGGTACTGACCTGTTCCACCAGCTCGCGCCGCCTCATCGAACTTACGTTCGGTCTCCCGGCCTCCTCGGGGGAGCGGGAACTGGTGCAAGTCCTGCGGCAAAGACTTCTGCAATGGGATAGGTCCTACGGGGGGTTTGATCCACGGACCGTGGTTGACGGTCCGGTATTGGAAAACATTCTCTCCGGCGACAATGTCGATATATACCGTTTCCCCTGTCCGAAGTGGCATGATCTGGATGGCGGGCTTTTTATCGGCACCGGCGATGCGGTAATCACTCGCGACCCTGACACGGGCGACGTTAACCTGGGAACATACCGGATGCAGGTCCACGACGCCAGGACCCTCGGCCTGCAGATGATACCGACGCAGCATGGCAAATTGAATATCGAAAAATACCACCGCGCCGGAAAGGAGGCGCCGGTGGCGGTATCCCTGGGGCACCATCCCCTGGTATTCCGCATAGCCTGCCGCGAGGTCCCCATTGGTTCCGAATACGGCTACATTGGAGCCATCGGCGGTGGCCCGGTGGCGGTGGTAAAGGAAGAGGTAACCGGCCTGCCCATACCGGCCATGAGTGAAATCGTCATGGCCGGCTGGTGCCCGCCGGGACAAACGATGGATGAGGGACCCTTTGGTGAATTTACTGGCTACTACGCCAGGAAGAAGGGGCCGGCCCCCATTGTCCGGATCGAACGGGTCTACCATCGCCGGGACCCGGTGGAGCTGGGATCGCCGCCCGGACGCATCGGGGATTCGGGATATTACATGACGGTCACCGGCAGCGCCATGCTCCACAATGAGCTCCTCGCCGGAGGCATGCGCGGGATATCAGGAATCTGGCTGCATGAAACGGCCAAGCAAATGTTTATCATCGCCGCGATAGAACAGAGCTATGCCGGCCAGGTAATGGAAGTGGCCATGTTCATATCCCATACCCGGATCGGCGCCAACATGGGAAGGTACATCGTTGTAGTGGACGCCGATATCGACCCCACCGATTCCCGGCAAGTAATATGGGCGATAGGCACCCGTTCCGACCCGGCGGCCAACATAAGCGTGTTTACCAGGGCCAGGGGCAATCCGTTAGACCCGGTATCGCGCAGCACCAATCAAATCTATTACAACTCCAGGGCGATCATCGATGCCTGCAAACCCTTTGATTGGATAAAGGATTTCCCCAAAGAAATAAGCCTGGATGAGGAACTGGTCCGGAGGGTGCGGTCGAAGTGGCCTGATGCCGCAAACTAAAAACCGGTACCACAGGCGGCCCTGCCTGTGGTACTTCGTTTTCATGGCATGAATGAATCTTTTGGAGATACCGAGCTCTCATGTCTGTAGATTTAAGCGTCGATTTTTGCGGTCTGAAGCTGAAGCACCCGTTTCTGCTTTCGTCCTCCCCGGCAGCCAGAGTTGAAGCCCTGCCAAAGGCGGCAAAAGCAGGATGGGCGGGCGCCGTAACCTGGACCGCCGAATACATGTGCGATGTTGAACCCGGCAGCGATTACCCTTTGCCCCAGTACCGCATACCTCACGGGCTCAAGTTTATTGACAAAGCGCCCGCCTTCTGGTCTTTTCAGAGCACTCACAACAAGACCAATCTCGATATGCATGACCCCTTTCGTCCCGACAGGATCGAACGCGTGGTGCGGATGTCCAAGCAAAGTGGACTGCCTATCATTGTCGATATCGGCGGCCTGAAAGACATAGAGTATACCACCAGGGCCTGCCAGGCGGCGGAAAGGGCCGGGGCCGACATCATCGAACTCAATCCCTCCTATGCCATCCTGCCCGGCGCCGGCATGCATCTCGGTTTCCATCGCGATTTGGGTCTGACCAAAGCCCTGGTCTCCTCTGTGAGGGCCAACACCCGCGTGCCGTTGATGGTCAAGCTTAACGCCCTGGTTATTCCCCAGGAGGTCCGCGATTGGGCCGGGGCCTGCGCCGACGCCGGAGCCGACGCCATTGCGGTGACCAACAGCATGCCGGGTGTGGTCGGTGTGGACATCGAGACCGGCGCACCGCTCAGCACCTTCGTCGATATCCACGGCAAGAGGCGCGGGATGGTGGAGATTGTCACCGGGCCGGGCATCAGGCCCCTGGGACTGGCGGCGGTGGCCCTGGTGGATTCCGCCGTGGACTTACCCATCTCGGCCATAGGGGGCGTGGCCGACTGGCAGAGCGCGGTGGAATACATGCTGCTTGGGGCCAGCACCGTACAGGTGGGCAGCGCCGCCATTGCCTACGGGCTGCGTCTGGTACGCCAGATGGTGGACGGCCTGGAGCAGTTCATGGAAAGAAAGGGTTACCGCAGCATCCGGGACTTCGTGGGAGCGACCAATGAGGCTTACCGCGTTGGTGAAGTGTACTCCAATCCGGCTGCCTCGCGCTCCCAGCCTTATGCCATGACGGTCCTGGAAGACCGCTGTAACGGCTGCGGTCGTTGCCTGGCGCCCTGCGAGATCAGCGGTCGCCAGGCGATCAAAGTCATCGATGGAGTAGCCGTTATTGACCAGAAGCTGTGCCAGAAATGCAATCTGTGCATGCTGGTGTGCCCGGAAGGGGCGATACAGGATATATGGCAGGCGGGGGCGCGGATCCGGCTGTAGCCGCAGGCCGGTGGCCCGCTCTTGCATTCCCGATGATGCGGATAATATCCCTTACTCCGACAGAGTCGGGCAAAACTGATGTTTGCGAGTGGCCATTCCATTCTGGTCCATTTGAGGGCGAGCCAACGGCCCGCGGCCATGGCGCGCCCCGGGCCATGCCGCCATCCTCGCGGCTACAGGCGGATCACCACGTCCTGTTGGTGGCGAAGATGCCGGGCGGACTGAAGGATGTTAGCCTTAATCGGCAAGGCCGGTTTTGATTATTCAAAGCTCTGGCTAGCCAGGAAACTCACTTTGGCGATACCAGCTTGAGGTCGTGAAAGTAGTTCTTATAGATTCCCGGATCCCGGGACAGGATGCAGTCGGCCCGGGTCAGGGCATGAGCGCCGACGAGAAAGTCGGCCAGGACATGGAGGCGCCGGGTCACCGCCGTCCCACACTCCGGGCAGGCGGCTTCGAAGGCGCCCGCAGTTGGTACAGGTAAACTTGCTCCGGGAACTCTTCCGGGAATAGTCCGCCCACCTTTCCCCGGCAATGTAGAGCGACTTTTCATCGGAGGGGACCAGCGCCATCCCCGTATCCAAAAGGAATCCGCCGAGTTCATCCTCCGACTGGAAAAATGAGGCCAGCTCGGCAAAAACCACCTCGCAGAGGATAAGGCTTCCCCTGGAGAGGTGTTCTTCCAGCAGGGCCCTGGAATACTCTTTGAACGGCTCGCCCGGGATAAGAATGTCCCGGACAATGTTGGTATCGACGGCAGTGATCAACGGCCCCGCGCCTCGCCAACCTGATCGTCACTTCGCCGCCCTCTCAGACGCTCCAGACGTCCGACCCACTTATCGAAGGGAGACCTGGTGACCACCTTGGTGATGATTAGCATCCCGTCTTTTTCCTCAAAGCCAATGTTCTCCCCGGGACGCACCCCCAGCCGCTCCCGAACCTCTTTGGGTATGGTTACCCGTCCCTTGGATGTTACTTTCGCAGTTATCACGGTTTAACCCTCGTGGTAAGGAAACATTCTCCTTACCTTGATTGTGGGAAGGAAGACTCCTTTTGTCAAGCGGTACCCTGAAGACAAACACCGGTTATTTCTGCTGAGGCAAGGAATTATCCGTATCACCGGAAATGCAAGGGCGTAGCGGCACGCTGCCGAGCCTGGCTCAAAATCCCCTCTCCCTCCGGGAGAGGGCTAGGGTGAGGGTAGGCCAACAGATTGAATCCCCCTCACCCTGACCCTCTCCCGCAAAGGGGAGAGGGGAGTGCCATAGTACTTTTGAGACAAACTCTGCCGCGTGCCTTTGAAGCCGCGCCGCCATCTTTGCGGCTGCGGCGCCCCGAGCCCTGCCAACCTCCTCGCGGCCATGGCGCGTCCCGGGCCATGATACAAACGCAATGACAGATCGCTCCCGCAGCGGCGACCCTTGCGGTCGCCCCCAAAAAGGGCAGGCGCAAGACCTGCCCCTCCGCAGCGTCGATTAATGCGTTTGTACTAATACAAACGCAATGATTCATGGTGAATCCGTACCGTAGGGGTTTGATTTATCAAACCCAAATGGGGCTTGATGAATCAAGCCCCTACGCGTCGTTTAATGCGCCTGTATTAGTATGGCAGGGCGCCGGCAATCACCGGTAGAATGCTCTTCCGGCCGCGCGGTACGATGGTGTAGATGTTATCGGTGACCTTGAACATGCTTTGCATCATCCTGGTGGCGATTTCCCACTCGTCGTGCGGCTGGGACGGCGTCAGCGTGCATTCATGGACCTGGGCGTGAAGAAGGTTCTCTCCATCTTCGAAATCGTCGCGATCGAGATAATCGACCGCCCTACGATAGCCGGCAGGACAATATGGGAAAGTGGCCTTCAGGTAATCCTCAGTTGCCTCCATCACAGGGTCCCCAATCCAATGGAGATATGGATTGGTGAAGAGGCGGTAGTAGGCATCGGCATTGGCCAGGGCCTCCTCAAGCAACGTATCCTTGCCGATGTTCGGTGTGTAAACCATGCCGTCGTAGGGAAGATAGCATGACTTGCGGTCCACGACGTGCAGGCGTAGCCCCAGGCACTCCACTTTGTGATGGTATTGCTCATGGAGGAAAATCGCAATTCACCTGTTGAAAGCTCTAACTCTGCCCGGCGTTGCCCGACGCCTACTCCTGCTCGAACCCCTGGCTGGTGAACTTGAGCGTCCGGCTGTTCTCGGTGACCGTCCGGACCACGTTATCCGGCGCCCCCGAGGGAATCTCGGCTTCGATTTCCAGGGTAACGCTGACATTGCACCCGGCCAGACCCGCAAGGTGGGCTACGATCTCCTCACCGATCTTTCCGGCATCGCGGCCCATCCGGGTGGGATCCAGGATCACGCTGCCATGAAAACGCTTCGGCGGTGCCGGACGGGGTTCGGCTTTGTAGATTTCTTGTCCGCTGCCCGGTCCGCTATCGTCAGCGCCAACCGGAAGCAGGACACCGCCGATGCCGATGCCGCCTCCACCGCCCCCGCCCCCGCCCGCTACCGTCCCCACCGGCGCCGCCGCGGCATCGGCCTGCATCTGCCGGTCGGCAACGTCGGGCCGCACCACCAGTCCGGACACGGTATTTTCGGAGACCTCGATACGCTGCCCGGCCCGCAGCCCGCGGTAGCGTCTGGCGGCTTCATCAAAGCTGTCGGCATAGGCAAAAGAGTCGTCCCGCCAGGTCAGCAGGCCGAGGCCGTCCTGGACCGCCTTGAACAGCACTGTCGGTTGAGTAAGCCGCGGCAGGTACAGGTACCTGGCAAAGTCTTCCACCAGTTGTTTTATGGGAACATGGTCGCCGCCGCGCCACAGCGGCACTCGGTCCAGCTCCATCCTCAGCCTGGTGCCGGCCAGCGCCGCCGCCAGGAGGTCTTCATTCTTGAGCTTCTTGCCCGCCCGCACCGCCAGGTCGTCGGCCCCGGACAGCCGGTAAGCCTGCCAGTCTACGGCCGCCGCCTGCGGCGTGGCCTGCACCGGCACCAGCAGCCATTGATAGGTCTCCGGCAGCCGCGCCGCTACCGCCCCGTCAACCGCCTTTCTCTGGGTTTCGGCCTGCTTCACCTGGCCGGGCGAAAGGTCCAGTTGTTCCGCCTGGGCCAGGATCGATTCCCAGGCCAGGTATTTGCGCACCGCTTCGTCCAGGTCCTGTAATCTTGTCT
This sequence comes from Chloroflexota bacterium, assembly GCA_016210565.1. GTDB lineage: Bacteria > Chloroflexota > Dehalococcoidia > JACQUA01 > JACQUA01 > JACQUA01. The sequence goes on from JACQUA010000258.1 coordinate 10,808, forward strand.
TATCCGCCGCCAGGAAGACCAGGCTGTTGCGATACAGCCTGGGGCTGTTTCCCCGGAATTCGAGAATGGCCCGGGCGGCTGCCTCGCCAGCGCTGTTAGCCTCTTTGCTGTAGGGATGGCTGGCGCCCAGCACCACCAGCCGGGCGTCCGGTTCGTCCGGGACGTCCTGTCCGGACTGGGGCAGGGGGTGGATACGGGTAAAGTCCCCCTTCTTCTGAAGGGCGGCGCGCAGCCGCTTGTCCATCTCGAGGAGGACCTTGTCTGGATCGCGCCTGAGTTGCTCGGCGCGGTCTTCCGCCAGCCTGGTTACCGTTGGCTGCGTCGAATACCAGTAGCGGGGACCGTCCTGGTAGAGATAGGTGGCCGAGGCGGTCAGCCGTCGCAGGGCGTCGCCGAAGACCGCCGGCGACTCGCCCGGCATCACGCAGCCGAGCTTGACCTGCCGGTCTTCGATCCCGCGATGGGCGGCGGTAACCGTCGGCGCCGATCCCAGGTAGATCGTCCGGGCCACTCGCCGGCTGGCGGAGAACTTGCCCAGGTTGGGCAAGCCGCTGTCCAACTGCAGCGGCAGCGAGTTCGGGCCATCCACGTCCTTCTCGATCACCGGCACCCAGTTGTCGGAGAGGTACCGGGTCAACTCGGACTGCACCCGTTGATCGTCGATGGGGATGCCGGCGGGAAGGATCAATGGGCTTTTGTCGCCCTTCTCCCACAGGCTATGGATCACCGCCGCCATCAGGCGCAAAACGCCGCGGGTGCGCTGGAACTTGAGCAGGGTGGACCAGTCGGTGTACAGCCGGTCGAAGATCTCGGGATGGATGGGATAGGCCGATTTGATCCGGGTTTCGTAGTTCACCTCGCGGCATTCCGGCGGAAACTCCGCCTGCTGCGTCCGGTAGAGGTCGGCAAAGGCCCGCGCCGTCACGTCGCGGTCTTTGAACTGGGCCGGGTCGGTCAGCGGCTCGAACAGCCGCCGCCGCACGATCTCGAAGCCTTCCTCGGCGCTGGCCGGCCGCCACGAGGCCTCCACCCGTCCAACTACGTTGCGCAGCCGGGAAAGGGCCTCGCGACCCCGCTGGCCGCCCACCTCGGCGTCATCCGCCTGGGCGTGCGGCGACCCGCTGGTATCCGAGGCCGGCAGGCTGACGACCAGGAGGCAGTTCGTGGCCAGTTTGGCCGATTCGGTCAGCACCTGGGCAAAAGTAAACTGTGTTTCAAAGCTCCCTGCCGGGAGGTCCCCCTGGTCGTGAAGCTGGCGGGCGTAGGCCACCCATTCGTCGATCAGCACCAGGCACGGCCCGTGTTCGACGAAAAGTTGGCGCAAGACATCGCCGGGACTGGTGGCCTTTTCATCGTCCGCCTGCAGGCGTTCGAAGGCTTTTTTGCCGCCCAACTGCCAGGCCAGTTCGCCCCACAGGGTGCGGACCACCGTGCCGTCGGCCTTGGTGACCGGGTTGCCGGGCGAAATCTTGTTGCCCACCAGCACCGCCCGCCTCACCGCCGGAAGTTGCGCCACCGTTGCCGCCCGCATGACATCCTCGACTCCTGCCAGGTCGGTAGGCGGGATACCGGAGAACAAATGGTAAAGCGCCATCATGGAGTGCGTCTTGCCGCCGCCGAAGCTGGTCTGGAGCTGCACCACCGGGTCGCCGCCGCCGCTTCCGGACAAGCGCTGCATTGCCCCAATCAGCAGGCGTTTCAGGCTGTCGGTGAGATAGGTGCGGCGAAAGAACTCCACCGGGTTCTTGTACTCGTCCGTGCCCTCGCCCATATGCACCTGCCACAGGTCGGCGGCGAACTCCGCCTGCTGGTAGCGGCCGGAGGCAACGTCCCGGTGGGGGGTGACGATTTCCCGCCAGGGCTTGAGATTGCCCGCGGCGCCGCTTTCGATGGCGGCGCCAGCGGTCTTGCGCTTCTCGCCGCGCACCTGCTCGTCGAACCGCACCCTCAGTAGCTCCGTCTTCATTTTTTCAATCTCGTCTGCCTGGGGCGCCGATACCGCGGTCAGCAGCCTGGCCGTGGAATCGAAGGCCCGGTAGGCGTCGTCACCCGAGAACTGCTCCTGGTGGGCCCATTTGTTGCGGATATCCCGCAGCTCGCTGACCAGGCTGCGTTCGCTGAAGCCCAGGGTCTGGCGGAAGACCTCGTTCCACGAGTCCCACATGATCTTCAGCAGCGCCGAGGCGTCCCATTCAGAGATGGGCTTTTTTGAATTCAGCCGGTCATCGCCCAGGAACTCCAGGGCCCTGGCCGCGGCGCGGTCCTGGTACCTGCCGGCAAACTCGCGTTCGATGTACGGGTAGAGACCCGCCTTGAGAAGCTCCAGCGCCTTGCCGATGCGTTCATAGTTGGTTATGGCCATGTGTTACTCCTTCGACCAGAAAGCGCCCTGGGTGGCGATGTTTTCCTGGGCCAGTCGCGCGATCTCCGGCCAGCTCTGGACCAGGGCGTTGTATGACTGGGCCAGGCGTGCAATCTCCGGCCAGCTCTGCACCAGCCCGTTGTACGACCGGGCATCCCTAGCCCGCCGCTTCCGGTCGCACAGGGTATAAAGCCTGTAGGCCAGTTCGCGGGCCGTCTCGGCTTTAGAGCCGAGTTTGGCGACCAGCGCCGCGGCTTCCTCCTCTCCGCCGGCTTCGAGAGCGCGGACCAGTTGATGGACCATCTCCCAGACCGTGACTCTGTTGTCCTTCAGCGGGTCCCAGTCTCCCTTCAGCTCTTCGGGCCTCAACAGCCGAACCTTGCCGCGGGCGGAGGCTATGATACCGGCATCCACCATCCCGGCCACGCTGGTGTTCTTGGCCTTTGATAGTGTCTCGGCGACCCCGTACTCCGCTTCGGTGAAGCCGTATTGCGCGAACCAGGCCAGCGCCCAGCGGGTGTCGGCGTCGAAGTCCCCCTCCTGCTCCGACTGGACCTCGTCTATCGTCTGGTTGATCACGGCCAGCGCCTCCCGCACTGAAAGCGGCTTGCCTTCGGCATCGAGGACCTTTGAGTATCTGGTGTAAACCGCCATCCCCGGGCCGATGGCCGCTTGGGCCAGGTCCACCGGGGCAATATTACTTCTTTGGAGAACTGCCAGCGCAATGGGCAACTCGGCCTTAAGTGCGGTGACGAACTCACGGCGTGTTGTGGCCGGGGCATCGAGGGATCGCTGGCGGCACACAAGGATGATGCTGGAGGCGAGGGCGCTGGTGTCCATCGCATTCGACCGGGCGCTACGTTCGGTGCGCATGGGCCACGTGCCGGTCACGGCGAACCCGGCGCGGATCACCGCATCGAGGAAGGTGTCCCAGCCGGTGCTGGCAGTTCCTTCTTCGTCATCGCTCTCCGACTGCTTGAAGGCGTAGTAGATGGTGACCGGAAAGGCCGGGTGCGCCTGCTCGGCGAGGCGATGCATGGCTTGAGTCATGCCATCGAGGAAGAATGCTTCGGCTTTCTCCTTGCCGCCGTGGCGATAGGGCGAGGCGATTAATTCCTCCCCCTTGGGCACTGCGAGTGTGGAGAAGAGTTCGGGGAAGATGGGCTTCAGCGAGCGACGCAACCAGACATAGAAGAAGTCCGACAGGTCAGCGTAACAGATGTTGTCATAGTAAGGTGGGTCGGTGGAAATGGCTTTGCCCAGTGACATGTGGTGACTCGCCGCATCAGACTGACCCGCAAAGCCAGACTGATTGGTCGCCAAGCTCGCTAATGCCTCAACCAATGACTCAACGGTGGAAAACCAGGAGCCGACCTTAGAGAACGGCGATAGCTCGACGAAGTCCCAGTTCATAGGAATAGCCTGCCGGGCGAAGAGTGCTCTCACATTCTGGTTGGTGTTGTTCCAACCACACAACGAGTTCGACAGATCGCTCCAGCGGGAAGTGGCAAGGCCGAGATAAACCGCCACCGCATCGGCGTACGCTGTGTCGCCGGTGCCACCGGAGGCGAGCGCCTTGCTAGCCGATTCTGACCCTGGCAAGGGACCGGGTAGCTCCGCAGATAGCGTATCGCGCTTAACTTGCTGGCGCGCTTCCTGCACGAGGTCGGAGAAGGTCGTCAGCGCCACAAGTTGGCGGGGGGTGAAGAGGTCACCATACTTCGTGAGTCCGTACAACTGCGTGCGTATATCGCGTGGATTATGGTTGATCTCCTGCTCTGGTATCCAGGAAGCCACTGCCGATGCTGCGACCGTTTCTGCTGCACCTTCTGGCGCCAGGTAGACACGGCCATTTGGTCCCTCTGCTACAAGCGCCATCATACGCGCGCCAAGTGTGCCTGCGATACCCTGTTCGCGTATATACTTAACCGGAATCGGCGATCCCGACAACAGGCATTGGAAGTTACCGCCGCGACCAATCTTCGTGCCATTCTTCGCCGCTTCGGTGTCTTGCGGCTTACCCATCTTCACCGTAAATCGGTAGCCCCTGCCCTCGATAACCGGCTCGACGTAGGCTTCCTTGCCCGGCTTGGTCGAAAGCATGAAGGTTGAAGCCAGGGGCACATCCACGTCGGCAAAGGCCGGGTTGGGGCTTTTGACCGTGCGCGCCCAGAGCCAGGCGATTACCGTCAGCTCTTGCCCTACCAGCGGCTTGAGATCGGGACGGTCCCTGGCCATCTCGTCGGTGACCTCGACCTTTGGGTAGAGATGACCGATGCGCTTCTCGGCCTCGTCCCGCATCCACTTGCCATAGTAACGCACATCCTCGGCCAGTCCCCGGGCGCCGCGCCAGTCGGCCTCCATCAACTGCTTGTTCTTGCGGGCCGCGGGATTGACCGGCGGCCGGCCGGCAAACTTGGGCGGTATCTCGATCATGGCTTTGTTGATGAGCACCGCCACCGGATTCAGGTCGCTGGCGTAGGCTTCGAGGCCCAGCCGCTGGGCCTCCAGCGGCAGTGAGCCGCCTCCGGCAAAGGGATCGTGAAAGGCCGGGAGCTTGTTCCGGTCGAACAATTCTTTGGCCCGGGGATGGTCGGCGTTCTCGGCGCAGGTGTAGCGCCAGCTCTGCCATATCTCCTCCCGCGCCTGTTGGAGCACTTTCTCGTTGGTGGTGTTCTCCCACTTGACCAGGTCCTCGATGATCTTGAACAGCCGCAGCCGCTCCTTCTCCTGGGCCTTCTCGGTGGGAAACAGGTCCGGGTGCGCTGAGGGATCATCCACCATCTGGGCGAAGATCACCGCCCGGGCCGCCGCCAGCGGCCGCCGCGCCCACCAAATGTGCATAGACCTCGGATGCCTACGGGTGAACGGTTGTTTCTCTAGTATGGATGCCTCGTTTATCGCCTCCAGCGGCAGGGCCACTTCAATCAATTTCTTCTTATAGGTCAAGGTTTCTCCGTTCCAGTGGCGACCCTATCCTCAGCCCGCACCAGGGCGAGGGAGATTTCCCATCTTAATTCCCTGAGGAACTGACAATTGCCACGGCACCGTCTTTATCCTGAAAGCCGATGCGGTCTCCCGGACGCACGCCGAGCCGTTCCCGTATCTCCTTTGGGACGGTTACCTGTCCCTTAGATGTAAGTGTTGGCTAAGCTGACACTCGGTATACCAGGTGTTTCACGTGTTATTTGACGTGTAAATCAAGAATTGTTTCCAACGGGGATGCTATCTGCGATTAGCGTGTTATTTGGCGTGTTAAAATGGTTTTCACACGTTAAAAAACGGTCGTGGAAAAGCAAACCTAAGTCTCTATCCTCGGCGCTGTCCGATTGAAGAACCATCGAGCCATTCTGGCTCTGCCCTCCACCCTGATCCGGCCTTCACCCTTCATCTCCCGGAGCATCCATTGTATCGCAGAAACACTCAATTGGGGTAGCACTTGTTGGAGTTCACCGAAGGTCGCTCCTTCGGCTCCGCAATCCCGAATGTGCTTGACTAGAAGGGCCTTGTTTGTTTCGCGGTCCAATCCCCGTCTTCTGGTATAGACTCCCGCCTTGCCCAGATGCCGGTAAAAGCCCCTCGCGAGAAGCAGGCGGGAACCACGGCCCCGCCCGACACGTTCCAGGATGCCCTCCTCCAGCAGGTGTTCCGCCCTCAGTTTCAAATGCCCGGGGAGGCGCTCTTCACGGCGTGCCAGGTCGACCACCAAAAAGTCCTCGGTGCTGAAGGCGGCCACGCGCTCCTGACCGATGTCCTCCAGGAAACGCAGGAATTCCGGGTCTTGTATCTCGCCGTGGAGGGTTAGCCACACGCAGTTTTCGTCGGTGCGGGAAAAATCCGGCAAAGGCTTGCTCTGCCGGATGCACTCCCGAAAGATCAGGTCCGCTCCTTGCCCGGCGCGCTCCACGAGGCCGCACTTGCTGAGCACCTCGGCAATACGGCGGTTGCGGGGGTTTTGCTGCCACAGGATGTTGTCCGGGGTTATTCCAGCAGGAAACCCTCCAGGGCTAACAATTTCAATGCGGCGAGGGTATTGCCGGACAAAAACGGATCCGCCGCACCGGTAATCACGATGACTGACTGCGTTCAGGACAGCTTCCCGGACCGCCCGTTCGTTGAAGGTCGGAATGTCCCAAACAAAGAGACCTTGCAGGAAATGCTGAAGGTCATTACGAAGATTGATAAGGCGCCAGACCTCGTCCAGTATGGTCAGAAACCCTTGCCGGAATTCACGGCGTTCGGCGGCGGGCCCCGGGGCGTCGTTAGACCGGTATTCAAAGACCAGTTCAGCCTGCCCAAGAAATCGACCTAAGGCCTCCCGCGTACCGAGAAGAACGAGGGCGGCGTAGGTCAGTTTCCCCTTTACGAGGAGTTCGGCATTGGCAAGAAGCTGCTCAGTGGACCAGGCGCCAATCCCTGGATCGGGCGATTTCCGTTGCCATAACTGCCGGAACAGCAACACCGCGGCCTGGTCAATATCACTTAATCGGGCCTGCGCACAGACCTCGGCAGAAAAATCGGGACCCGTCTCGGCGTGAATCTGGCGAAGCTTTTCGTCGGTCATTGGCACCAGGGCATCGCCGGCACGCATCCAGAACGCTCCTTCGTATTGCCAGGCAGTTCCGGTAAGCCGGCTGGGCACATGAACAATAAGCACCCGCTTGCCTTCGTGGTCGTATTCCTCAATTTGAAGTTGATGATGCAACTTATCGAAAAGGCTGGCCTCGCTGTGTCCAGGCTCCGGGAAGGCCCGCGTTCCGACAACTTGCCGGGGGCGCTTGTCGGTGACCCCCAATATTATGAGGCCGCCGCCTTCGTTGGCCAGGGCCACGCAATATTTGATGAGTCTTTCAAAGTCGAAGCCGCCAGAAGCAGATTTGAACTCGGTACGGCTTCCCTCCGGCGCCACAAGCAGTGCTTGAAACTGCTCAGGGGTAGTCATTTCGGCTCCCCCGCCCGGGCCAGGATTTCGCTAAAGTCGTAGTTCACGCTGGTCACGCCGAAGTCCGGCTCGCGCCGGAAGGGCTGGCGCACATAGTGGATACGGTGGTTGTCCCCGTCCTGGAATTCAACTATGGCCAGGATGAAGTCCTCTGGCTTGTTGAGGGAATAGAGGATCTCGTTGCGGGTGACGGTAATGGTGGCCGCGCCGGTAATGCGTCCCTTGACTTCAATGAAGCGCAGCTTGCCCGTGCCCGGGACGCGGCTCTCGATATCGTACCCGAGCTTCTCGGCCTCACGGTCGATCGGTTCGAAACCCAGGCGGCGCTCGGTGGCCATAATGACGGCCCGGGCCCGCGCCGCCGCCGCCTGGACGTCCGGAGAGACCGCCGGAGCGCTGGTGGGACGCCCGGTCATGGGCGCGACCAGTCCGGCGGGGACCACCAGCACGCCGCCCAGTACCACCGGCGGCAGGGGCGAGATCTGGCGTTCCAGCTTGAGTTCGTCAAGACGCTTTTGCAGGCGGCCCTGCAGGGCGTCGGCGCGCTTGCGCGCCTCTTCCGAGTTCAGCCGGGCATTGACCCGGCCGGCCTGCTCCTGGAGCTTGAGTTCCTGGGCGCGGTGGTCCCAGTAGACAATCTCCTTGGTCAGCCTGTCCTTTACTGCGGCCTCGGTCCGGGCGATGAGGTCGAGCTTGCCCTTGCGCACCTCCTCCAGGTGACCGGGCACGACGGTGGCGATGGCATGGGCCAGGGCCTTTTGCTCCAGCTCGCGCGAAATCCAGCTACATTCGGGACGGGCCAGGATCTCCTCCACCGCCGGTTCACCGGGCGCCAGAGGGCGGTAGTCCAGGTACGGCGCATATTGCAAATGCCGGGCATTGCCCGCTTCGTCGATCTCCACGTGCAGCATTCGCCTGGAGATGACCCGGCGATCGCCGGAACCGGTAAGCCCGGCATCCTGGATGGCGTGCTCCAGGTAGAAAAGGATGCGCGGCTGGGGTCCGGTGTCGCGCCCGTCCACCAGGACCGAACCGCGGCGCAGCAGGTCGCGGTGGCGCTCCAGGGTAAGGTCGATGGTAGCATCGAGCAACGGATGCCCGGGACAGAGAAAGGCCGCCGGGGGTTGGCCCGGCGGGGCCACCAGAGACTTTTCGAAGGCGATGCGCTCGTAGCGGGCCAGCACCGGCTCGCCGATGCCGATAAGACGGTCGCGCTGCCGCATCGTGGCTGGCACGTGGGTTACCTCGTAACGCCGTGTCTCTCGCTGCTTCACCGTTCCCCCCAGCTTCTGGAAAGCCTCCAGGAAAAAAGACTCGATATAGTGGGGCTGCAGGCGGCGGGCCTCGGCGCGCTCCATTTCTTCCCGGACGCGCCGCACCCGGCTGGAGTCCATGGCATCATGCGCCAGGGCGCGCTCCTCCAGCAATCCCTGCAGATGACCGGGGTCAAAGGCCTCGGCCACCGCCCGGGTGAGGCGGGCGCGCACCTCCGGGCTCTCGCCGTAGCGAATGGCTTCGATCAGGAGGTCGCGCAGCGGCTTGCCCTCGAACTGCACCTTGCCCAGGGTATCGAAGACCTTACCTCCCAGGGTCTTTCGGGCATCCTCAAGCTTGGTGAGGAGTGTCAGGTAGACCTCGCCCTCGCGCGTCTCCTGGGCAACCAGGTTCCACAAATGGCAGACCTCGCTCTGGCCAATGCGGTGGATGCGTCCGAAGCGCTGTTCGATACGGTTGGGGTTCCACGGCAGGTCATAGTTCACCATCAGATGAGCGCGCTGCAGGTTGATGCCTTCGCCGGCGGCATCGGTGGCCAGGAGCACCTGGACTTCGGGATCGTGCCGGAAGGACTCCTGGGCCTTGAGGCGGTCCTCGCGGCCAATGCCGCCGTGCATGATCACCAGGGCCTCGGGCCGGCCCAGGAGGGTGGTGATGCGCTCCTTGAGGTAGTTCAGGGTATCACGGTGCTCGGTGAAAATGACCAGTTTCTGCCTTGGCGACGGTACCGGCGGAGGGATAGCGTCAACGGGAGTCGTTTTACCGTCTCCTATTCCGGCGATGGCCGCGTGGGTGAAAATGAGACCGAGGAGGTTCGCCAGTTCGTGCCATTTTCGATCGGTCGCACCCTGGCGGACGCGTAGCGCCAGGGACTCCAGGCCCTTGAGGGTCTCGATTTCGAGCTTGAACTCGGCAATGGTGCGGGCGGCGGTAGCCTCATCGAGGATCTCCTCCTCGGCGGTTTCCACCTCACTGTCGGGCGCCTCTTCCAGGTCATCCAGGTCTTCCGGTTCCAGGACCGGCGCTATGGTGTCTGGTCCCAAACGCGTGCCGCGCTGCAGCAGTTCGAGTTCGCGGAGCCGCGCCTCCAGCCGTTCCCGGCGGCGCCGCAGCGATTGATAAATGGCTTCAGGCGACGATGCCAGTCGCCGCTGGAGCACGGTAAGAGCAAAGCCCACCGTACCCGCCCGCCTGTCGTTTTCCAGGGCGTCGGCCCGGTTGAACTCATCGCGGACATATTCAGTGACTGCCTTGTATAGCTGGGCCTCCGGGTCGGAAAGCTTGAATGGGACAGTATAAGCGATGCGCTCCGGAAACAATGGGGTAGCGTCGAATTTTACGAGGCCTTCTTTGACCATCCGCCGCATCAGGTCGGAAACGTCGGCGGTATGAACGCCATCACGGAAACGACCCTCGAAACGGTCGCCGTCAAGCAGGGCCATGAAGAGCTGGAAATCCTCTTCTTTGCCGTTGTGTGGGGTGGCGGTCATCAGCAACAGGTGCCGGGTAAGCGTCGAAAGTAGTTGTCCCAGGCGATAGCGCCTGGTGTACTTGGTCTCACCGCCAAAGAAAGTGGCCGACATCTTGTGGGCCTCGTCGCATACCACCAGGTCCCACCGACAGTCGGGGGCTTTCAACTTTTCCTGGACGTCTTCGTTGCGGGAAAGCTTGTCCAGCCTGGCAATGGCCAGCCTGGTTTCCATGAACCAGTTGCCGGTGCGGGCGGCCTCCAGTTTGTCATTGGTCAGTATGTCGAAGGGGAGATGAAAGCGGTGGTACAGTTCGTCCTGCCACTGCTCTACCAGGCTGCCCGGGCAGACTACCAGGCAGCGCTGCAGGTCGCCGCGGGCGATAAGCTCCTTGATCAGGAGGCCGGCCATGATGGTCTTGCCGGCCCCGGGGTCATCCGCCAGGAGGAAGCGCAGGGGCTGGCGCGGCAGCATGGCTTCATAGACAGCGGTGATTTGATGCGGCAGGGGATCGACCATGGAGGTGTGCACCGCCAGCACCGGGTCGAAGAGGTGCGCCAGGCGAATACGGTGCGCCTCGGAGACCAGGCGGAACAGACCGCCGTCGCCGTCGAAGCTCCATGGTCGCCCGTGTTCCGCTACTTCTATGCGAGGCTCGTCGTGGCGGTAGAGGAGTTCGTTGGCCACCTTGCCGGCGGGGGACTTATAGGTAAGCTCCAGGGCTTCTGACCCGAACCATTGCACATTTACCACCGTGACCAGGCAGTCGGGCAGGATGCCGCGCACCGCGGCGTTGGGTTTGAGGTCCTCCAGCTTACTCATTTCCCGCCTTCAGGGGCCATGGAATCTTCCTACGGGGTGAAGCACCCTTTTGCTCCGGCCACACGGCCGCTACCAGGTCCTTTTTGACCAGCCGATTGTACCGCCCTTCGGCCGCTGGCGCAACATATCAAACATCTGGCTCCCGTAGCCGCGGGCCGTTGGCCCGCTCTCAAATTGCCAGTGATGGAATCGATTGCCTCAAACATATTCTTTGTACAACCCGCTGAAAATCCGCATGTATATTCAATCACTGGCAATGCAAGAGCGGGCCAACGGC
>JACQUA010000259.1 GCA_016210565.1 Chloroflexota bacterium
CACCTCCGGCGGCGGCCCCGCCGTCGCCGGTCCGCACGGAGACGCCGCGGGTGGAGGCGACGCCGCAACCCAAAGTGAAACCCAGGGCCACCCCCGAACCTTCACCGGAAAGTTCTCCCGAGGCAAAGCCGACCAGAGCGCCGAAGCCTACGCCGCGCCCCAGGCTGACCCCGACGCCAAAACCCTCACCCACTCCTTTGCTATTTGAGCTGTCCGGGTGGGAAGCCATAGACGACGGCGGTCATGCCGCGCTTCAAGTCAGGTTTGCCATCAACAAGCCGGCACGCTTCACGCTCCTCAATCCGGATGGGCAGGAGGTCGGGACCAGCCCTCTGGTTCAGCCCATTGAAAGGCAGGTCACCATCAGGATGGGGGCAACGGGGCGAACACCGAAACCGGGCCTGTACCAGCTATACACTACCGATGAAGGGCGCTTGATACCGGCCAGGGAAATCCGGGTCGAAGGTCCCAGGCTGGCCCTCAGGAGCTTCCAGTTCGTATCTCAGCCGCTGCCCCGCAATCAATTCAGCGTCAGGGGAATAAGATTCGCACTCCACAACTCAGGAGACGTGCCGGCCTACTTCGACCGGTTAGTCGATGTCAAGATTCTGGGGACTCCGGCCAAGTTTACCCTGCCGGCGTCTCCCAGGGTGGCGCCCCGCCAGGAAGTGCTGTTCGAAGCGAGCGGCAACGCCTCGCCCTTCTCCAGCGACTCGCTTGCCGTTGAGTTGACGCTGACCGTTCAGTCCGACTCGCCGTCACCGGTGGTCTTCTCCAGCTTCGCCGGCATACCGTAGGGGCGACAATTCCGAAAATTGAAAGAAGCTTTCCGAATACAAAAGGGAGACCTGCGAATAAGACCAATATGGCACCAGAAGGAAGAAAGAGTAAAAGCGCATATCCTGGTATGCTTCTTGGCCTATGTCCTTTGGAAGCTGATCGGGCAGATGGCCAAAAGGGCAGGACTGGGAAACGAACCGCGAAAGATTTTCGACGAGATCGCCCAGATCAAAGTGGTGGACATAGTAATGCCCACTAAACAGGGCGCAATCATTCGAAAAAGATGCATCGCCCAACCCACCGCGGCTCAGGCCGTCCTGCTGCAGAGGCTCCGGTTACACCTTCCCCAGAGACTCAAATTTCACGAAATGTAGTGTAGACTTTGAATCTAGCAATTTACTTTTTAGCTATGGAACTGCGGAAGTTGGGGTAGCACCGCGGTTCCCGCGCCCGGGGAGGCGGCTACGGTTCGCCCCCCGCCGGCGGTCCCCTCTCCCTTGACGGGAGAGGGTCAGGGTGAGGGTGAAATCCCCAGCACCTCGACCCCGAACTCCATCAGCCCTTCCGCCAAGGCATACAGCGGTAGTCCCACCACGTTAAAATAATCGCCTTCGATCTTCTTGACGATCACCGATCCCAGCCCCTGTATGCCATAGGCCCCGGCCTTGTCCAGCGGTTCCCTGGATTTGACATAAGCGTCTATTTCTTCCGGCGACAGCCTCTTCAGCCACACCCTGGTCTGCACCGCCCGGGACAAGGCCTTGTTGGTGGCGCTGTCCAGGATGCAAATTCCGGTAATCACCGTGTGAGCCCGGCCGCCGAGACGCCGGAGCATCTTCCGCGCCTCGTCCGGGTTTGCCGGTTTGCCCAGGACCCGGTGGCCCAACACCACCAGCGTGTCGGCGCCGATTATCAGCGAGTCCGGATGCCTGGCGGCCACGCCGGCTGCCTTCCGGCACGCCAGGTCCAGGGCCACTGCTTCCGGGTTCCGGGATGACGCCGGCAGTTGCTCCGCGAAATCACCGGCGTCGATTACGAACCTGAGGCCGATCTGCTCCAGCAAGTCCCTTCGCCGGGGCGAAGCCGAAGCTAACACGATATTGCGCATTCCGCCAGCAATTCTAGCACAATCTCTTCCCCTCTCCCTTGACGGGAGAGGGTCAGGGTGAGGGTTAACCGGTATCACAGGCGTCCTCGCCTGTGAGCCAACGCTTTCATCCATGGTACTTTGAGTACCGTTGACAAACTTCCCTGAAAATGCTAACTTTGCCCCTGATCGAGGTGAGAAAGCGTGTCTATTGTAGAGGAAATCGAGCAGGCGGTAGAACAAATCAGGGATACCGAGGCCGAGGCGCTGGTACAGCGGGCGCTGGCCGAAGGGATAGACCCCATCGAGGTGCTGAATCGCGGGGTACTGGCCGGGATGAGGGAGATGGGCAAAAAGTTCTCCACCGGGGAGTATTTTCTTGCCGAACTCATTATGGGGAGTGAGATCGGCAAACGATGCATAGAGATAATAACGCCCCACCTTCCCGGCCAGGGCATGAAGAAGGCGGGGGTGGTGGTGATCGGCGCGGTGAAGTCGGACATCCACAGCATCGGCAAAGACCTGGTGGCCATGCAACTGCGCATTTCCGGGTATGAAGTCCATGACCTGGGCATAGATGTTTCTACCATGAAATTCATCGAAAAGGCCCGGGAGGTAAGGGCCGATATCATCGGCCAATCGGCCTTCCTGGTCTCCACCATCCCCTATACCGCCGAGCTGGTCAAGTACCTGACCGACATGCGCCTGCGCCAGAATTTCAAGGTCATTATCGGCGGTTCGGGCACCAGCAGCGACTATGCCCGGGCCATCGGCGCCGATGGCTGGGCGAAGGACTGTTTTGATGCCGCGAACCTGTGTGACCGTTTGCTGCACCGTGACTGATTGCCCGCGCCGGCTGGCGCAACTCTGCACAATCGTATGTCTCACAGGCAGAGACGCCTGTGCCACCAGGCAAATGATGTACTATGATCTCCTTTAAGGAATTTGTCCGAAGGTCCATGGATGGCCCGGTAATGGGCGAGCAGGAGTTCGACCTCAAGCTCAGCCGGGTGTTGCGGCGGGTTACCGTCGACTACGGCATCCGCTTTAAGCCTGCCGAGATAATCTGCGATGACGCCGCCGCAGATGCCATCTTCCAGGCGGCGCTGGAGATGCTCGTCGAGGTTGGAATTTACAATGTCGATTCCAACCGGGTCATCCTTCTCATCCGGGAGGAGCTGCTCGAGACCTGCCGGGACACGCCCAAACAGTTCACCAGGGGCGCGGGCAAGGACGCCGTCACCGTTACCTCCCGGGGGCACAACAGTCCGGTGGTCCCCCACGGTTTTCGCTGGCCGCTGGCATACACCGGCTACCTGGGCAAAGAGTCATTCCTGGCAGAGATGATCGAGGCCCATCTCCTCGAGGCGACGGAGCTGGGCGAACTGGCCAGGGAACTCAAAACGTTCCTGGCGGGGGTAGAGAACAAGGCGGGGACGGTGGGCGATACCATGTGGGCGGTGGCGGTGGCGCGGTGGTGCCTCACCGTCGCCAGAATGATCGGGCAGCCGGACATGTTCGTGGGAACCATGAGCGCCATCACCGTGCCGGCGATCCTGGCCTGCTTTATGGGAGATAACCTCTACAAGAGTTACCATGCCGGTTTTTCGGTGGCCACCATGCCCGAGCTGAAGATTAGCTGGGAGCGGCTGCAACTGGCCTTTATCTCCCGGCAAATGGGGGTGGCCAAACGCATCGGCGGGGTCACCGTCCTCGGGGCCTATGCCCGGAATGCCGAGGAGACGGCGGTCCTTTCCATCGCTACCTTGCTGGCGCAGTTGAGCTATGCCGCCGGCGACTGGGCGCATCTGGCCCCGGTCGACCTGGAGGGGTACCGCAGCGGTCGCAAGGTGATGCAGGCCCAGAGCGGCGCCTGCCGGGCTTCGGAACGGAACATCGGGGTCAACGTCACCATGCTGCAATGGGCCAAGAATGACTGGGGCAGCGCCTACGGCCTGTACGAGAAAGCGGCGCTGATAATCGAGCAGACCTGCAGCGGCACGGGATCCTTCTGGCAGTATCCCTGCCATCCCGGCCCGGATGGAAAGGCCGTCAGCGACCTCGATTTCGAGTTGGTAGGCAAGGTTGCCTGGGCGGTAAGTGGCATGGAACGGGGACCGGCCAACGAGCTGCTGGAGCGGATTATCACCCTTTATGAGGGAAGCCTGGCACACCCGGAAAAGGGCAAGCCATATTCTTATTTCTATGATTTCAGGACAATGACGCCCCGTTCCGACCTGGTAGACCTGCACCGGCGGACGGAACAGACGCTGGCCGGCCTCGGTATTGTTTTTGCCTGATACGCTGTAATAAGTGATTGTGCACGATCCCGTAGGGGTTTGATTTATCAAACCCAACCAGGGCTTGATGAATCAAGCCCCTACGGGGCGAAAATTAGTTCCCCTGTATTATATTTACAAACGCATTAATCCATGGGTAGGCAGGCGCAAGACCTGCCCCTACGGGGCGTCAACTATTGCCCTTGTATTAGTTGCTCAGGTTGTAAAGGAGCATGAGAATGAAACGGACCGTATCTGCGACTATGCTGGTACTATGGCTGGCCATCCTGGTGATGGGCTGCACCCGGGCCGGGCCGGCCCCGGCGCCGGCGGCGCCCCCCGCCGGGCGCGCTGAGCCGGCGGCGGCCGCCGGCAAGACCGGCTGGCAGGCGGAATGGGATAAAACAGTGGCTGCCGCCAGACAGGAGGGCGACCTCCTGGTCTACATGCATCTGGCGTCCGAAGCCAGGATCCCCATCGTGGAGGCCTTCAACAAGAAGTTCGGCATCAAGATGGAGGTGCTCACCGCGCCCACGCCCGACCTTCTGACCAGGATAAACTCCGAATACCGCGCCGGGGTATACCAGGTCGACGTGTACATCGGCGGCGTAAGCGGCCTGACCACCCAGACCAAGCCTTTGGGCTACCTTTCGCTTATCGAGCCGTGGCTGGTCCTGCCCGAGGTGAAAGACCCCAAATCATGGCTCAACGGCAAGCTTCCCTACTTCGACCAGGACGGCACCGCCTTTGCCTGGCTGGCAATCTCAAGCCCGGGCATTGTCTACAATACGACCATGGTGAAGGATGGCGCCATTCAGTCTTATCTCGACCTGCTCAAACCGGAGTGGAAGGAAAAGATCGTCATGTCCGATCCCACCGTGGCCGGAAACGCGGTCGGAGGTATGAATATCCTGGTTGAGGAATGGGGACTGGAAAAAACCAGGCAGTACCTGAAAGACATCGTGCGCCAGCAAAAAACGGTGGTGACCAGGGACCAGTACCAGAGCACGGAATGGGTGGTGCGCGGGAAAACCCCCATCGGGCTGTTTTCACAAAGTCCCACCGTAATCCAGTTCGCCCAGCAGGGGGCGCCCATCGCCACCCCGGTCACCAGGGAACCGAAACAGATGTCAACGTCCAACGGCGGCCTGGCCATCGTCGCCAAACCGGCCCACCCGAACGCGACCAGGCTCTTCGTCAACTGGCTGTTGAGCCGTGAAGGCCAGTCGGTAGTGGCCCCGGTATTTGGCGCGCCTTCTGCCAGGGTCGATGTTCCCGCCGAAAGCGTCCCCGAAATCGCCCGGGTCCAACCGGGTCAAAGGTACGTTATCCAGAGCGAAGAGAGAAGCAAAAAGCAGGCTGAATACATCAAGGATTGGCGGGAAATACTGGCCCAGTGATAATGGTAAGAGTCATTTCAGCAGAACCAGCAGAGAATCATAAGCTGCGGATAATGCTATCGAATAGTAAGAGGGGCATTTTCGATGTTTCCCCCTATCTGGATAAGGGCGTTTTCCGCGAATTGAGAGACCGGCAATATTTCCGTCTTGTCCGGGTCGCCTATGGAGGCGTGATGTGGCCTCACGAGCAGGACTTCAGCGCCGAAACCATAGAGCTTGAACTGCAGGAAGATGAGGCGCGTGCAAAGAACTGCGGAACCTCAAGTTTGTTAAGTGGATCAGGGAGTCCCGGGCTTGGAGCGGGAAAATCCCCTCAGTCCCCCTTTGACAAAGGGGGAGGTCAAATCCCCCTGAGTCCCTCTTTAGCGAAAGGGGGAGGCACGCGCCTTCCCTTCACGACACTGTTTGTATCTGCCCAGCGGAGAGAATCAGGAACGCAATAGGTCCTTCAGGTTCGCCAAAGCGCCGTCTTCTTCCGGGTTCACCGCTGTGACACCTTCGTCTCTTGCGGCTTCAAGTAGCGACTTGTCAGCTATAAGAGCTACGAGGCGCGTTTCAGTGGGCGCGGATGCTCTCTGAATCTCTATCATGGTGGACAGGTGTATCGAATCCGCCGCGCGAAGCCCGTAGCGCTCCGCAATGCCGACGGCAAGGGCGACTACGGAGTCCCTTACGGGAAACACTTCAACCGTTGACATCATGTCTTCCTTGAAACGGGAGATGATATCGGAAGCTGCGGCCTCGTCCAGGATTTTGCGTTTCCTCAGCCTGTTGGCCGCACCTGCAAGCTCGACTGCCGCCAGAAAAGACGTTACCAGCCTATCGTCGGGCGTCTTGCTGAAGACGAAGTCAGAGCGACATCCGTGCCCTTTTCCAGCTTGTACCGCTTTGCCAGTGCCGAAGCATCCAGGTAAAAAAGAGGCACTAATAGCCCTCTTCGCGCATCTGGACGATTTCCTGGCTAAGTGAACGGTCCCCCATTTGGGCACTTACCAGCGCCCTGGCTTCTTCAAGGC
>JACQUA010000257.1 GCA_016210565.1 Chloroflexota bacterium
ATACGAGGTTACACGGAATGTTTGGATTGATAACCTGGATGAAATCTATATCCGATTCAAGCATAAGATCGACCACTGGTCGAAAGACAAAATTAAGCAACTATGTATAATTAATTAATGCGTTCGTATTAGTTGCTGGCTATTTGGATCAGTCTATTTTGGCAAAGGGCTCGCCGGCGAGCCTGCCCGTATCGGGGAACACGATGCCAGAAGAGGTATTTCAACAGCCGGTACCCGAAACCGTACGACGGGAGGAACCACCGGAATCGTCAGTGGAACAGCGATGGCGCATCGCCCTGGAGTTAATGCAATCGCTGCTGAATGACTATTGCCGGGCGAGGAGTCAACTGGAAGAAACTTGCCGGGCGCTGGTCGGGAGGGGGAAAGACACCGAGCAACGACTCCGCTGTCTGTTGGGGCTGGCTGCGAATGCTTCTCAGGCGGACCCTGCCGGCAGGGACGGGGCTGACTATGGACAGGACACCCGCCTCGATCCCGAAGGGGCCCCTCCGGTGCTGAGAGCCTGCTGCTTTGGCAGCTTCGAGATATATCTGGACGGGAAGAAGATTGACCGCTGGCCGAGCCTGAAGGCCAAATCGCTGCTCAAGTTCCTGGTGGCCTTTCGGAACAGACCCGTGGCGCGAGATGTCCTGGTTGAAACCCTGTGGCCGGAGTGCGCCCCCGAAGCGGGCAGGAATAACCTGAAAGCGGCCATATACGCGCTGCGCCAGCTTCTGCTCTCCCACCAATCCCTGCCACGGGCGCCTCAGCTTGTCCTGTTCTCAGAAGGGCAATACCTCATCAATCCGGACGCGCAGCTACTCGTTGACGTTGATGAGTTCGAGCGCCGCTGGCTGACCGGGCGCAGCCTGGAGAAAGAAGGCAGGCATGAAGAGGCGGCGGAAGAATACCGCCGGGCCGAAAGATTATACCGCGGTGACTATTCAGAAGATGATATTTATGCCGACTGGACGTTGCTGCGCCGGGAGGCGTGGAAAGACGCATATCTCACCATCCTTGGTAAGCTGGCCAATAGCTCATTCGAGGCCGGGGATCACGAGAGCTGCATTCTCTATTCTCAAAGAATTCTGGCCAGAGACGTCTGTCATGAAGAAGCATATCGCTGGTTGATCCGTTGTTACAGCCGGTCGGGGAACTACTACCGAGCCCGCCAGTGGTATGACCTATGCGCCGCCATACTGAAAAAAGAGCTCGACGCCGTTCCCGATCGGAAGACGACCGCGTTGCTACGCCATATCCCGCAACAAGAGCCTGCTTGATCACCTCCGGCGAATCTTAAGGTCATCGGTTCGCCAACTGCTCCCCGGACCCGCCCCTTGCCTTTGCTGAGGCGGCTTTAACCGCAACTTTACCCCTCTTTTACCACAAATTCACCGGCCTCCCATAGACTTAGAACCGGCATCCCTGGCCTGATTGCAGCCTCGAAGGACTACTTCGAAAGGAAAGCCCGGATGGGGCATTACAACTCTTTTCTGGTGAAAGTATGGTCTGAGAACGGGAGAGACCTGGTGAGAGGGCACATCCAGCACGCGGGCGCCGAAGAACAAGCCTATTTCCTCAACTGGGAAAAGATGCTCCAGTTCATGGCCCGGCATCTCGGCGAACAGCCGGACCGGCAACTCGCGGAAGAAAAGGACTCTCGTCTATCCCAGTCCAGCCCGGACGAAGAGAAATAGGACCGTTCCCATGATAAAAGATCTCGATGAGACCCTGAAGCGTCTGGTGACCGAAAAGGTGCCGCTCAAACCTGCAATCGGAATCAGCTTTGAAACGCCGAATCGTGAGTGGGCTGCATCCCCGCCGAAGCCCACCATGGTCAACATGTACCTCTACGATATCCGGGAAAACCACCAGCTACGCGGTTATGAGGTTTCCTGGGAACAAAAAGGGGACAAAGCTACCAGGAAAAAGGCGCCACCCCGGATCGACCTGTCCTACCTCATCACCGTCTGGACGAAGGACATAGGTGATGAGCATACCCTTCTGGGAAACTTCCTGGTGACGCTGATGCGCTATCCCGTTCTGCCCGTAGAAATGTTCAGTGGGGCGCTGAAGGGGCTGCCATACCCGGTCCACGCGTCCGTTGCCCAGCCTGACGGACTGCTAAAGAACCCTGCCGATTTCTGGACCGCCCTTGGCAATCAATTGAAACCCTCCATCAACTACGTCGTTACCTTGCCGATGGACCTCGGTGAGAAACCCGTTGAGGTAGACACGGTGGCGACCAGAGTGATCGGTGTAGAAGAACTGGTCCAGGTCGCGGGTCGTGTTTACGAGAAAGGCCGCCGGGATGGGGGCGTCGCCCACGCCCTGGTGTCAATCAGGGAGACCGGCAGCAGCGTTAAGACGGACATAGACGGGAAATACACCTTCGCAGGACTGCCGAAAGGTAAGAGTAAACTGACATTCCGTGTGGCCGCCCCGGGGCGAAGGGCCACAGAAACAAAGATCGAGGTCCCCGGTGGCAACTATGACATTGAGTTGGAAAGGGGGTGATCCCGGCTCAGAGGAATGCCTGGTCCACAGATCATTGCCGAACAGGAACCATTCAAGTCCCTGTTATCCCGGTACATCCGTAGAAAAGAGGAGGAGATAATGTCACCACAATACTTTGCCCCCGGCGTCTACGTGGAAGAAGTAGACCGGGGAGCCCGGCCCGGACAGAACTGCCCCCCATTCTCGACCTGGTCTTTACCCATATCTCGAGGCTGGACGACAATATAGGGCCGGGTGGCCTCCAGGCGTCATGGGCAAAACAATGACCCTGCCGGCCCCTTCGCCCGGAACCCATTTGGTTGCTTGCGCCACCGGGTCCTATTTCGACCGGGCCTCTTCGTGGCTGATCATGTAGCGCAGGGCAAGGAGGACGGCGATGTCGATCAGTACCCCGACCAGGGCCAGGAACTGGTATTCGTAGAAGGCGAGCACCTGGGTAAAGAAGATGGAAACGATGATAGCGCCCTGAAACATCCGGTAACCCCGTACCCGCGAGACCGGCATGGCCAGCAACCCCAGGACCACGATTATGGCAGACACGCCGGGCGCAGCCAGTTGCGCCCAGTCGATAACCGAAAAGTGCTCCGGCTTGAGACCGATCAGAATGGCCGAGGTGAAGAGAACCGAAACGACCACTACCACGGCCGATATTACGTTGCTCAGCCGCCGGACAGTCATGTGCCAGTGCTGGAACAATGCGCCGACCAGGAGCGCCCCCCCTGCCAACCACACCAGCGCCCAGGACCACTCGCTCAACACCAGCAAGGTAAATAGCGGGGTGATAGAGAACAGGGTGAAGAAAACGATGACCGCGCCGCTGAACCACCATTTCCTGGCGAGGTAGTCGTATAGCCGGTCAACACGCTGCTTCAATTCAGGCAGGGGACGCCGGCGCGGCGAAGGCCTGGGAGCCGCCTGGTCCAGTATCGTCCTGAGGTTTGCGGCGGCGGTGTCCTGATCGCCGCAGTTGCCGAGTAGCCCGAAGGCCAGTTGCGCTTCCTGGGGGTCGAGACCGGCGATGGTGGCCTGTTCGGCTATCTCCAGGGAATTAACAAAGCACGCCTCCCGGGACAATGCCTGCCGTCTGGCCAGGAAGCGTATCGCCAGAAACAGCAGGACAAAGCTGACGTAGATGGCCGAAGCTGCAGGCTCATAGAAGTAGTTGTTGTCTCGGGTTATGAGTTTTCCTATTTCGTCGATGAACAGGCCAAAACCCGCCCCTCCGACAACCGCGGCGAGCTCCCTGGAGGCCCGGTCGAGGAAAGCCAGCGCCATGACCATGGCGATGACCATCATCAAGCCGCCGAACAGCACATGGGCGAAATGGAGTCCGCCTATCTGGATACTGGGGTAACCGGTCGCCCCCAGGTAAAAGCGTATGGCCAGCACCGCGCCGGCGGCGGAAACGAAGAAGTCCTCCAGCAAAGCTTCGCCGTAGACAGAACGGATGAATGCGGGTCGATAGAACATAGCTCCACGAAATGCCTGGCGCCGCAAGTCTCAGATTGTTTTAGACCCCCCCGATGGGAATTCGCACCCGGTCAAGCCAGGTAGGATACTGATCGACCCACCCTGGAGAAGTCCACAACCCGCAGCGTTAGTCACCAATTAACACGAAAAGGCGGCCCACAGTGACCCCGACCTCACCGGTCGGCGTCGCTACGGCTGGCGCCTGGCCGCTGACTACTCACTACTCACTACTCGCTACTTGCTACTCGCTACTCACTACTCACTACTCGCTACTTGCTACTCGCTACTCAATACTCACTACTCGCTGCTTGCTACTCGCTACTCGCTACCCGCTACTCGCTACCCGCTACCTCCCCACACACCCCCTGAATTTCCTCACCTTGAACACCGGCTGGTAGGATTCCTTGGCGGTCCGCAAGCCCTCGTCGCCCAGGTCCTGCTCCCGGTTGACATACCTGAAACCCGCGGTCTCGTGTTCGGCGAACTGCTGGTTGATCACTGAGTACAGCCCGGGGATGCCCTGATTGGCTTTTTCGATATGCACCACGAAGGTATCATTGTTCAGCCTTTCACCCAGGGAAAAGGCCTCCACCTTCCCGTCCAGCAGCACCGCCCCACCCCTCATCCCCAGGGCCTGGTAATTCCCGAACACCTCGGCAATGGCCCGTCTCTCCTCGGCCAGTCCCGGGTATAGCTCGCACTTACGCTCCACACACCAGAAGTCCTGCAACTGCAGGCAGAGACCGATCAGTTGGTCATCAATTGGCCGGTATTCCCAGCGCCATTCCCTCTGGAACTTCCGGATAGCGTTCCGTTTGCCGTCATACTTCCTCCCCCGGAGCGAAATCAGGTCCTGGCTGTCGTAGACATAGTCATCGTTGTCCGGATCGGCTACCGTCTCCACGCCGGCGAGGGCGCCGGCGTGTCTCTTCAGATAGTCCTCCGGCAGTCGCTCCAGGCACCCGCCGTTCTCCTTTTCCCGGAGGAACTCGAGGCATTTCGTAATAACCGCCGCCGCATCCCCATCGCCCCAGGGCGGGAACAAGAAGGGCTTCTTGCCGGACGGCTCCGCCAGGAACAGCAGGAAGCCATCCAGGTCGCTGATGCTGACCCGGTAGTGATGCCGCCAGATGAACAAGTTGGTAAAGGTGAACTCCGAAATTACCGGTTGCACCCTCTCTAAAGCCAGGTCAACCCGGCTCTTGTGTTCCAGACCCAGCGGCGCGAATTCGGGGAAAGACGGAATGCCCATGGCCAACCTCCCACTAAAAGGCTGGACGGTTCGTAAGGTTCATAAGGTTTATAAGGTTCGAAGGTTTGTACGTTCGGCTATCGGCTATCGGCTATTGGCTGTCGGCTACCGGCTAGCAGCTCACAGCTATCAGACTGCAGCCACTGACTACCGCCTACCGTGTACGGTCTACTGTCTACTGTCTGCTCACTACTCACTACTGGCTACTGGTTGCTGTGCTACTCACTACTCACGACTGGCTACTCACTACTCACTACTCACTACTCTTCCTACTCTCCCTACTCTCCCCTACGCCGCCATGGTCCCTTCCGGCTCCTCCCGCTCCAGTCCCTGGTCCTGCCGCCTGACGAACGGGCAGGCTCTGCTTTCGATTTCCAGGGACTGCACCTTATAGTAGCCCAGGGTGTGACGGACGAACTCCAGGCTGGCTTCAAACGACGGGTCGACCACCTCGCTCACACCCAGTTGCCGCAGCTTTTCCACCACCGGCGTTTCAGTGTGCCTGGCAATTATGTCTATGTCTTTATTGACCTCCCTGGCGTAGGTGGTGGCCGTGACTTCCGCCATCGGGTCGGGACAGGTCAGCGCCAGCACGCGCGCCTGGTCCACGTGCGCCATGGCCAGTATCTGTGGATTCCCCGCATCTCCGTAGACACAGGGTACTTTCTGCCGCCTCAGGTCGCCGATTATCCGCGAGTTCACCTCAATAACAACGTAGGGAATCTGGTAGTGGTCCAGGATGTGAGTCAAATTGCGGCCGGTCCTGCCGTGCCCGCAGACGACCACGTGGTCCTTCAGGCCCGGCTTGAGATTGACCAGCGAGAGATCGCGGCCCGCTGGGAAGAAACGGTTCAGCCATTCCGGGGCAGACAGACGGGCGTAGGCCACAGCTCCGAGTTTGTAGGCCAGCGGGGCAAACAGTATAGTCAGGATAGCGCTGGACAGTATTATCGAATAAGTGGCCTCAGAAATCACTTTCGCCTGAAGGCCCGCCTGTCCGATGACAAAACTGAATTCCCCGACCTGGCTGAGCCCGGCGCCCACCAGGAGGACCGTCCGGAGCCCGTATCCGAATCCCCTGACAACCGCCGCCGCGATGACGAACTTGATCGCCAGTATGACGACCGACACCAGCAGCACCATGCCCAGGTTATTCAGGATGAAGAGCGGTTCCGCCAGCATACCCAGAGAAACAAAGAACAGGGCCGCAAAGGAGTTCCTCAGAGGGATGATATCCGCCAGGGCCTGGTGAGCAAAGTGAGACCGGCTGATCAGCATGCCGCCGGCGAAGGCGCCGAAGGCCGCGGAAACCCCGAAGTAGGAAGTGCCGAATGCCGCCCCCATGCCGATAGCCAGAATGGTGATCAGAAACAGTTCGCGGGAGCGCGTGCCAGCCACCTCTCCCAGCACCGCCGGCAACACCCAGGTGCCGATTACGGTCATGACTCCCAGCACGGCCGCCACGATCAGCAGCGTGAGACCCAGGGTAGAAATCAGCCCGCTCACAGGTTGCCCCAGCACCGGCAGGATGATCATCAACGGCAGCACGGCTATGTCCTGCACCAGCAGGATGGCGATGAGGATCTTGCCGTGCGGCGTGTTGGTCTCGCCCTTCTCCACCAGTATCTTCACCACCACCATGGTGCTGCTCAAAGCAACCAGAAAGCCGAAGAAGATGGCCTCGGTATACGTCCAGCCAAAAAGTCTGACGGCGACGAGAAAGGCCACCAGCGCCGTTGCCTGAATCTGAATCGCTCCGCCCACGATGCCTATCTTCCCCGCCCGTTTCAGGTCGCCTATGGAGAACTCCATGCCGAGGGTGAACAGCAGGAGCACCACCCCCACGCTAGCCACGGTTTCAACAAGATTGACGTTGGCGACCAGACCCAGGGCGTGGGGACCTATGACCGCCCCGGCGGTCAGGTATCCCAGGATGGCCGGCAGCCCCAGGCGGTAGGCAATCAGCCCCCCCACCAGGGCCAGGCCCATAATGATGGCGAAATCAGCAAACACTGGTTTATCCCCCGGGCCAACCCCTCTCCCCCTTTAGAAAAGGGGGATTAAGGGGGATTCGAAAAGGCCGCCGGCAGGGACCCATCGGCCACCCCCACCTCTTCCGGAAGTCCCTTTTCGCGGTGAAAAGAGATCGCCTGAAACCCGGCTATTGCAATCACCATGATGGCAAAAAGGGCGATAAACCCGGCAGTTAGCTGGCGTACGGCGACCGAAGAGTCCATTGAAGCGGCTGCCTCCTGCCTTGCTATTATAGTGGGTGGCGGCGGAAACGGCAAAAAGGCGCGGCGGCGGGCGTAGCGGCGAGGTTCCCTCGCCGGGGGCGGACGCGGATACCGCGCCCATACGGATTGCCCATTTCACCCTTGATGGTACCTCACCCGCGCACGGGTGATTGAACTCTGGAATCTTCCAGTCGTACCATTTGACAGCGCCAAACACGGAAAAGTATAATCCTCTAGACTGTATTTCTTTGCCCGTTCTCCCTGGCGAATCCCCCTTAATCCCCCTTTTTCAAAGGGGGAAAAGAGTGAAAAAAGGAGCCCACCATGCCTGAAGGTTCACTTATTACCGAAGAGATGAAGAAGATCATCGGGGTAGAATCGGAGCCGATCGTCTATGACGTGGAAAAAGGGGCCATCAAGAAATTCGCCCAGGCCATCGGCGACCCCAATCCGCTCTGGCAGGACGAGGAACACGCCAGGAAGACCGTCTACGGCGGCATCATTGCCCCACCCACCTTCGCCATTTCTCTGCGCCACGACCCCTTCATGGACCGGGTGAAACAGATGGCCAACTTCAAGCGCATCCTCAACGGGGGCAACGACATCGAGTATTTCCAGCCCCTGCGGCCGGGCGATGTCATCAGTGTCACCGGCAAGGTCATCGATATCCGGGAAAGGGCGGGAAAGACAGGAAAGATGGCCTTCCTCACGCTGGAGCTGAGCTTCAAGAACCAGAAGGGCGAACTGGCTGCAAAGATCAAGAACCTTCTGATAGGCTCAGAATGAAAAATGACTAAATGTCACCCTGAGCCGAAGCCCTGAGCGAAGCGAAGGGGCAGTCGAAGGGTCTTTCGTCCCCACCTGCGTGAAAGAACTTGTCCTGAGCGTAGCGAATGATTCTTCGACTCGACTCGTCCCGATAGTATCGGAACTCGTCTTTGCTCAGAATGACAGAGCGGATCAAAGGAGAGCTTACATGGCTAACCAGGTCTATTTCGAAGACATCGAAGTCGGCGATCAACTCCCTACCCTGACCAAGCGCCCAACCACGCAACAACTGGTGAAATGGGCCGGGGCGTCCGGCGACTACTATCAAATCCACTATGACAAGGATTTCGCCATAAGCACCGGACTGTCCGGGGTCATCGTCCACGGCTGGCTGACGGCCTCGTTCCTGGCGCAGATGCTCACGGACTGGATGGGGGAGCTAAGCCAGTTCAAGAAATTCGGCTGCAGCTACCGGGGCATGCTCTACCCCGGCGATGACATCGCCTGCAAGGGGAAAGTGACCAAGAAGTATACCCTGGAAGACAAGCACCTTATCGAGTGCGAAGTGTGGGCGGAGAACCCCAAAGGGGAATCAGTGGTCCCCGGCAATGCCACCATCATTGTCCCGGCCCGGTCGCACAGCCACTGAGGCGAGCCGAAAGCAAACAGCTATCAGCTTTCAGCCTTCGGCTTTCGGATTCGAATTTGTTTGAAATTTGGTTCTTGAAATTTGGAATTTGTTTGGTATTTGGTGCTTGGAATTTGGAATTTACTCGGGATTCGTATTTCTGAAAAGGAGCAACTTCCATGGGTGTTATCCAGGGTAAGGTAGCCGTCGTGACCGGTTCCGGTCAGGGCCTCGGTTTCGGCATCGCCATGGGCCTGGCGAAGGAGGGCGCCAAAGTCGTCACCAACAACCGCAAACCCGGCACCGAGGGAGGAGACGCCGAGACCGCCGCCAAAGCCATCAGGGATGCCGGCGGAGAGGCCGCGGCCTGCTTCGCCGATATGTCCAAATTCCAGGACTGCGAAAAGCTGATCAAGACGGCGGTGGAGAAATTCGGCCGGATTGACATCCTGGTCAACAACGCCGGGGTGGACCGCGCCAAAATGGTGTGGAACCTGAGCGAAGAAGACTGGGATTTCTTACTCGATATCATCCTCAAGGGCGCTTTCGCCTGCACCAAGTTTGCCGCCGGCTACATGCGGGAGCGGAAATGGGGCCGGATCGTCAATATCACTTCGGACGCCTTCAGGGGCACCGTCGGACACGTCAACTATGGGGCTGCCAAAGCCGGGATCGTCGGGCTGACGCGGGCCACCGCCCTGGAAGTCGGCCGTTCCGGAATAACCTGCAACGCCATCGCCCCCACCGCCAGAACGAGAATGACCGCCAATCCCGAAGTGGAAGCCGGCCTGCGGAAGAGGGTTGAATCCGGCCTGATGAGCCAGGCCGCATTTCAGGACTACCTCAACATGGGCGATCCCGAGTCCATTGCTCCCTTTATCGTCTACCTCGCCAGCGAAGCCGCCGCGAATATCAACGGACGCACCTTCAACGTCACGGCCAACAAAGTCTCCCTGTATTCCGAGCCTGAAGAAGTGCGCTCCATTTTCAAGAAAGAAGGTATCTGGACCCAGGAGGAGTTGGCCAACTACATTCCCAAGACCGTGGCCCAGGGGCTGGTCAATCCAGCCCCGCCGCAGAAGTAGAGGGAGGAGGCAGGGGGTTCCTCTCCGTGCCGGCCATAGGCGCTAACTCAAGGCAGCGAGTCCAACAAAAACGAAACCGCGAATAGACACGAAATGATACGTGAATGACCGCCAGCGGATGCAGAGTGCTGAGGATCCCTATTGGTGACCATTCGTGTTTATTCATGGTTCAAATTCTCACCCATCATTTTGCATTTTGATCTTTGATATTTGAGTTTCTTCGGTAGCAGTTCACAAAGGAGAAACAATGGGAGAACTACTAAAAGGCAAAGCAGCAGTCATCACCGGCGGCGGTGGGGGACTGGGGCGGGCCATCGCCGTCCTCATGGCCGAAGAGGGAGCCAAGCTGGTAATCAATGACATCGGCGGGGCCAAGGACGGCTCTGGTGCTTCCACTTCTCCCGCCGACCAGACCGCGGAAGAGGTGCGCAAGAGGGGCGGCGAAGCCATTTCCAACTACGATTCCATCGTCAATTTCGCCGCCGCCGAGAGGCTCATCCAGGCCTGCGTCCAGAAATACGGCAAGATAGACATCCTGGTCAACCTGGCGGGCAACCTGCGCGACCGCATGATCTGGAATATGGCGGAAGAGGAATTCGACGCGGTCATCGCCGTCCATCTCAAAGGCAGTTGGAATACTTCCCGCCACGCCTGCGCCGTGATGCGGCAGCAGAGGTTCGGGCGCATCATCAACACTTCCTCCCGGGTCGCCTTCGGCAACCCCGGCCAGTCCAACTATAGCTCCGCCAAAGCCGGGCTTATCGGCCTTACCATGACCGTGGCCCGGGAAATGGGCCGCTACGGGGTAACCTGCAACGCCTTCATGCCCCTGGCCGCCACACGCTTCTCCGCCACTACCGAAGTCGCCGCGTCCAAAGACAAAAGGGCTGCCAGCGGCATCCAGTCCCAGGTGCAGCTCGGCGAGATCGAGCTTCCGCCGCCCGACGACGTCGCCCCCCTGGTAGTTTATCTGGCCAGTGACGCCGCGGCCAACGTCAACGGGCAGGTGTTCTTCGCCTGCGGCAACGAAATCACCCACTGGTCCATGCCCCAGGCGAAAAAGTCCATCTTTGCCGCGGGCCGCTGGAAGGTGAGCGACCTGGCGGAGACATTCCCCAATACCCTGGGAAAGGACCTGGTCAACCCTGCCCCGGCCCAACCGGCCCCGCCGGCGCAGCCAGCGAAGACGTAAGCGGATCCACAAACCTTCTCCCCCTTTGAGAAAGGGGGAAGGAACTCAAATCAATAACCCAATGAACTCAAGGAACTCAATGAACTCAATGAACGCGACCATCGGTGTTATCGGCGGCTCCGGCCTCTACGAAATAGAAGGTCTCACCAACATACAGGAACTAGAGGTAAATACCCCTTTCGGCAAGCCCAGCGACAAGATAACGGTCGGACTCCTGGGAGGCAAGAAGATCGCCTTCCTGCCGCGCCACGGGAAGGGCCACCGGATCATTCCCTCGGAGCTTCCCACCAGGGCCAACGTCTACGCCCTGAAATCCATCGGCGTGGAATGGATCATTTCCATCAACTCCGCCGGCAGCCTGAAAGAAGAAATCCACCCCGGGGAAATGGTCGTCCCCGACCAGTTGATAGACCGGACAGTCAAGCGCGAGAGCACCTTTTTCGGCCGCGGGATCGTGGCCCACGTCGCGTTCAGCGACCCCTTCTGTCCCATCTTGAGCGACATTCTCTACCGGGCGGCTGCCGGCCAGGGCGTGAAGACCCATAAGGGCGGCGACTTCGTCGTCATGGAAGGGCCCCAGTTTTCCACCAGGGCCGAATCCAACTTGTACCGCTCCTGGGGGGCCAGCCTCATCGGCATGACCGTCCTGCCTGAAGCGAAGCTGGCCCGGGAGGCCGAAATCTGCTACGCTTCCCTGGCCCTGGTGACCGACTATGATTGCTGGCATGAGACCTGTGAGCCGGTGACCATCGGCGTGGTGCTGGCCACCATGCAGCAAAACGTGGCCAACGCCAGGAGGATCATCAGCGCCGCCGCCGCGGCTATCCCCGGTAGGCGCGATTGCTCCTGCGCCGAGGCGCTCAAGACCGCCATTGTCACAGCGCCAGATATGATGCCGGAGCAGGTGAAGCGAGACCTGTCGCTTCTGCTGGGAAAATACTTCCCGGTCTCCAGCCCGGAACAAAAGCATTAACCCGGATCATGCGTCCGTCCGGCGCTGTTATAAGCTCATCACCCTGATTCATACCAACCGGAAGCGAGAGTTCTTCATCTATGCCGCCGTGGCCGTGGTCCCCGGGAAGGACAACGAATGCCCCCTTCTGTACCGGATGGTGGAACAGTTCGTCCAGTTTCACGGCAAGGGCATCATCAAGCTGCTCATCCTGGACCGCGGTTTTCTGGATGGCCCCAATATCGGCCGGTGCAAGCAGGAGTGGGGCATCGACGTCTGATCCGGCGCGTCGCGACATGGACATCTACGAAGACGTGGTGGGATTGGCCAAAGCCGGCTTGCTGGACTTCAAGCCCTGGTCGCCGGCGCCAGCCCCTAGGATGTTGAGCGGGTCATCGAGCTGGTATCCAAACTGGATTCCCTCGAAGACGTTACCGAACTCATGGACATAATGCAGATGCGCTAAATCAAGCGCAAGGATAATTGCCGCGTGATATACTAAGATATCTTCGATGGGCCTCACGAACGCCGTATCGATGAAAATGGCCTGTCATTGCGAGCGAAGCGAAGCAATCCCCTGGATGTCTAGCCAACTGGTCCGCCTTGTCCCGACGCGTCGGAGCTCTCGGAACGGAGCGGACTCTGGCACAGCGGAGGGGATTGCTTCGTCATCCCGACACGTCGGGATTCCTCGCAATGACAGGTTATTCTGCACCATTCCTTGCATTAATACTGGTGCCTTTGTATTAGTTCTTCTACGCCGATGACCGCCATGTTTGAACCCCTTTGCCTCGCCACCGCCGTAGGCAGCATGCCGCAGGCCAGCCCGGAGGCCGCCTCTCAGATGGTCCTCCGGTTCCTGCCGGACATCCCCGCCTGGCCCCAGTTGCCTGCCCGGTCCTTCAAAGAAAACATGTACGTCCAGTACAGCGAGGGCTTCCCCGGCTTTATCGTGGAAGATGACCGGTTTTACATCGACCCCCCGGCGGCAACGGATAAATCCCTAGAAAGGCTGTACCAGGCCTACGTGGACAACAGGCCCGACGCGTGGAAGATAAGCGAAGGCTACGCCGCCGGTCTCTATGCCCTGCTGCGGGAGATCAAAGCGGCAGCCACCGCGCCCACGGCCGTCAAGGGCCAGGTCACCGGGCCGGTTAGCTGGGGCCTCACCGTGACCGATCAACAGAAGCGCCCGGTGCTCTACGATGACGCCCTGGGCGACGCCCTGGCCAAACACCTGCGGCTCAAAGCCGCCTGGCAACTGGCCTTTCTGCGGCCCGCCGCCCGGCAGCATATCATCACCCTCGACGAACCATTCATGAGCGCCTACGGCTCGGCCTACATCTCGTTGA
The DNA here is from genome assembly GCA_016210565.1 of Chloroflexota bacterium. GTDB lineage: Bacteria > Chloroflexota > Dehalococcoidia > JACQUA01 > JACQUA01 > JACQUA01. The sequence continues at coordinate 13,454 of JACQUA010000257.1, forward strand.
CCAGGGAAAAGGTTATCAGCCTTCTCGAGGAGGTCTTGGGCGGTCTGCGGGGCTGCCTCAAAGGCATCCACTGCTGCGCCAACACGGACTGGTCGGTGCTTTTGGCCACTTCCGTGAACATCGTCAACCCCGATGTTTACAACTATGCCACCTCGTTCAACCTCTATCCCGAAGAAATCAAGAAGTTCCTGGACCGGGACGGCATTGTTGCCTGGGGCATCGTCCCCAATGACGAAGCCTCGCTGAAGAAGGAAAGCGTGGCCAGCCTCCGCGACCGCCTCGATGACGTCATCGCTCCCCTGGCCCGGAAGGGAATTCCTTTCCGCAAGTTGCTGGCGCGTTCGCTGGTCACCCCCTCCTGCGGGCTGTCGTCTTTGGGCCTGGACGCCTGCGAGCTGGCCCTGGAAACCCTGGCCGGCCTTTCCCGCGAGCTCCGCGGCAAATACCTTTCTGCCCACCGCACCCCGTAGGGGCGCGTCGCGACGCGCCCACGCCCTGGGTACCACAGGCCACCGTGCCTGTGACAGACAGATGGATTATCGGCAACCGGGAAACGGTGGGTTCGCGCAACCACTTCAATCCACTCCACCCGTTGCGCTTAACCCACCCTACATGGCTGGACCCAGACGGGGCGTGCAACGGGCCCTCGCAGGCACGGTGGCCTGCGGTACCGGTCATTCGTCATTCCCGTTGATGTTGCCCAATCCCGCCTGTTTGATGTAACATGGGTGCGTTAGATCAGACAGGTGGAGTAAGTTTGAACAAGAACATGCGGGTAAGGCTGACAACGGGTGATGGCCGCCAGGTCGACTACCCTCCGGGATACGGCTTCAAGACGCCCGGCGAAATGCCATGCCTCCGCTGCGGCGTCTGCTGCACCAAATGGCAAGCACCTATCAACTCCGGGGAGGCCGCCGCCATCGCTCAGCGGATGGGCATTGATTATGCCACCTTTTTTGAGACCTATCTGCAGCGGTATCCCCTCAAGGACGACTATTACCTGATACGCCCCGAGGACGGGGCCTGCGCCTTCCTGAGATTCGAAAACGGGCTGGCGGGCTGCGCCATCCACGACTTCAAGCCGGAGGCCTGCCGCAACTGGCTCGCCGGTCCGGAGAAGAAGGAATGCCGGGAAGGTCTCCGCAAGAGAGGCCAGGCCGGCGGCCTGGCCAGGCCATCAGATCTTCTCAGCCAGGACCAGCTCGACCGCTTGTGTGATGCTATGGGGATGGATGATAGAGAATCCAGAAGCCAGTAGCCAGAAGCCGGAATGGCTTCGGTACTCTTTGCTACTAAGATGTCACCCTGAGCGAAGTCGAAGGGTCTTTACTCTCCCCCACCCGAAGGATTCTTCGACTGCGCTCGCTACGCTCGCTTGGCTCAGAATGACAGGCGGGAAGCCATTCTCGTCGTTCGTGGCGCGCCGCAGGCACATGGCAGATTAGTACTGGATTCTGGCTTCTGAATTCTGGATTCTCTCTTCCAATCTTCTAATCTCTATGGAAGCCCTCCAATACCGGCATAAAGGCCCCGTCTCGATAATCATCTCCATCCTGTCCATCACCCTGATGGCGTGGGCCGTTGTCGCCGTCATGGACGTCCCCGGGTACATTTCGTCCCTGACCCCCGTCGAGGTCTCCGGCTACACCATCATCCCCGCTATCAGGCCTTTCTTCTTCCCCGGCCAGCATCTGGCGCTGTTCCTGTTCTTTGCCTTGCTACTGACATTCCTGCTAGCGCCTGCCCGCAAAGGAATGGTCCGGCCGGCCTGGTACGACTATGTTCTCATAGTCTTCAGCGCCGCCAGCATGCTCTACCTGTTTTTTTTCTGGGGACGGGTGGAATATGAGTTGTACAACGAAGCCACCCTTGCCGAAATCGCGCTGGCCGGCGCCGCCATTGTCGCTATCCTTGAAGCCACCCGCCGGACCGTGGGCCCGACCGTCTCGATCCTGGTGATTCTATTCATCCTGTACCCCCTGGTCTCAGACAAGATGCCCGGCCTCCTCATGGGGAAAGGATACAGCATAGGCAGAGTCACCCAGGAGTTTTATCTCGGCATCACCGGCATTTTCGGGGTGCCCCTGCAGACCATCGCCCGCATCGCTGCCATGTTCATCCTGTTCGGAGAGTTTTTCAGCATGACCGGCGCGGGCAAGACATTCATCGATGGCGCCTTCGCCCTTTTCGGCCATGTCCGGGGCGGCCCGGCCAAAGTTGCCGTGGTCTCCAGCGGCCTCTTCGGCACCATCAGCGGCAGCCCGGTAGCCAATGTGCTGGCCACCGGCACCTTCACCATCCCGATGATGAAGAAAGTGGGCTACCCGCCGGTCTTCGCCGGGGCGGTGGAGGCGGCCTCGTCCACCGGCGGTTCTCTGATGCCCCCGGTCATGGGTGTGGTGGCCTTCATCATGGCCGGTTTCCTCGGCGTGCCTTATCTGGAGATCGCCATCGCCGCCGCCCTGCCCGCCGTGCTTTATTACTTCGCCATTTTCCTCCAGGTTGATTTCCGGGCCGCCAGGATCGGGCTCATGGGCATTTCGAGAGAAAGCCTGCCTTCCCTGAAACAGACCGCCCTGAAGGGGTGGCTCCACCTTTTGCCCCCTGTCATCCTCGTCTTTTTGCTGGCCGTGTGGAGAATCTCCGCCGAGAGGGCGGCAGTCTATTCCATCGTCTTTTTGATCGCCCTGAGCCTGCTCCGGAAAGACACCCGGCTGGACATAAGGAAGATTGCCGTTTGTTTCGACAAAGCCGGAAGGGGCATGCTGATGCTGGCGGCAGTGACGGCCGCGGTGGGAATGATCACCGCCAGCGTTTACCTTACCGGTCTGGCCGGCAATATATCCCCGCTTCTGATGACCCTTTCCGCCGGCAACCTGCTGGTCATGCTCCTTTGGACCACGCTCCTGGCATTCATCATGGGCATGGGGACCGGGGCCGTGGCCATCTACATAATCCTGGCCACGCTGGTAGCCCCTGCCATCGTGGCCGCCGGCGTATCCCCCATGGCGGCCCATCTTTTCATATTCTATTTCGGCATGCTTTCCTTCCTGACGCCCCCGGTATGCGTGGCCGCCTATGTTGCCGCCGCTATCGCCGGGGCCGACCCGATGAAGACCGGATGGCAGTCTACCCGCCTGGCCGCGGTGGCCTACATTATGCCTTTCTTCTTTGTCTACTCGCCGGCTATTATTCTCCGGGGAAACCTCGCTGAAATAGCCATGGCGGTGCCTTCCAGCCTCCTGGGATGCCTGGGACTGGCCGCGGGTCTGGAGGGCTACCTCTTCAGAAAGATAGGGCCCGTTGCCAGGGGACTGCTATTCGCCGGCGGCGTGTTGCTGATATTCCCGGGCCTGATTACCGACCTCATCGGGCTGGCCCTGGTGGGCGGCCTGGGCCTTTTCCACTGGCGCCGGTCAAGAGTCTTGGGTCTTGAGTCTTGAGTCCACTGTAGGGTGGGTGTGGCACCCGGACCGCACCACCTGTAGGAACACCATGCCCGGTAACGGCCGCGGAACCCACCACATCCCCGTCCTATGGTGGGTTGCGCTCGCGGCCCGGAGGGATGCCGACATATACGTCTTGCCGAGGCACGCCCGTCCAACAGCGGATGACGTGTCTGCTCGCTTCACCCACCCTACGTTGCTGGCTGGCAGACAATCCGGCCTTCGACACCCGCAAGGGGTGTCGCTACGGACTCTTGACTCCCCCGTTTCCGTCTGGTACATTTATAGTCGCCGCAGCCGAATTCGCAGGAGGGTTTCCAACATGGCCAGACCCCAGAGTATTCTTTTTGTCTGCCACGGCAACCAGGTGCGCAGCCCCCTGGCCGCCGTTCTATTCAAAGGCATGGTCGCCAGAGACCCGGAGCTCAGCCAGGCAAAACTGGACATCGACTCCGCAGGCATCAGCGGCTCGGGCGGCCACCCCGCCACCCGGCTGGCGCGGGACGTGGCCAAAGCCCGTGGACTCAGCCTGGAAAACCACCGCGCCAAACAAATCTACGAAGACACCGTCAAATATTATGACCTCGTCCTGGCGATGACAGCCAAAGATAAGCAGGACCTCCTGGCCAAATTCCCCTTTGCCCGGGGCAAAGTCTTTACTCTCAACGAGTACGCCGGCTCGAAGTGCGAGGTCTCCGACCCCCAGTGGACCTCCTCCCCGGAGGCTTACGAAGAGACCGCCAGGGAAATCGAACAGCTCCTCGAAGCTGTGGTCAAAAAACTGAAAGCATCCTGAACGCCCGTCATTGCGAGCCCCTACTTCGTCGGGACGAAGCAATCTCCGGGATGACCAGCCAACCGGGGGGTTGCTTCGCTTCGTTCGCAATGACGGCCAGACATTCGTCATTTGCCGTGCGACTAGCCGTTTCTACCCTCTGCCTCTACCGCCAGCGTGACGCCAGCATCCCCCGGCTTATCAGGGAGAACCCCTCGATCAAGAACTGGGAAATCATGGATGACGGCTATCACCGCCTGGACTCAAAGCTGGTCCGGGAACTGAAAGCGCTTTCCGCCGGTGGTATTCAGTTTTCGGTTCACGCCCCTTTTTCCAGCATCAACCTGTCCGAATCCGACCCTTCCTTGAGGGCAACGTTTATCGGAATACTGGAGGAATCCATCTGCCGGGCGGCGGAAATCGGTGCCGTGGTGGAGGTAATGCACGCCGCGGTCCCCACTATCTTCAGCTACTCCTACCCGGACGACGCCCGCAGGATAGCCGCCTCCTCGGTAGCAACGCTGGTGCAGAAGGGAAAGGACCTGGGGATCGAGGTGGTGGTGGAGAATGGCGTGGGACAGTACGACCTGTTCAACACGGTGGAGAAGATCAGCGGGGTTCTGGAGGGACATGACGAAGTGCCCACCTGCCTGGACATCGGCCATGCTTCGATAACCGGAGACATACCCAACTTCATACGCCACCAGCCCCGCATCCACCACGTCCATATCCACGACAACATGGGCCAGCACGACCAGCACTTGCCCGCGGGGAAGGGAAGCATCAACTGGCGAGAGGTCTGCCGCCTCCTCCGGGAAAATGACTACCGGGGCATGCTCGTGGCGGAGAACCACTCCATCGAAGACGCCCTCCATGGTCTGAGCCACATCCGGCGCATCCTTGACGGACTGTAGCCGCAGGTCTTTAGCCTGCGCGCAGCCTGTAGCGACACCCCTTGCAGGTGTCGAACCCTGGCAGTCAACCGGGCACGACAGGGGCAAGCCCTGTCGCTACGGAGCACTCAACGTTTCTGCCACTGTCCGAGTTGCAGGTATCTGAATTGCACCTTGACAACGGTGGTATAATACAGTTGGTAGTACCTTGGCTGTTCTGTGTGCTGTTAGTCGGCGGGACAGTGAGCAGTCAATTGACCCCTCCTATCAACCAGTTGAAGAAAGCCCAAGTTGCCTGCCGCACCCCGCATTCGTGTCCTGTCGAGTCAGCCACCAGAGAATCCGCACAAAAGACCGTTCAAAATCCTGGGAAAAGGGCAGCAGCGCAGATCTCGCTAGCTGCAATTAGCGGAAGGAGGTGATGCCAAAAGACCTTGCTGTGTCAAGAAGAGAAGCCCGGGCGGAGCCGGGTATCCAATACAACCGACCGGTAGCCGAACTGATTACAATAAGGAAAGGAAAAAAGATGAAAACGAGAATGCTCAATGCCTTCCTCGCGCTGCTGCTCGTCTTGAGCTTTAGCCTTATTCCGGCAACCCCCGCCAGAGCAGCTACCATTAACGTGCCGGGGGATTACCCGACGATCCAGGCGGCCATCAATTCCCCCAGCGTCGTCAACGGAGATACCATACTGGTTGGCCCCGGACCCCAAGCGGGCGCTCTGGTGACCAAGAGACTCGAGATAAAGGGTCTCGATGGCGCCGTGATCAATTCCGGTCCGCTGCACGGGTCAGGTCAAACACAGGGGTTTCGCCTGCTAGCCGGTTCCGGTGGAACGACGATAAGCCACCTGACTTTTAAGACCGACCTTTCGATTATGAATGGAGCCGCCGTCAACAACGTCACCATTGAACATAACACATTCCTGGGATCAGTTCAGGCCATTTCCAACTGGAGGGGGAGCGCCTGGACCATCAGGCACAACAATATCGTCGACCTGAAGACAAGAAATGGCGGTGGTATCGGGGTTCTCCTCGGCGACTACACCGGAAAGACCGTGGAGACCAATGTGGTCTCCCACAACAAGATCAGCGGGACACTGTACGTGGGCGGCTGGTATTCCGATCCCGGCAAGGAAAAGGGCGGATACAACGGCAGTGGCATCGTGCTCTATGCTGACTTCCGCTGGGGCAGCGCCGGCGCCAAGGAGATCAAGAACAATCGAGTCGTCCAGAACCACATCAGCATGGTAAGTAACAACGCCACACTTGTCGACGTAGTGGCAATCGAGCTGACCGACACCAGGGACGACCCGGCCGCGACACCTGTCGTATTTGGCAACGCCATTGGCTTCAACGACCTTCGGGGCACGGCCAACCAAATAGATTTGACTCCCGGCAATCTCGGAGATAACAACAACATTTCTCGGAATCTTGGCGACAATCGCGGACACGGCCTTCCCCCGTCGCTCTTTGGCCCAGGCGGTAACTAACCCAGGTCAGGCTCCAGGTTGTGCCTTCAGTCAGATCAAACTTGTGCGGCGAGCCCCGAAGGGACATCGGGGCTCGCCCCGGTTCCCAAGTAACGTCCCAATTTCCGGCGCTTGCCCCAGGTGAAGGCTGTCTTCCCGACATCGTTTGCACAGACCTGAGGTCGGTTTCGTAGCGCTGAGCCTCCCGGGCGATAACAACCACACTAAGGATCCACCGCTATTTGGGGACGGGCACACCGTCTTGACGGCTGGCCGTCAAACTTGGCACGGTTCCCCGACTTTCTAAGGCTGCCAGGAGATTCACACACCTCTCGCCATAGCGCTGCGGAGAATACGCAGGTAACCCCACCTCCCGTACGGACTGGTTTCGCGACAGCCCCTGACCCTCTCCGTCCGGAGAGGGTCAGGGTGAACTTACCTCGCAACCTCCATCCGCCGCTTCACCTGCCGATTGCTCACAGCAGAAAATCAAACACCATCCGGGGACCCATTGTTAAGTCTTCAATCTGCAATCGGTAATCTGGAATCCGCATTCTCTAATTTGTAGTCAGCAATTTCAAAACCCTGAGGGGTTCTTCTGGGAAGAGGTCAGGGCGTCGATCCAGCCCTGGACTTCGGCGGAGAGCTGGCCCGTCCCGGACAAAGCCACTGTGTCCTGGATCCAGCCGTCGTACATAGTGGGCAACGGCTTGATGCCCTGGCCGCCCGTACCGTCGGTCACTCCAGCGCCGGCGCTGCCATTGGCCAGTATTATCCGGCCGACCACGGCCGCATCAGCGCCATTGCCGTCATTGTTCGGATCAGGGTCGACGACGGTCATGGCGTTGGAGAACTGGTTGGCGACGTAGGCGTAGTATCCCCCACCGAGCTTGGCGCCCCAGTTGGCCCCGTGGGTTCCTGCCGGGGTGGGCAGGAATTTAACCACCGTGTCGGTGGCAGTGTCGATGATGGCCACATGGTCCGCTGACCCTGTGGGAGCGCGGTCCACTGTTGTAAGCGATAGCACCGCAACAGCAACGAACCTCCCGTCAGGACTCACCGGTGGCTGAATGGGTACCTGCAGGGTATCAAAGATGGTGAATTGCGGTCCCTGCTGCCCGTTGGGGGTGAAGGTGACCGGGATATTCTTGGTGATTTGCATGGTGGTCATGTCGATCACGCTGACCTGACCGCTGGCGGCATTCGAAACGTAGGCCTTGCTATTTGATTTGATGCCGGCGGCAATGGGCAGCAGCAGCGCCGAAGGGAGACCCACCGGCTGTTGCCTGATCTCGGTGAGGACCTTCCCCGTCTCAGCGTCCAGGATGGAGATGGAACCGGCCACCCCCAGGCCCTTAAAGACATTGGGGACCACAATCTTGGCGCCGTTGGCCGTTATCCAGTGGCCGTGGGGATGGTTAAGGCCCTCGCCCGTGGGGAAATGGTCGATTACCTTGAGATCTCCCTGATCTCTGAGTTTCACCATGTTCTGGTCGGCGCTGAGCGGGTTGGTCAGCACCCCGAACTGCTGGGAGGCTTCGTTGGGGATAGTCACGATGTGGGTGGGCGCCTGGCCGGTGGTGACGGTGTTCAGGATGTCGCCGGTGGCACGGTCGATCTTGTTCAACGTCTGGCCGAACCAGTTGCTGTTGTATACCGTGCTGAGACTGGTATTGGCCCACATATTATGGGGGTTGTTCCATTTCTTCTCCGCCTGAGGGTCGAGCCCATTTATTTCCCGCTCCACCGTGAACGTGGCGGCGTCCACCACGGTGATAGTGCCTGGCTTGGGTATGCCATGATTATCGGTCTGGCCCGGCACTCTCTCGAACTGAGTATCAACCCACACTTCACCCACCCCGGGTACTGCCGGATTGATCTGATTGGCCGCGGTGAAGATGTCCCATTTGGCGGCCTTGTCGGCGTCGGTGGGGGCTATGGTGGTGAGGACCGAGAGGACGACGGCGGCCGGCAGGGAGTTCACTCCCAGGTGGCCGATGAAGGGTAACTCCTGGGCAGTGACGTCCGGGATAGCCCCCTGCGCATCTTTGATGGCTACAACGCCCGTCATGTAGGGATGGACCTTGCAGACAAACAGGTACACGCCCGGCCGATCAAACGTGGCATTGATCATCCCGTTCCCGGCATCGTCCTGATCCACCGCCAGCGCCGACCCTGTTGGCTTGATCAACAGGGTTACCGTGTGTTCCGTTCCGGTGCGGGTCCCCCGGTCGAACTGGACCCGCTCCCCGACCTCCGCTATTATGACCGGAGTCCCCGAGTTTTCGCCGGTGAACCAGTTGCCCGGGTCGTCGGTCAGGAAGAAAGTGTCTTTGCCGTGATATTTCGGCTTGGCGCTCATGCTGCCCGAAGTCCCGAACAGCCCCAGAGCAACGATGCAAGCCGCAAGGAATAGCCTGGTAACCACTGGTATTGTGAGGTGTTTGCGCATTCTGTCCTTTCTCTGAATAGTTTTTGAACGTTTTGGTTGGTTAGCCCGGTAGAGCCGACAGCCGGCTGTTCTATTCTTTCCTTGTTCCTCCTTTCAAGAAAGATTCTTCAGTTATCCAGCAAACCACCCCGCTCTTTTTACCCGTTGTCCGGAATCGCGCCTGGCCGGGCGGGGCTGCGATGTTGCGGTTTGCGAGGAGAGTCCGCACAGCAGTCAGACCTTTGGCCCGCGGGAGCGCGACGAAGTGAAGCCCGCAGATAGCATACCCAAAACGGGACCGTTGTGATGTGTCAGGCGACCACTTACATAAATCGCCCACTCGCCTGCATAAAATATTATCCGGAATGCCGTCATCAAACCATACGTAGACTCACCTAATTCTGCGGGGGAATCCTTAGGTAGTTTAGGGGGGCAGGATCTAAGTACAGTGGGTAAAGCGTGCCTCCAGACCAACCTGATGCCCTGCGCCAAACAGGCTGATATTGACATATGGTTGCCGGCGTCGCGCCATGCAGGCGCAGCCAACATACCCGGGCGACTGCAACTCAGACACTGGAAAACCCGTAGCGATACCCTTGTCCCGACGCATCGGGACTCCCGCAAAGCGGAGCGGATATCGAACCGCGGAGGTCAGCCAGGCACGACAGGGACAAGCCCTGTCGCTACGGAAACCGAAGGCTTCTGCCAGTGTCTGAGTTGCAGGGGCAACCCTCACCGCACCTTGACGGCCGGCCATCAAATCTGGTACACTTTCCCGATTCTGAAAGGCGACCATCGGATTTATCTTTCCCTGTATCCCCACGACTTTAAGCAACTTCAAATACCAAGATGCAAAATGAAAGCCAGCTTTCGGCAGTCTGCAAACGGCTGATAGCTGAAAGCCGGTAGTCGTTGACGGTCGGAAGACAGCCTCGTTTGTCATTTTGACTTTTGAATTTTGGTCTTGCAAAAGGAGGTACACTTTATGGGAATTATCTGGCTGGTTCCCGTCGCTGCCGGCCTCATCGCGATCATCTTCGCCCTGCTCATGGTCAGGGACGTGCTGAACCGGGACCCCGGTAGCGAGAAGATGCAGGAAATCGGGGGCATAATACTGGAAGGGGCGATGGCCTTCCTCAAGCGGCAATATAGCACTATTGCCATGTTGTCCCTCGGTGTAGCCGTAGTGGTAGCTGCCCTGGTGGGGTTACTCCGCGGAGCGGAAGGCATACCTGACATGACCCCCTGGGGCATCGCCTGGCGCACCGGGGTGGCCTTCTTGGCCGGCGCTTTCTGTTCCAGCATCTCCGGTTTTATCGGTATGTACATATCGGTGAAATCCAACGTCCGTTGCGCCGCCGCGGCTCAAAAAGGCGGCCTTAAGGAGGCCATTGCCGTCGCCCTCAGGGGCGGTTCCGTGTCAGGATTCCTTATTGTGGCCTTAAGCCTCCTGGGCGTTACCGTGATGTTCTACGCCTTCGGCGGCGCCACCCGGCCCGACATAGCGCCTTTCCTCATTGTGGGCTTCGGGTTCGGCGCCAGCTTCGTCGCCCTCTTTGCTCAGCTCGGCGGCGGTATCTATACCAAGGCCGCTGACATGGGCGCCGACCTGGTGGGCAAGGTGGAAGCGGGCATCCCCGAAGACGACCCGCGCAACGCCGCCGTTATCGCCGACCTGGTAGGCGACAATGTGGGCGACTGCGCCGGCCGCGGCGCCGACCTTTTTGAATCGACTGCCGCCGAAAACATCGGCGCCATGATACTCGGTGTGGCCGTTTTCGCCATCACCAAGAATCCTGCCTGGATCCTCTTCCCACTGGTCGTCCGGGCCTTCGGTCTCATAGCCAGCTTGATCGGTATCCTGGCAGTCAAGGGCAAGGAGAACGAGAACCCGATGAATGCGCTGAACCGCGGTTATTTCGTGGCCATAGCGCTTTCCATCGTCGGCATGTTCTTTGGCATCAAGTTCATGCTGGACAATATGTGGCTCTTCGCAGCCGGCGTCGTGGGAATTCTCACCAGCGTCGTCATCGTGTACGTCACCCAGTATTACACGGAACCCCAGTACCGCCCGGTGCAGTCCATTGCTAAAGCCTCAAGGACAGGGCCCGCTACCAACATGGTGGCCGGCTGCGCGGTCGGTTTCGAAACCACTCTCGCCACTGCCGTCATCATCGGCGTGTCACTGCTGCTTTCCTACTGGATGGGCAGCATGACCGGGATCGCCGGAGGCGGCGCCTTCGGCACGGCCGTGGCGACCATGGGAATGCTTATGACCTGCTCCTACGTCCTGGCCATGGACACCTTCGGACCGATCACGGACAATGCCAACGGTATTATCGAAATGGCAGGCGTGGGCGGCAAGGTCCGCGCCGTGACCGACAAGCTGGATGCCGTCGGCAACACCACCAAGGCCCTGACCAAGGGCTACGCCATGGTTTCCGCCGGGCTGGCCGCTTTCCTCCTCTTCCAGGCTTACCTGGAAAAAGTCGGCTTTTTGAAGTACGGAGAGGAATTCCTGGCAGGAAAAAAGACTTATGATATAGTCAACATAGCACGGCCGGAGGTATTCATCGGCGCCATGCTGGCCGTGATGCTGGTCTTCCTGTTCTCCTCCATGGCCATCCGGGCCGTCGGCAACACCGCCAGTAAGATTATCGAAGAAGTCCGCCGGCAGTTCCGGGCCGACCCCGGCATCATGAAAGGCACCTCCAAGCCCGACTATGCCAGGGCCGTCGACATCACCGCCCGCGCCGGTATCAAGGAAATGATGGCGCCGGGAATCCTTGCCGTCGGCACGCCGGTGGCTATAGGCGTGATCTTCCGTTTCATCCCCGGCTACGACGCTGCTATGGCCGTCGCCGCCGTCCTGATGGTGGGCACCATCGGCGGCATCATGATGGCCAGCTTCATGAACAACGCCGGCGGCGCCTGGGACAACGCCAAGAAACTGATTGAATCCGGGGAATACAAGGACGAAAACGGTAACGTTCTCGGCAAAGGAACGCCGACCCATGCGGCCGCAGTGGTGGGCGATACCGTCGGCGACCCCTTCAAAGACACTGCCGGACCCTCGTTGCACGTGCTGGTCAAACTGCTGAGCACCATCACCCTGGTACTGGCGCCCCTGTTCATCTAAGACTCTCCCCCTTTGAAAAAGGGGGACCCAGGGGGATTCACCATCTTCTCCCCCTTTGGAAAAGGGGGATCAAGCGGGATTCGCGAACTTCCCCCTTTGGCAAAGGGGGATTAAGGGGGATTCAAAAAGGCCTTTTTGCCGCCAGGGAAAATCCCCCTCTATCCCCCTTTGCGAAACTGACCGTGTCCCACATCTCGGGCTGGACACAGAGCGTCTCTTGAGATGTGGAACATAGGCGCAGCCAAAGGTTTGATTGCTCCAGGCGAGGTTGCGAATAACCGGTACCACCCCGATCCATCGGGGCCTGTGAG